>DATINX010000388.1:0-12044 GCA_035473835.1 Candidatus Dormiibacterota bacterium | reverse complement strand
TGTTGACCTTGACGGCCTTCAGCCGGCCGGCCAGCTCGTTCGACAGCTTCTCCACCGCCGGCGCCACGATGCGGCAGGGCCCGCACCAGGGGGCCCAGAAGTCGATCAGCACCGGAATCGGGCTCTTCTCGACCACCGTGTAGAAATCCGCCACGCCGCTCTCAGCCAGCCACGGCAGCGGCTCGCCGCACTTCGGGCAGTGGGGCACGCCCTCGGCGGCGGCGAGGATGCGGGTTTTCTGGCCACATCTGGGGCAGGCCACGACCTTGGGATCGCTCATCTTTATCGAGTATCAGCTTCCACCCGCGGGGCGTTTTGAAACTACCAGCCCTTGCGTATGACCGCCACTCCACGCGGGCCAAGCCGGACCAGGCCGCGGTGCACCTCGGCGCCGTCCACCAGGTTGACCCCGGGATCGTCCACCGGTACGTCCACGGGCACGTCGCGATGGTTGAGAAGGAACAGGATCGAGCTGCGGGGCCCGGCCCGGCGCACCGCCGACACGCCTGCGGGCGCTTCCAGCACCGGCTTGACGCCCGCCTGCGCGGTAGCGGCCCGAAGGATCCGACCCATCGCCGTCGCCTCGGGCCGGGTGGCGACATAGATCGCGCGGCCCTTGCCGTAGGCATGGCTGGTGACGGCCGGCTGCCCGTCGAGGGTGGACCCGGCAAACCTGGCCAGCACCTCAGCTCCCGCGGGAGTGACGAGCTCGCTCCAGAGGTCGGCTCTCGACTGCATGCCGTCGTTGAACTTGAGCTGGATCTCCTCGCCGTCCGAGAGTGGAAACCAGTCGATCACCTCCAGGCCGAGCAGGCGCCGAAACGGCTGCGGGTAACCGCCGAGCCGGATGTGCTCGAACGGGTCGACGATGCCGCTGAAGAAAGACATGACGAGGGTGCCGCCGGCCTCCACGAATGCGGTGAGGTTGGCCGCCGCCTCGTCGCTCACCAGATAGACGGTGGGCGCGAGCACCACCCGATAACCCGACAGGTCGTCGGACGGACGCGCGAAGTCGGCGGTCAGGTTGCCTTCGAACAGATGGCGGTAGTAGGACTCCAGCTGGTCGACGTGGCGGATTCGATTCGAGGGCTTGGACGGAAGCTCGAGCGCCCACCACGACTCCCAGTCATGGAGGATCGCCACCTCGGCGCGGACGCGCGTCCCGCAAACGTCATCCAGGCGCGCGAGCTCGGTCCCAAGCTTGACGACCTCATGCCAGGTGGGCGAATGCGCGGGCTCGCTGTGCGGGACCATCGCGCTGTGAAACTTCTCCGCGCCGGCGCGTGACTGCCGCCACTGGAAGAACATCACGCCGTCCGCACCGCGAGCGACCGCCTGGTAGCTCCACAGGCGCATCTGGCCGGGCGCCTTGGGCACGTTCACATCACGCCAGTTGACGCGGTTGCTCGTCTGCTCCATCAGGATCCACGGGCGGCCGCGGCCGAGCGAGCGCACCAGGTCCCCGGCCATCGCCGCGCGCATGCCCGCCTCCGGGTCGGCAGGGTCCTGGTAGACGTCGTCGCTGACGACGTCCTCGTGCTCGGCCCACTTCCAATAGTCGAGCGGCTTGAAGAAGCGCATGAAGTTCGTGGTCACGGGCACGCCGGGGCTGTGCTCGATGAGGATGGCGTGCTCCAGGTCGTAGCACTCGAGGAGCGCGTCAGACGAAAAACGATGGAAGTCGAGCTGCTGGCTCGGATTCGGCCAGGTCGGCGTTCGCCGCGGCGGCAGCACCTCCTCCAGGTCGGAGTAGCGCTGGGACCAGAAATCGGTTCCCCACGCGCGGTTCAGCGACTCGACGTCGCCGTATCGCTCCCGCAGCCATGCGCGGAATGCCTCGGCCGAGATGTCGCAGTAGCACGCCGGAACGTGACACCCGAACTCGTTCCCCACATGCCACATCGCCAGCGCCGGATGCTGCGCGTAACGCGTCGCGAGCGCCTCGACCAGGCGCCCCGCCGCATTTCGGTAGATGGGGCTGCTTGGGCAGTAGTGCTGGCGGGCCCCGTGCCAGAGGCGCACGCCGTCAGCGGTGATGGGTAGCATCTCGGGATGCGCATGCGATAGCCACGGCGGCGGCGATGCGGTCGCGGTCGCGAGGTCGACCCGAACCCCGCCCTCATGCAGCATGTCCATGATCCGGTCGAGCCATTCGAAATCGAACCTGCCCTCGGACGGTTCCAAACGCGACCACGAGAAGATTCCGAGCGAGACCAGGTTGACTCCCGACTCCTGCATGAGCCGGATGTCTTCCTCCCAAACGCTCTCGGGCCATTGATCCGGGTTGTAGTCGCCGCCATAGGCGATGTGCGGCAGCCGGATCCCGAGCAGCGCTTCGCTCATGCCGCTTCGAGTCCAGACAGGTCGAACGGTGCTATGGAAGCGGGGTTCAGGAGGCGGCGCGTGGTCTCGAGCCCCCAAGCGTCGAGAGCTTTCAGGCGATCGCTCGACCCTCGCAGCGCGCCGTACCGTTCGACATGCAAGGCCCATTCCTCGCGCCGCTCCACGTCCGGGCGCACGATCAGACAGTCGGGATCGTTGATCCAGAATCGCCCCTGCTGAAAGGCCCGCGCACGGCCGGCGAGGACCGCGGAGCGCTGCGACGGAACGGCCACGTCGCCGGCCATCGGCTCGTAGTTGGGTCCTGTGTCGGGACTCACTCGCATCACGTCGACCAGGCCCACGCTCGGTAGGATTGGCGCGCCGCAGCCGAGCAGCGTGGCCTCAGGCCCGATCGCCTCTCGGATCAGGCGCAGCGCCTGACGGTATGCCGCCACCCCGTCGGCGTCGCCATGGCGACCCCCTTCCAGCGCGCCGCTGTACATGAAGTCGACTTTGAAGAAGTCGAAGCCCCACTCCGTCAACGTTCGGAAGACGCGCACCAAATACGCGGCAGCGTCGGGGTGGGTGACGTCCAGAGCGAAAAGGGCTTCATCCCAGTTGCGGCCGGCATCGACACCGCGCACGAGCCAGTCCGGGTGCTCGTGTGCGATGCGACTTCTCTCGCCCACAAGCACCGGAGCTGTCCAGATGCCGGCCCTACGACCTGTGGCCTTGATCCGCTTGGTGGTCTCGGGGAGCGGATGAGGGAACCTCGGCGAGCGTTCGAGCCAGTCCCCGATTTCCGCCTCCCACCCGTCGTCGATCTGCACGACGCCGATATCGAGGCCGAGTGAATCGGCTCCCGCCAGGTTTTCCAGGATGTCTTCCTCGCGAACTTCGGTGAAGTAGTGGTACCAGCTGCACCAGAAGGGCGGCTGCGCGTGCAGCGGTCCGACGCCTGCGTTCCGCGCGAAGTCCTCGGCCCAAGCCGCCAACGCGTCCCAGAGGCCGCTCTCATAGGAGCTCTCCTTCACGCCGGAATCGGCCGAGATTACGAGGCTCCCGTTTCGCGCGTGAGCCCGGATCGAGGGCACCTCCCGCGATGCATCGGGCGCTGACCACAACCGGACGGGGCCTCCGTCGCCCGGGTCGAACGCGAGGAGCCCCTCGGCCTGGAAGCCGTCGGCGGGCAGCTCTCTACCCCTGAAGTGAACGGTGTTGACTCGCGCGTCAGACGGCCGCGGTGAGGTGGCCGTGGCCGGATACGCACCGGTCGGGCTCCATGACTGCCAGCCGTGCTCGTAGACACGAGAGTGGGGACCGAGGCGCGCCTCGGCGATGTCGCGAAACGGCATAGCGCCTCAGCCCTTCGTCGATCCGAGCGTCAGGCCGGCGACGAAGTGTTTCTGAAGAGCGATGAAAACGATGACCGGTGGGATGGCGGCGAGGAGGGCGCCCGCGGCGATCAGGTTGTTGTTGACGAAGAACTCGCCCTGGAGATTGTTCAGAGCGCTGGTGATCGGCCGCTTGTCACCCGTCTTGAGTAGGATCAAAGCCCAGAAGAAGTCGTTGTACATGAAGGTGAAAAGCAGCGTGCCCATCGCGGCCAGCGCCGGCCGGCACAGCGGCAGGACCACGCTCCACCAGATCCGCAGCACGTTGGCTCCGTCCACGAGTGCCGACTCGGTGATCTCTTTCGTGATCGTCTTCATGTAGTTGCTGAGCACGAAGGTGGCGAAGCCCGTCTGGAACACAACGTGAATGAGAATGATCCCGATGTACTGGTCGTAGAGCAACGTGTTGTCGCTGAAGAGCGCAAACGAGAACCTGCCGATGTCGATTGATCCCAGGCTGGCAATCGGCGTATTCAGGTAGATCCAGTAGAGAGGCACGATGATGACCTGCGGCGGGAGCAGGTTTCCGGCGGTGAATATCATCAGGACGATCAGGTTGAACTTCCAGCTGAATTGTGTGCAGCAGAAGGCGACCATCGATGCGAGCAACAGCGTGAAGATGACGCCCGGAATGACGATGACCAGCGTGTTGAGGTAGAAGTACGGCAGGTCGGCCTGCGTCCAGAAGTTCGTGTAGTTGGCCAAATTGAGGGTCTTGGGCCACGAGACGAACCCATTCGTGATGGTCTCGCCGACCGGGCGCAGTGAAGCGTAGACGGCCCAGAACAATGGGAACAGCCACAAAACGACCATCGCGGCAAGGAATATGTGAAGGGCGATTCGAGCCGGACGGATGCGGGGACGCTTCGCCCGGACGGCGCGGCGCGGAGTGGTTGCCGCGAGCGTGCTCATGCCACCGACCTCATCGTTCGCGAGAGGAACAGGATGATCGGTCCGAGCGAGATCACCAGCAGCACAACGGCGATGGTCGAGCCAAAGCCGACCAGGCTCGCTTCGCTGATGCTGTTGTTGGTGATGAGGATGGACAGGAGCTCCAGGCCGTTCTTGCCCTGGTTGATGATGAATGCGATGTCGAACGCGCGCAGAGCCTCGATCGCAGTGACGACGACGATGATTACGTTGATGGGGGCCATCACCGGCAGGATCACGTTGAAGAACGTCTGGACCTCGGTGGCGCCGTCGACCTTGGCCGCCTCGCGTAGTGATGGGTCGACGCTCTTCAAGCCGGCCAGGTACAGGATCATGATGTAGCCGATGTGGCGCCAGCTGGTGGCGATCAGCGCAGAGAACAGGTTAATGCGAGGGTTACCGAGCCAGTCTATGAGCCGGGCGCCCTTCAGACCGAGCGCGTTGTTGATGAATCCGTCGTTGGGGGCGTACTGCAGCTCCCAGATGAACGCGACCACGACGAGCGAGAGGACGACCGGTAGGAAGAAGACGCTCTGGTAGATGCGCGTTCCGCGCATCTCGCGGTCCAGCAGGGCGGCGAAGAACATGCCCAGCGGAGTGGCGATGAAGGTCAGCCACGCCAGCCAGATCAGGTTGTGCGAGAGGGCCGGCCAGAAAAGCGTATATCCGCTGAACAGGAACTTGTAGTTCTTCAGGCCGACGTAGTTCTTGGCGGTGACTGGACCGATTCCCGACCAGTTCGTGAAGGACAGCACCACCGAAGCCAGCGTCGGACCCCAGATCAAGATCAGCTCGAACGTGAGCGGCACCCCGACCATGAGGGCGATGAGGATCTTGTCGTGACGGGTCAGAAGTGTGTAGCGGCGCCTGCGCCGTTTGGCGACGAGTGCCCCCGCCGGGGCGGCTTCGGCCGTCACGGCGGGGGCCAGGCTCGTATCAGCCATCGGTCAGATCATATGGTCTCAGTCTAGGCCTCCGGCGGCAGCGAGTCCCAGAACGACTGCATCTTGCCCTGCAAGCTCGTCGTGTCCTGGCTCGGATTGGCAAGGAAAGAAAGCAGGAAGCTCTGCATTCCGTTCGGGCCCGCGAAGTCGGGCCGAGAGTCGCGGTCGAAGAACTGCGTGATCTTCTGCGCGCCGGACACGAGCTGGACCGCCTTCTTCTGCAGCGCGGTGTACGAGCTGGTGTCGGCGTCGTTTGCGGTCGGGATGGCTCCGTTCGCGCTCTGGAAGTTCAGGACCTGGGATGAGCCCTTGGCCCAGAACTCGAGGAATGCCTTGGCCTGGCCAAGGTCCTTGCTGATCGTAGGCGACTTCTTGGTGAGCATCAGGATGTCGATCGGTGCATCGATGCCCTTCTCGGCGTCGTACTGCGTCCCCATGTCAGGGAACGGGAAGAAGTCGAGCTGGTTGAGATCGTCAGGGTTGCCGGTCGCCGCGAACTGCTGAGAGACGAACAGGCCCAGCAGGTACATGCCGGCCTGCTTCCGGACCACCTGGTCCGCCCCCTGCTGCCAGGTCGCGCCTGCGAGACCCGGCGAGTAGTACGGGGTGATCTCGCTCCACTTCTGGAAGACGGTCTTGACCCGAGGGTCGGTCCACTTCTGCTTGCCCGTGGCGAGCTCGGTGTGGAATTGGTAGCCGTTGAGCCGGAGGTTGAGGATGTCGAGCGTTCCCTGAGCGGGCCAGCCGTCCTTGTCGGCCATCGCGATGGGGATGAGCCCGTCCTTCTTCATCTGCGCGCAGAGGGCCTTGAATGCATCCCAGTTGGTCGGCACCGTGTAGCCGTGCGCCGCGAAGACATCCTTGCGGTAGAAGATCGCCCACGGGTAGTAGCTGACCGGGACCCCATAGATATGGCCGTCGTTCCCGGTCACCGAGGTGGCAAACCCGGCGGTGTAATTCGATTTGATTTGGTCCCAGGCGTCGTCGATCTGCGTCGCCAGTCCCTGGTCGGCGAAGAACCGCATCCGGTGCCCTGAGAACCACGTGAACACATCCTCCGGTGTGCCCTGGAGGTAGGAGCTGATCGCGTTCTGGAATGTGCCGTGGTCGACGGTGTTGACCGTGACCTTGGTGCCGCCGTTCGCCGCCGTGAATTTGTCGACGATGTCCTGCAGGCCCTTCTTCGGCCCCGGGTCAGAGGAGTAGCTCCCGATCGACAGCGAGCCGCCGGTGGCGGTGACACCCGTCGTCGTCGTTGTCGTCGTGTTCCCGCCGCAGGCGGCGATGAAGGCGGCCAGGCTTCCATAGCCGGCAATCTTCAGCACATCGCGTCGCGAGAGATCGAGGTTCATCGGCAGCTGCGAATCCCGAAACGGAAGCGCCAGCCGGTTGCGAACCTTGTCGATATCCGGTGAATCACCCATGGAACTCCTCCTCCCAGACCGCGGTCTTACGTTCTTGACACATGAAAGTCGCCCGCTTAGGCATAGCGGAAAGATACAGATTCGGTCAATTTTGTCAACAGATGAGTTCCACTTGTGCTCACTATTGATCAAAGGTGATCGATGCCGTACCATCGGTCGAATGCTTGCGGTCGAGAGGAGGCGCCTGATAGCGGAGAGCGTCCGCTCCCGAGGCGTGGTCTCCGTGGCCGAGATGGCCGAGGCCCTCGGAACGACCGAGATCACACTGCGGCGCGACCTGCGTTCCATGGCCAAGGATGGCCTGCTTGTTCGGACCCATGGGGGCGCCATCCAACCGGCGGGCCTCGGGCATGAGCCGAGCTACACGGAGAAGGCGCGGCAGGCGGCGATCGAGAAGGCCGCCATCGCACGGCTGGCGCTGGAGATGATCCGGCCCGGAGATTCGATTGTCCTCGGGCCGGGGACGACCACGCTCGCCCTGGCGCGATTGCTCGTGCAGTGCCCGGAGCTGACGGTTGTCACCAACTCGCTGCTGGTCGCACAGGCGTTGATGGATGCGTCGCGGGTCGAGGTGATCCTCACCGGCGGCACGCTGCGGCGGTCCATCCATGCGCTGGTCGGTCCGGCGACTGAAGAATCCGTGCGCGCGCTTCGGGCCTCGCAGGCCTTCATCTCGGGAAACGGGTTCACCGCCGGCCGCGGCTTGAGCACGCCGAGCCCGGTGGTGGCCGCCACGGACCGCGCCCTCGCCGGCGCGGCACAGCATGTCGTCGTGCTCGCCGACCACACGAAGATCGGCCAGGAGACCATGTGCCAGACGGTGCCGGCCGCAAGGGTTCATACGCTGATCACGGACTCGTGGGCAGCGCCGGCCGAGCTCGAAGCCATACGCAGCGCAGGGGTTGAGGTGCGCGTCGCCGACGCGAGCGGGCATGGCGAGAGCAAGCTCGCGACTGCCTGACCGCACGCCCACGAGGTCGGCCCCACGCCGAGGCGCAAAGGACGGCCCGCAGCCGCGTTCCAATCTGACTCGTGAAGACCACGAGCTGCCTGACGGTAGATACCTGCTCGCGTACGGCCACGCCGTTCGCGCCCACGGAGATGGAGTGGATGCCTGAGCTCCGCCTAGACCCGCTGCGGCAGGATTGGGTCGCCTACGCCACCGAGCGCAACGACCGCACCTTCCTCCCCAAGGATTTCTGTCCGCTGTGCCCGAGCGGCCCCGGCGGCGCGTCCGAGGTTCCACTCGACACCTTTGAGGTCGTCGTGTTCGAGAATCGTTTTCCCGCCTTCGGACCGGATCGGCACAACGGGCGGCCCGTCCGGCCCGCAACCACCGGCTGCGAGGTCGTCGTCTATACGCCGGAGCACGAGCTCACGCTGGCGGGGCTCCCCGCAGAGCGTGTCCGGCTGCTGGTCGACGTGTGGGCCGACCGCTACCGCGAGCTGGGGTCCCGGGCCGAGGTGGCTTACGTTTATGTCTTCGAGAACAAGGGCGAAGAGGTCGGGGTCACCCTCCACCATCCTCACGGCCAGATCTATGCACTGCCATTCGTGCCGCCGTTCGCGCAGGCGGAGCTGAACGCCTCACGTGACCATCTCAAGGCAAACGGGCTGTGCCTCCATTGCAGTGAGCTTGAACGCGAGGCGTCGGGGCCTCGCGTCGTCCTGGACGAGGGCTCGATGATCGCATTCGTGCCGCGATCCGCCCGCTGGCCGTACGAGGTTCATCTGTACCCCCGCCGGCACGTCGCTTCGATCGCCGACCTCGACGAGACCGAGCGGTGGGACCTCGCCAGAGCCCTGCTCGGCGTGACCGGAACCTACGACCGTCACTTCGGATTCTCCACCCCTTATGTGATGGCCGTTCACCAGGCGCCGACCGACGGGCAGGAATGGCCGCAGGCCCATCTTCATTTCGAGTTCTACCCGCCACACCGCCGTGGCGACCGACTCAAGTACCTCGCCGGCGTCGAGCTCGGGGCCGGCACCTTCGTGAACGACACCAGGCCGGAGGAGACGGCCGCCCAGCTCCGACGCGCAGCGCTGAGATCCACCCCGAACCCGCGTAAATCTTGATTTAGGATGTAAACCCCAATGGCATCAGTCAGCTACGAGCACGTCACGAAGCGGTTCGCGGGCGGGACGCTTGCGGTCAACGACTTCAACCTGGAGGTCAAGGACACCGAGTTCATGGTCCTCGTCGGCCCGTCCGGCTGTGGCAAGTCCACAGCGCTGCGCATGCTCGCCGGCCTCGAAGAGGTCACAGAGGGCGAGATCAAGATCGGCGACCAGGTGGTCAACGACATGCCACCACGAGATCGCGACATCGCGATGGTGTTCCAGTCCTATGCGCTCTATCCCCACATGACCGTATTCGACAACCTCGCGTTCGGTCTGCGCATGCGAGGCACGCCAAAGAGCGATATCGAGCGCCGCGTCAACACGGCCGCAAACATCCTCGAGCTCGGCCCGCTGCTGAAACGCAAACCGCGCCAGCTTTCAGGCGGCCAGCGGCAGCGCGTGGCGCTCGGGCGGGCGATCGTGCGCGAGCCGCAAGCGTTCCTTCTCGACGAGCCGCTCTCGAACCTGGACGCCAAGCTTCGCGTCCAGACACGCATCGAGCTTCAGAAGCAGCACCGAGCGCTGCACGCGACATTCATATATGTGACGCACGACCAGGTCGAGGCGATGACCATGGGCGACCGCATCGCCGTGATGAAGGACGGCATCCTGCAGCAGGTCGCACCGCCGCGCGAGATCTACGACAACCCCGCGAACATGTACGTTGCCGGCTTCATCGGCAGCCCGACGATGAACTTCATCCCGGTCACCGTCCAGGGCAAGACGGCCAAAGCAACGGGGTTCGAGCTCGAGCTGCCAACGGCGCCGGGCGTCGAAAAGGGCGTCCTCGGCATCCGGCCCGAAGCACTCACGGAGCACCCGCGTGATGGCCACTCGGGCCTGGACCTCAAGGTCGAGGTTTCGGAGGTGCTCGGCGCCGACCAGTTCCTCTACGGCACGGTCGGCGGCGACGCCATCACCGCTCGTGTCGACCCGAACCTCAACGTGAGCGTCGGCGACAGGGTCCGGCTTGGGGTCGACATGCGGCGCCTGCACCTTTTCGACGGTCCGACCGGCAGGGCTATTCTCTAAACCAGTGGGGGTCGCGCTACAGGATTTCGGGCGCACGGGGCACAAGAGCAGCCGCACCATTTTTGGCGCGGCCTCACTGTCGCAGGTTGCGCAGGCGGACGCTGACCGCACGCTCGAGGTTTTGCTCGAGCACGGCGTCAACCACATCGACACCGCCGCCAGCTACGGCGATTCCGAGCTGCGCATCGCTCCGTGGCTGAAACGCGAGCCCGGACGATTCTTCCTCGCCACGAAGACGGACACGCGAACGGCGAAGGAGGCACGCGAGCAGCTGCACCGGTCGCTCGACCGGCTCGGGGTCGACCACGTCGACCTGTGGCAGCTGCACAACCTGGCCGACCCGATCGAGTGGGACACCGCGCTCAGCCGCCATGGCGTCATCGAAGCAGCGATCGAAGCGCGCGAGCAGGGACTGATCCGCTGGATCGGCGTCACAGGCCACGGCACGCAGATCGCCGCGAACCATCGCCGCTCGCTGGCACGTTTCGACTTCGACTCGGTCCTGCTCCCTTACAACTTCATCACGATGGAGCTGCCCTACTACGCGGAGAACTTCGAGGCGCTTGCGCGCACATGCGCAGAGCGCAACGTCGCGATGCAGACGATCAAATCGATCGCGGCGAAACCGTGGCTCGGACGGGAGCGCACGCGCACGACCTGGTATCAGCCGTTCGAAGCCCAGGACGACATCGACGTCGCCGTGTGGTGGGTCCTCGGCAGGCCCGGCATGTTCCTCAACACCGCGGGCGACATCGACCTGCTGCCCAAGGTCCTCGACGCGGCGGAGCGCTTCGAGAATCGACCGACCGATGACGAGATGCGAGCGGTGCTGGAGCGCTCCCGAGCCGAGCCGTTATTCGTCTGATTCCGAGAGCAGCCGGCGAAGGGCGTCGACGTCGGACCGGAACATGGTCTCCTCGAACGGCGCCAGGTCCGTGTCGGGGAACGGAAACGGCCAGCCGGGTCGCGGATCGTCGGCATATCGCGGAATCACGTGTGTATGCAGATGTGGCACCGAATTTCCGAGCACGTTGTAGTTGGTCTTCACCGGCCGCAGGTGGGTTTCGAGGCCGCGCGCGACCTTGATGACCTCGGCCCAATAGGCGGAGGCCTCCTCCGGACTCAGCTCCGTCGGCTCAGCCACATGCCGTCCGCGCCAGACGACGACGGTGTAGCCCCGTTGGATTGCGGCACGAGTGAGATACGCATCGGCCACCCGCCCCGCGAAGATCCGCACGCCATGGGTTGTCTCGTCGGGTCGGCCCTGTATGCACATCGGGCACCCGACTCCCCGCCGCATCTCATAGAAAGAGTCCGGCCAGCTCACGGACGGCCAAAGCTACCATGGCGCCATGCCCGAGTCGCCCGAGGAGCTCTACGCGCGAGCTTCTGATCACCTGCAGATGCCGCCCGTCGGCGATTGGGACACATTTCCCTTCGACGGTGACATGCGCCCGCGCGAGCTGCGACCTCCGCTCGAGATGGAGATTGCCCGCCAAGGCGCCGGCGGCGTCGACTGCCATCCGTGCCAGGCTGCAGACAGCGAGTATCTGTGGACGGCGGAGCGCTGGCGCCTTCGCTCATTCTCCAAGCCGACCGGCCTGCCGTTGATCGTCATTCTCGAGCCGCGTGATCACTTTGGCGAGCCGGGCGAATTGCCAGACGAGCTCGCCGCCGGGCTCGGAATGATGCTCGCTCGGGTCGAGCGCGCGGTTCGCAGCATCGATGGTGTGGGACGAGTCCACGTCTGCCGGTGGGGCGACGGCTCGGAGCACCTGCACTGGTGGTTCATGGCCAGGCCCGCCCGGATGCCGCAGCTGATCGGAAGCTTCGCGGCGGTCTGGGATGACATCCTCCCCCCCGTGCCCGAGCCA
>DATINX010000387.1:0-5135 GCA_035473835.1 Candidatus Dormiibacterota bacterium | reverse complement strand
GAAGCCGGGATTTGGTAGAATAATAAAAGACTAATATGACTAACACACCGTTTTACGATCCGACAATTTCATACAAGGATAACTACGATAAAGGGCCTTTTGGCCGAGGGCGCGGAGCCACTCGACCGCGCGCTGGCCGGGGACACCGCGGCCCGTTCGCTCCGCGGCCGCATCCCGCTGCTGGCCGAGCACCTTGAGGCGGGCCAGGTGGGCCTCGTCACCCAGACTCCCTGCTGCGTGCTCGAGCGCGAGCTCGCGGATCTGGCGATCGATCCGCGCCGGGTCGATCTCGACGGGCTGGCGGCTCGACCCGAGGTCGGCAAGGACTGAGGCGATGGTGCGGTCGTCGAGGGCGATGCCGGCGACCTGCGCCAGCACGGGGCCTTCCCAGGTCTCGTCGCCGAGACGGGCCTTGCGGCCGGCACGGATGATCGGTTCGCCGAGTGCTTGTGCGTGATCGCGCATTGTTCCGGCCGTCATGCGGCAACCTGCACGTCCGCCACGCGCTCGTCGGCGATGATCCGCCCGTCACGCATCCGGATGATCCGGTCGCAGGCGGCGCCAACCTCCTGGTCGTGGGTGACGATGAGCACGGTCTGCCCGCGCTCACGGTTGAAGCGACGGAGCAGGCCCAGGACTTCCGCGGCCCGGGATGAATCCAGGTTGCCCGTCGGCTCATCACCGAGGATCAGCTTCGGGTCGTTCACGAGGGCACGGGCGATGGCCACGCGCTGCTGCTCGCCCCCTGACAACTCCATCGGCCGGTGCCCCGCTCGCTCGGCAAGGCCGACCGACGCCAGCGAGGCGCGCGCAGCCACACGGGCTGCCGAACCGGACGTCCCGGCATACTCGGCGGCGAGGGCCACGTTCTCCTCGGCGGTGAGCGTCGGGACCAGGTTGAAGGACTGGAACACGAAGCCCATCGATCGAGCCCGGATGGACGTTCGCTCGCCGTCCGAGAGGGTCGTCGCATCGACCCCATCGATGCGCAGGGTCGGGGCCGGGCCGTCGTCGGTATCCGGCGCGTGGAGCAGCCCGAGCAGGTGCATGAGCGTGCTCTTGCCGGAGCCTGACGGCCCCATGATCGCCACCATCTCGCCGGCGGCGATGCTGACGTCAACACCCTGCAGGGCATCGATGCTGGTCCGGCGCGACAGCCGGTAGGTCTTGCGCAGGTCGGTCGCTTCGATCAGGTTCATCGTTCGCTCCTTCGTCGTTCGGTCGTTGGTCATTCGTAGCGCAGGGCCGACACCGGGTCGAGCCGTGCGGCAGTCCAGGCCGGGATGATCCCGGCCACCATCCCGAGGATCGTGCTGAAGCCGACCGCGAACGCCGCGGTCTGTGCGGTGAGGTCGAAGAGGACGGTGCCGCTCGATCGGCCGGCCTCGTTGACCAGGAGGACGACCGCAGCGCCCAGGCCGAGCCCGATCAGGCCGCCCAGCAGCCCGATGACCCCGGCCTCGGCGACGAGCTCGCGGACGATGCGTCGCCGGGAGCCGCCGATGGCCCGCCGGATGCCGATCTCGCGGGTCCGCTCGGCCACGCTCATGGCCATCGTGTTGATCACCGACAGGCCGCCCACGATGAGGCTGATGGCGGCCACCCCGATGATGATCGCGTTGAAGATCACGGTCGTGGCGCCGACCGTCTTGGAGAACTCGGCGCCGGTCATGGTCGCGCTGTTCTCGACCGCGGCCTCGATCGCCGCGGCCACCGTCGTCGGGTCGGCACCGACTTCGGGGAAGACGACGATCTGGTTGGCCAGCTCGTCCGCCTGGAGCGACTCGGCGACGAGTGGGGGCAGGTCGCCCAGGTACAGCGCCTGGGCCGTCGAGAGCGGGATGAAGCCGTTCGTGTCGGGCGAGCTGAGGGTGGGTTGCAGGGTCCCAAGGACCTCGAAGGACTCGCCTCGGATGTCGACCGTCCCGCCGGCGACGACGCCGTACTTGCGGGCGATGGTCGACCCCAGGACCACGACGTTGCCGGTGTCCTCGGCGATGAGCTGGCGTCCCGTGGCCAGCTCGGGTGTGAACGTCTCGAACCCGGCGTCGGCGCCCGGGATGGTCCCGACCAGGAAGTCCGGCGCGCCGAACCCGATAGCGGGATCGGGGTCCCACGGGATCTCGACCTTGGGCTGGACGGCACCGACGCCGTCGAGGCCGGCGATGATCTCGACGTCGTCGAGGCGCATCGGCGACGAGCCGAAGGCCACGCCGTCGGTGACGACGATCTTGTCGGCGAAGTATTCGCTGCCCATGCCGACGAGGCCGTTGATCTGGTTGGCCAGCGAACTGAACACCACGAGTGCCCAGATGCCGATGGTGATGCCGGTGATGGTCAGGCTCGTGCGCAGCTTGCGCCGCGAGAGCTCTCGGAGGATTCGCATGACTACCCTGCTTTCAGGCTGAAGGGGGGATAGCGGTCGGTCACGAGCAGGAACGCGTAGGCGTTCACGCGCAGGCTCCACCGCCCGACGCCGACCACGTAGTTGAAGAGCGGCTGGGGATAACGCCCGGTCATGAGGATCGCGAACCAGGCGATCACGATGGCGAGGGCCGCTCCGATGATCAGGACGATCAGCGCGACGTAATGGGGGATCGCCAGGAACCACTTGACCAGTGGAAGCCAGCGGTTCAGGTCGCGATCGACCTCTGGATACTCGATCTCGAGGTGCACCGATTGCTCCTCGACAGTGGACGGATATCGGTCCGTGAGCAGGGCCACGTAGGCACCGACGCGGGCGCCGAAGCGGGTCAGCTCCCGTGCGAAGTCGAACCACCAGCGCGGGTAGCGCATGCGGATGACGATCATCAGCGCCGTGGCGAAAGCCAAGCCAGCGAGCAGTCCACCGCCGGCTCCGACGATCTGCTCACCGGCTGCGGTGACCATCATCTGGGTCCCGCTCCCCGTGATCACTCCGAGCACGATGGCAATCGGTATGACCCAGATCAGGCGAAAGAAGGTCGTAACCCGATCAAGGCGATCGGGGTAGTCAATGGTCAGGCGAGCCGCGTACGGCCCCACTGGCATCACTGGCGCCGTCACGACGCCACACTCGCCCGCGCCAGCGCGCCACGGTCGCTGATGCTGATGATGACCTTGCCCCGGGCACGGCCGAGTTCCAGGTAGCGGATCGCCTCGGCTGCTTGGTCGAGGCGGTAGGTCCGGTCGATGACCGGCACGATCTTTCCGTCGTCTGTCAGCTGCGCAAGGACGAGCAGGTCGGCACTGCTCGGAGCGGTCGTGAACGAGACGATCCTGTGGCTCGTGAACCGCGTCAGCACCACGGCAGCCAGGATGTGACCGATCGGCCCCACCCAGCGGTTGGTACCGACGTATGACAGCAACAGCGTGCCCGTCGCGGTCAGCGCGCGTCGTCGAGCCGACAGTGAGTGGTTGCCCACAAGGTCCAGGATGACGTCATACCGACTGGCTGACTCCGTGAAGTCCTCGCTGGTGTAGTCGATGACGTGGTCGGCGCCGAGTGATCGAACCATCTCGACGTTCGGGCCGCTGGTCACCGCGGTCACCTCGGCGCCCAGGACCTTGGCGATCTGCACCGCATAGGTGCCGACGCCGCCCGAGGCCCCATTGATCAGAACCCGCTGCCCAGGCTGGACCTGTCCGGCATCGCGAAGCCCCTGGAGTGCGGTGAGCGCGGCCAGCGGCATCGCGGCGGCCTGTTGGAAGCTGAGGCTCGACGGCTTGGCCGCCAGGGCGGTGTCCGGCGCCGCGACGTACTCCGCGATCGCGCCGGGGACGCTCCCGTACACCTCGTCGCCGGGGCGGAAGGCGGTCACCAGACTGCCTACCGCCGCCACACGACCGGCGAGGTCCGTGCCCGCGACGGCGAACTGGGGTCGACGCGGGCTAAAGCCGAGTCCGGAGCCCGCGGCGCGCATCAGATAGGGGCGGCCGCGCAGGATGAGCCGGTCGGCGGTGTTGACCGACGCGGCATGCACGCGCACGAGCACGTCGTGGTCGCCGATCGTGGGCTGGTCGATGTCGCGCAGCTGCAGGTCATCGGGTGAGCCATAGGTTGGTTGAACGATTGCCTTCATGGTGGTCTCCTGCTAATGTACGGCGTACATCGCCAATACGGCGTACATTAGATGTACAGCGTACATACGTCAAGACCCAGGTGCCGAGAGGGATGCAAATGTCTGTCAAGCAACGATCGAGGACCAGACGACGAGTCCCACTCAGCCGGCAGCGAGTGCTCCGAACGGCCATCAAGCTCGCTGATGAAGGCGGGATCGAGTCGCTCAGCATGCGGAACGTCGCCCAGGAGCTGGGGGTATACCCCATGGCGCTCTACAACCACTTCGCGAACAAGGACGATCTGCTCGACGCGATGGTCGACGTGATGTACGAGGAGATCGACGTCACCGCCGGAGGGTCAGACTGGAAAGGGGCGATGCGTCAGCAAGCCAACTCGATCCGCGAAGTGCTCGCGCGTCACCGCTGGGCGCTGGGGGTGATCCAGTCCCGCGTCCATCCAGGCCCGGGCAACATGCGATACCACGACATGGTGATACGGGCGTTGCGGCAGGCTGGCTTCTCCGTCGCGATGGCCGTTCACGCCTTCACCCTGCTCGACAGCTTCATCTTCGGCTTCGCGCTGCAAGAGCAGACCCTGCCCTTCGAAAGCACGGACCAGGTCGACAAGTTGGCGATCGAGATTCTCAGCCAGTTCCCCGCTGACGACTATCCGTACCTCGCCGAGTCCGTTGCCGAGCACGTGGGCAAGGCCGGCTACGACTTCGCCAGCGAGTTCGACTTCGGTCTCGATCTGATCCTCGCCGGTCTGGACAGCCTCCGGGCGTAGCCCGACCGTGCCGATCCCATCGGCACGGCCTGACTGCGGAGCGAGAGTGGTTGGCGCATAGTCCGGCTTGAGCGAGCGATGGGCACTCGGGGTCGCGCGCGGGGGCTCAGCCTGCATCCAAGAGATCACGCTGGCTCCAGGCTCGGGACGACGAGCCAACCAAGGGCGCGGCCCGAATAGATCAGCTGCTCGGTCGTCAGTCCCGACCGCGCTCGTAGGTCGGCGAGGTGCCGCTTGACGGTGCTGGGCCTGATACCCACGAGTTCGGCCGCGTCGTGGACCGACCCGCCGGCGGCGACGTAGGCGG
>DATINX010000386.1:0-1761 GCA_035473835.1 Candidatus Dormiibacterota bacterium | reverse complement strand
GAGATCGGCGCCCCGCTTCGTGCCGAGCGAATCCGGGTATAGATTCTCAGGCAGCCACCCTTCGGGTTATCGCGCCGGCTTCGCCGCCCTGATCCGTATAGTGCCTGCTGCCATCCCATGACCCTGACCAACCTTCGGCATGACATCCGCAATGTGGCGATCATCGCCCACGTCGACCACGGGAAGACGACGCTGGTCGACGCCCTGCTGAAGCAGAGCCACACCTTCCGCGACAACCAGGACGTCGGCACGCTGATCATGGACACCAACGACCTCGAGCGCGAGAAGGGCATCACCATCCTCGCCAAGAACACCTCCGTCCGGCATGGGGACGTGACGATCAACATCATCGACACCCCCGGCCATGCCGACTTCGGAGGCGAGGTCGAGCGCGTGCTCAACATGGCGGACGGCTGCCTGCTGCTGGTCGATGCCGCCGAAGGCCCGATGCCGCAGACCCGCTTCGTCCTCCGCAAGGCCTTTGAGGTTGGGCTGCGGATCGTCGTCGTCATCAACAAGGTCGATCGCAAGAACGCCGATCCGAAAGCGGCCCTCGACAAGGTTCACGACCTTTTCCTCGAGCTCGCCGAGGACGCCGACCAGCTCGAGGCGCCCGTGATCTATGCCGTTGCCAAGGAAGGCCGCGCCGGCGCGGACGCCGACGACCTGGCGCCCGATCTCGAGCCGCTCTTCAAGGCCATCATCGAGCACCTCCCGGCTCCGGTCATCGAGCCCGGGGGCTTCCAGATGCTGGTTGCCAACCGCGCCTACGACGACTACACGGGGCCGATGGCCATCGGACGCATCTCCCGAGGCAAGGTCTCGGCGGGCGATGCGGTCGCCGTGCTTACCGCGGACGGCCAGGCCCGGCGCGTCAAGGTCGTGCAGGCGCTCCTTTATCGTGGGCTCGACCGGGTGGCCGTGCCGGCCGCAAGCGCGGGCGACATCGTTGTGCTCACCGGGCTCGACGAGGTGGCGATCGGCGACACACTCGCCGACCCCGAATCGCCCGACCCGCTGCCGCGCATCGAGATCGACGAACCGACGGTCCGGATGACATTCGGCGTCAACACGTCGCCGTTCACGGGACGCGAGGGCAAGTTTTCCACGACACGGCAGCTGCGCGCGCGTCTTTACAAGGAGCTGGACACCAACCTCGGCCTGCACGTCGAGGACACCAATGCGGCGGAGCGCTTCCTGGTCAGCGGGCGCGGCGAGCTCCACCTGGCCGTGCTCATCGAAACCATGCGCCGGGAAGGCTACGAGTTCGAGGTGTCGCGCCCGGAGGCCATCGTCAAGAGGATGAACGGCCAGCTCATGGAGCCGGTCGAGCGGCTGACCGTCGACGTCCGCGAGGAGCACCTCGGTGCCGTGACGGAGTCACTTGGCAAGCGTCGCGGAGAGATGATCGAGATCAGCTATGACTCCAAGGGCGGCGTGCGCCTCGAATACATGATTCCCACCCGAGGCCTGATCGGCTTTCGCAACAACTTCCTTACCTTGACCGCAGGCACAGGCCTCATGGGCTCGATCGGCATCGGATACCGGCCGTGGTCAGGCGACTTCCGGGAGCAGCGCAACGGTGCTCTCACCGCATCGTCGGCGGGCACCACTCTCGCGTTCGGGCTGGCCGGCGCACAGGAGCGGGGCACCACGTTCATAGAGCCGGGAGAGGCGGTGTACGAGGGCATGATCGTGGGCATCCAGAAGAGGCCTGGCGACATCCGCGTCAACGTGTGCCGCGAGAAGAAGCAGTCCAAC
>DATINX010000385.1:0-2597 GCA_035473835.1 Candidatus Dormiibacterota bacterium | reverse complement strand
AGGCGATTCGCGCCCGGGCCGTCAACACGATCGCGAGGGAAGGCACGCGATTGGTGGGATACAACACCGATGTCGCCGGCGTTCGCGCCGCCGTCGCCGATGTCGGGGTCGAACCTCGGGGAGCCGACGTCGTCATCCTCGGCGCCGGGGGGTCGGCCCGCGCCGCCGCGCTGGCGCTCGAAGGCGCCCACCTGACGTTCGTCGCCAGGCGTCCCGACGAGGTGGACGTACCGGGGCGGGTGATGGGCTGGAGCGACCCCGACTGGGGCGCGAGGGCGCGCGCAGCCGACCTCCTGCTCAACGCGACGCCGCTGGGCAGGAGGGACGAGATGCCGCTCAGGCCCAACGCGCTGCCCCGCGATGGCGCCGTCATCGACCTCGTCTATGTGACCGGGGGAACCCCGCTCGTGCGCAAGGCCCGGTCGCTGGGACTTCGCACCGCAGACGGCTGGGGGATCCTCCTCGCCCAGGGCGCCCGATCGTTCGAAATCTGGACCGGAAAACCGGCTCCGCTCGATGCGATGCGCCAAACTCTCCCGGAATGAGCCAGACGGCCGCCATCAACCACGCGCTGGTGGCGGTGGTCTGGGCCGTCGTCGGATTCGGAGGCGGCTGGCTCGTGCGCTGGGGCTCGGTCAAGCTGGCCAAGCTCGAAGAGCTCGAGTCCGGCTACAAGCTCTGGCAGGTATGGGGACCCCCGATCGCATCGGCCCTGGTCTTCGCAGGTTTCGCCTACGAGGTTGGCGCGTCGCTGCTGCTATTGGAGTACAGCGTGTTCGGACTTGTCCTCGTGCAGGTGATCTTCTTCGACTTCGAGCACCGACTGATCCTCGACCGGGTGATCTTCCCTTCGATGGCGCTCGCCCTTGCCATCAGCGTGATCAGGGGATGGCCGGACCAGTGGTGGTACGGGCTCGCGACCGGCGTTGCGGTGGGCATCGTGTTCGTGCTGCTGTCCCTGCTGGGTGCCGCGATATTCAAGGCCGAGGCGCTTGGCTTCGGGGACGTCAAATTCGCCGTCTTCATGGGCTTCCTGCTCGGCCCGCTGGGGACGATCAATGGACTTTTCTATGGCGTGCTCCTGGCGGGCGTCTTCGCCATCGGGCTCATCATCTGGAGACGTTCCCTGAAGGGCACGCTCGCTTACGGCCCATTCCTGGCACTGGGCACTCTTATCGTCCTGTTCCAAATGCGATAGGGTAGGCGCCGCGATGCCGTCTGAACTCCTGCCGGGCGAAAACCTCATCCTCAGGGCGCACCAGCACTGGATCGTGGTCGTGAAATCCCTCTTGATACCGGTGCTCCTGCTCGTAGTCGTCGCCATCGTCGACGCCACGGTGAAGTCGGGGACCGGCATCCCACATTTTCGAACCATCGTCAGCCTGGCCGCGGCGGCGATCGCCGGGCTGTGGCTGATCGTGGTCTGGATCCGCTGGCAATCGACCGCCTACACGCTCACCGACCAGCGCATCAAGATCGAGACGGGCGTTTTCGGGCGCTCCTCCAAGACGATCCCCATCGACCGCATCCAGGACTGCACGACCAGGCAGACGCTCTTCGGCCGCATGCTCGGCTACGGGCGGGTCGAGGTCGACGCCGCCGGCGCGCAGGGTGCGGAGGTCCTGGACCATCTACCGAACCCGGGATCGTTTCGTGACGAGGTGTTCGTGCAGTCCGAGCGGCGCCGCGGCGGCCCTTCCCCCGTGCCCGTCCCAGCGAACCCAAGCGGCGTCTAGTCGCGCCGCAGTTAAGAGACTGAGAAGAACCCTCGCGCTCACAGGCTTCATGGGTTCAGGTAAGACCATCACCGGCGCCCTCGTAGCCGAGCGGACGGGTGCGGTGTTCCACGACCTTGACCTGATGATCGAGGACGAGGCCGGCATGGCGATCTCGGACATCTTCGCGACCCGAAGCGAGGCCGCCTTCAGGCAGATCGAGGCGAAGCTCTTGCCCCGAGCGCTCGAGCCGGGAGCGGTTGTCGCCCTGGGAGGCGGTACCCAAATTGACGATCAGAACTGGAAGGTGATACGAGACCGCGCCATGACGGTCTACCTGGAAGCTTCCTTCGACACCGTCTGGGCGCGCATCAGCGGGCTCGAGAACCGGCCCCTCGCCACCCGCACGCCGCGCGCAAAGCTCCAGGCACTTCTCGAGCGGCGCCGGCATCGGTACGAGGAGTCCGACCACCGAGTCGACGCCAACCGTCCGCTCGATGTCGTCGCCACGGAGGTGCTGCGACTGTGGTCCGCCTGATCGTCGACGCGGCGCGCGGGAGCTACCCCGTGATCATCGGCACGGACGTGCACCGTGAGGTCCGCAACCTCGTCCGCCGGTTGGACCCGTCATCGGCGGTGATCGTGACCGACTCCAACGTGCGGCCGTGGGCGCAGAAGGTGGCGAAGGCCATCAAGCCGACCGGGGTCAAGCCATCGATACACGTGGTGGCCGCTGGCGAACGCTCGAAGTCGCTGACGGCGCTGACAGACGTGCTCGCCTTTTTCGAGAGGCAGAAGATCGATCGCGACGGCCTCGTGGTCGCCGTCGGGGGTGGCACCGTAGGCGACCTGGCGGGATTCGCGGCGTCCGTGTGGCTGCGG
>DATINX010000384.1:0-5499 GCA_035473835.1 Candidatus Dormiibacterota bacterium | reverse complement strand
GCATCACCCACGAGATGACTTTAGGGCTTGAATCGGCGTGCCCGCGGAGCATTCAAAAACCAGAACCCAAAGTGGAGCCTTAGGCCGGATTTACTCCGGCCGTGCCTTCTATGGCTTGACGGGCTGGCCGCTGCGCACGGCTTTCGCGGCTTCACGCTCTCGCGCGAGACGCTGCGCGCGTCCCTGCATCCAGACCTCGCGGATGCGCTGCAGAGCGGTGAGGTTGGTCAGTACCGCGAGCAGGACGACGACCGCTGACAGCACCACTCCGCCGAAGATCAATCCGATGACGATGACGACGACCCGCTCAGGCCGCGCGAACAGACCCGTCTCGCACGTGAACCCGAGGCTCTGGGCGCGGGCCCTCACGTAGCTGACCAGGAACGAGCCCGCCAGCGCGGCGACCGTCGCCAGCACCAGCCACCGCTCTTGGGATCCGCCCACGCTCACGAAATAAGCGACCAGTCCGAGGTACATCGCGCCCTCCGAGTAGCGGTCGAGCGTGGAGTCGAGAAACGCGCCATATGGGTAGCTGCGGCGGCTCGATCGGGCCAGGGCGCCGTCGAGGATGTCGAACGTGCCCGCAAACGCGAGCACGACACCGCCCCATCGAAGCTGTCCGATCCCCACGAGCACCGCGGCGACAAACGTCAGGGCTGTGCCGACGACGGTGATCTGGTTCGGCGTCACCGGCAGACGGCCGAGCGCGGTCATCAACGCTTCGGCATGACGGCGGACCCAGGCCTCAAACCGCGTCGTGAACATTCATCACCTCTTGTGAAAGCATCGCGACTCTCTGCGCGCGTACCTGCCGGGCTTCGTTGTAGACACGGACTACCTGCGACGCCACCTCTTCCCATGCATATCGGCGCGCTTTCTCGATCCCGTACTCGCCCATTCGCCGCCGCAACTCGGCGTCACGGGCCAGAATGACCAGGGCCGCGCCGAGCTCGGCCCAGGCTTTCGGCTTCACGGTCAGGCTGTCGCGGCTGGGCTCGAGGACGGACATGTAGCCATCGATCTCGGTGGCGACGACCGGCAGCCCGGAAGCCATCGCCTCGAGCAGGACGATCCCGAAGCTCTCGGCCCCGGTTGCAGGCGCGCAGAAGATGTCGGCGCTGCAGTAATAGCGCGGCAATACCGAATCGGGCACGTAACCCGCCATCACCACGTCAGGCAGACGGCGCCTCGAGATGTAAGACTCGACCTTGCCGCGCAGTGGCCCGTCGCCGACCACGATGAGCCTGCTGTTCGGAATGCGCGGCTTCATGAATTCGTAACCGCGCAACAGAGACCCGAGTCCCTTGCGCTTCTCCAACCGGCCGACGAACAGGATGTTGACCCGGCCGTCGCGCAGGTGGCGTATCGGTGCGTGACCCGGATGGAAAACGCTCACATCGATGCCGTTGGGGATCACGGTCAGCGGGAACTCCGGAAAGTAGCGATTCACGAACGCCTTCGCCGGTTCGCTCACGGCGATGCCTCGATGCAGGTGGGCAAGGTACGGCTCGAGCAGCGGGCGTCCGTAGTAGTAGCCGATGTTGGACTTGGCGAAAGCGTGTAAGGTGCCCACGTTGGCGGCGTGTGACATCCGCAGCATCGTCATCGGCAGGGCCGGCATCAATGGTTCGTGGAAGTGAAGGACGTCGAATCGCTCACGGTCGACGATTGCGGCCACGCGGTCCGCGAGGTGGAAGCTGAGGGTGATGCGGGCGACGGAGTCGTTTACAGGCACTGCGATCGGGCTTCCGATGCGATGAAACTCGGCTGAGTTGAAGTCGACCTCTGCATTGCTCGAGGGCGCGAAGACGTGCACCTGGTGATCCATTCGGCGGAGCTGCCGCGCGAGGTGGCGGACGTGATCGGTCACGCCTCCAGGCGATGCGAAGTCGTAAGGCGAGACCAGGCCTACCTTCATCTCAGGGTGAACCCTCCCAGATCTTGTGCGGCACGTGCCACTGATCGGGGTGGCGGCGGATGAAACCCTCGATGTGCCGCAGCAGCTCCTGGGTCACACGCACCTCGTCCACTTTCATGTCGCCGGTCGCGCGCCCGATCACCAGCGGCGCGCCCTCCGCCTTGAAGGTGTCGTCCGGCAGCCTGTACACGCAGACCGGGAACAGCGGCGTGCCAAGTCGCAGCGCGATGGCGGCCGGGCCGAGAGGAATCGGGGCGGGACGATCGAAGAAGGGCATCAGCTGGCCGGTGCCGGTGATGTCGCGGTCGATCGCCGTGATGACCATCTCCTGATCCTTGAGGGCCTGGGTGACCTTGCGCAGGCCGGCGAGATGCAGCGGCAGCACGCTGATCCCGAGGCGCGCCCTCGTGTCTCGATACCACTCGTAGAGATCCCTCGGCTCCAGCTCCTCCGCGAACAGGCTGACCGGGGTCAGGGTGGCCGACCAGATCGCGGAGACGATCTCGTACGAGCCCATGTGGCATGACACCACCATTACGCCCTTTCCCAAGGCGCGCGCTTGCTCGAGATACTCGAGACCCTCGACATGAAGCAGAGAGCGCATCGACTCCACCTTCATGCGGGGCAGCATCATCAGGTCGGCATAGGCCTTCGCGTGGTTGCGGAAGTTGCGCCATGACAGCTCCTTCAGCTCCTGCGGGGTGAGCTCCGGACAAGCGACCTTGAGGTTGTATTCGAGACGAGGCCGGGCCAGGGGCGAGAACAGCCAGGCGAATCGGGCGGCTAGCACCGCCAGCGCATAAGCCCACGGGCGAGGCAGGCGCTCGACCACCGACTGCATCAGCTTGAATCCTCGCCACCGCCACTCACTCACTCCTGAACATCGGCCGAAAGGCGTACCACTGTTCGGGTCGCTCCCTGATGAATTGCTCGAAGCGATCGATCACCCGCTGCATCAGCTGCTCTTTGGTGTCGCCCTCGCGCACAGCGAGCGGCGAGTCGAGGTGGATATGGTGGCGGCCCGGCGCCGTTACGTACTGGCAGGCGGGGACCAGCTCAGCCCCGGTCTTCAGCGCCAGAGCGGCGGGGCCGCCCGGGACGATCGCCCGGCGGCCGAAGAACCGCACCTCCACGCCAGGTCCCTGCTCGAGGTCGCAAAGGAGGGCGACGATCTGGTTGGCGCGCAGCGCTTCCGTCAACTGACGGACCGCGGCGCGGCCGAGCATGATTACCTTCAATCCATAGCGCCGGCGGGTCCTCACGACCGCGTCGTTCAAGGAGCCTGGAAAGCGTTCCGTAACCGCGGCGATCTGGTAACCGACGGCGCCGGCGTACGAGCCCGCCATATCCCACGAGCCCATGTGGGGCGTTGCCATGATCACTCCGCGACCTCGGGCCAGCGCGCGTTCGAGGTGGTCTCGGCCTGAGAACGTCACCCGGTCGACCAGCTCCTGGGGTGTAAGGGTGCCCATCAGCAAGAAGTCCATGAGCATCCGCCCGTAGTTCTGAAATGCACGCCGAGCCACCCGGGCTACCTCCGGATCGGATGGTTCGCGCCCCAGGGCGGCCGCGTAATTGTCGAGCGCCGCCCGGCGCTGGGCGGCGCTGATCCAGTACCAGGCGCTTCCCCCTGGAGTCGCGGCGGCATGCCGAATACCCGGCGGGACGACCCGCAGGATCCGCCCCCCCGCCCAGTAACTACCGGCGAGCAGCTGCGGTCGCCGGCTTCTTTCGCCCGATGCGGCGGGCGTGGCCGTTTGGCTGGGCCTTGGCCTTACCTGCATCGATGAACTCCTCCACCAACCCCTTCGCCTCAGAGTCGCTGTACTGCACAGGCGGCGACTTCATGAAGTACGAGCTCGGGCCTTCGAGCGCGCCTCCAATGCCACGATCGAGTGCCAGCTTGATGCATCGCACGGCATCGATGACGATGCCGGCCGAGTTCGGCGAGTCGTGTACTTCGAGCTTGAGCTCGACATTGAGAGGCACGTCTCCGAACGTGCGGCCTTCGAGGCGGATGTACGCCCACTTGCGGTCGTTGAGCCAGGGCACGTAGTCGGAGGGGCCGATGTGGACGTTGTCGGCGCCGATGTCGTAGTTGAGCTGCGAAGTCACTGAGCGCGTCTTCGAGATCTTCTTCGACATCAACCGATCTCGCTCGAGCATGTTGAGGAAGTCGGTGTTGCCGCCGAAGTTGAGCTGGTAGGTGCGCTCGAGCTTGACGCCGCGATCGCGGAAGAGCCGTGTCAGCACGCGGTGGATGATGGTGGCTCCGACCTGCGACTTGATGTCGTCGCCGATCACCGGCAGGTTCTTCTCTTCGAAGCGCTTCTGCCAGTAGGTTTCTCGCGCGATGAAAACCGGGATGCAGTTGACGAAACCGACGCCGGCCTGAAGCGCTTGCTCGACGTACCACTTGGTCGCCTCTTCAGAGCCCACCGGGAGGTAGCTCACCAGCACGTCGGCCCTGGTCTTCTTGAGGATGCCGACCACGTCAGACGTCTCGCCCGGCGCCTTGATGACGATGTCGGACAGGTACTTGCCAATACCGTCGTGCGTCATGCCGCGCTGGACCTTGACGCCGGACTTGGGTACGTCGGTGAACTTCACGGTGTTGTTGGGGCCGGCGAAGATCGCCTCCGACAGGTCGAGGCCCACCTTCTTCTTATCGACGTCGAAAGCGGCGACGAACTCTATGTCGCTGACGTGGTAGCCGCCAAGGTCCACGTGCATCAGGCCGGGTACGAGATCTTTCGGCGATGCGTCGCGATAGTAGTGCACGCCCTGCACGAACGAGGACGCACAGTTGCCAACGCCAACTATCGCGACGCGAACCTTGCCGTTGTGCTGACCGTTCCTATGGCCGTTCTTTTGGCCGTTCTTCATGCCCCGACCTCCTCACGAGCTTTCATCCGATCTGTAATCCCAAGCAGTTGATCCAGGCGCGCACGCTCGCGCGCGATGTTTTCAACGTCCAACGAGCAGTACACCTGGCGCCCATCCCGCCGCGTCCGCACAGCGCCGCCAACCCGCAGCGTACGCAGGTGCCAGGAGATACGCGGCTGGCTCATCCGCAGGTGGGCCGCCAGGTCGTTGACGCTCTCCTCGCCCACCTTGCCCAGCCGCTCCAGGATGCGGAGCCGGGTGGGGTTGGCGAAGGCCAGGAAATGGTCTGGCAGCTCTCGGTTCGGGTTAGGAAGAAACATAACGTTTGCTTTATACGAGTCTAATACATAAAGGACCGTTTATGTATGCGGCGACTTCGATCAGGCGGCTGCGCGAGATAACGCACCCCTCAGAATTCCCGAAAAGTGCGCGTCGAGAGAGGGAGGGTACGGATCCGCCGCCTGCTGCCGGCCGTGGTGCTCGGCTGTCTGGCAGCGGGCACGAGTACGGCCCAGGCAGCAACGATCAACGTAACAACGTCACCCAAGTCGGGCGTTGCCGGGGCCTCCCTAACGGTCCGGGCAACCGCCGCAGACAGCTGTGCCAACGTGCCGACCGGCGTCTCATACGGATTCAATTTCTATTGGGACAGCAGCAAGAGTGCCTTCTGGCAACCCAGCGTGCCTTGCGACCGC
>DATINX010000383.1:0-3076 GCA_035473835.1 Candidatus Dormiibacterota bacterium | reverse complement strand
GGAGAGGGAAGCGCGACCGTCGCTAGGCAATTCCTCTCCCGCAAGCGGGAGAGGGAAGCGCGACCGTTAGACTGAACGGCTCACAAGATCTGTAGACACCTGGGGGCTTCCCAGATGTAGAAGCGGCGGCCCATCCTGTGGGTGCTTCACGCCCATGAGGAGGTGCCGCCGTGACTAATGATGATCTTCTCTTCCGCCATCGCTTGCAGCTGTTCGCCAGGGCCGGCCAGATCGGAGTCAGTCGAGCCTGCAGGGAGCTCGGCTACCACCGTTCTTGGTACTACCGCTGGAAGCCGGTGGTGGAGCGCCAGGGGCTGGAGATGCTGCGACCACGCGAGCGCCGGCAGCCCAGGATGCCCAACCAGCTGCCGCCCTGGATCGAGGAGCGTGTCATCAGCTTTGCTCTGGGTCACCCCGGCCTGGGTCCACGGCGAGTAGCCGCCCAGCTGGCCCTGCCCATGTGGGGCGGCGTCGTGGTCTCGGCGAGCGGCGTGCTCAAGGTCCTGCGCCGCCACGGGCTCGGCACCCGGATCCAGCGCTTGGGCTTGGTCGCCGGCTATGCCGCCAAGCCGACAAGGGAAGCGCCTCCGCCGCCCGAACCCCTGCACCTCGATGTCGAGCACCCTGGAGATCTGGTTCAGGTTGACTGCTTCTACATTGGCCGCCTCAGCGGGACTCGAGGTCGGACCTGGCAGTACACCGCCATCGATGTGGCCAGCTCGTTCGTCTGGGGCAGCGTTCAGGTCAGCGAGGTCAACCCCGACACAAAGCACTGCTCAGCTCTCGTCCGCCGTGTCGCCAGCGACCTGGCCGCCGCGGGTTGGAAGTTGAAAGCGGTGAGCACCGACAACGGCGGGGAGTTCCGAGCTGAACCATTCGCTCGCACAGTCGACGGCGTGGGCGCCAAGCATCGCTTCATTCGCGCTGGTCGACCACAGACCAATGGCGCCGTCGAGCGCGTGCATCGCACCATCCTCGAAGAGTGCTGGCGACCGTCTTTCGCTCGAGCTCTCGTGCCGCGCTACACGGCCCTCAAGTGCGACCTCGACGCCTACCTCGGCTACTACAACTTCGAGCGCGCCCACACCGGCCGACGCAATCTCGGCCGCACGCCCGCCGAGCTGGTTTATGGTGCTCGGAAGATGCGCCCACGATGAGCTGCGACTGTCGCTACATCTCGTGCGCTGTTCACGCTAGCCGATGTGGCGAAAGGGTTCTGGGACGTAGTCGGCGAGCGCCGTGAGCCAGGCCGGCGACAGGGCCGCCCTGACGGCAGGGTCGTCCTGGACCAGCCAGGCCATGTGCCGCAGAGCGTGCTCGACGACCTGGTTCGCCGACACCCTCTTAGCGCCGTCGGTGGCCGAGTTGCGTGCCAACTCAGCCCGGGTGACCGGGACGGAGGCATGGTCGCGGGCCTGATTCTCGCCGATGACGACGAGGAAGCTGAGCAGCACCCCACCGGGTCCTCGCCGCCACGAGGTCGAGTGCACGAGCAGCGGCGGGCCGAGGAGGTTGGTGGACAGGCGCTTGACGATCTCCATCGGATCGTCCTCGTCGTGCGACTCGATGTACCAGGCGTCCGGGCCGCAAGGGCCAGTGAGCTCCAACCCGGTGCCGCCCATCCGCAGGACGAAGACCTCCGCCTGCACCGGTCCTTCGGTACCCCACGGCGCGGGCGCCGCGGAGCTCGGGCCCGGCAAGGCCTTCTCAGTCAGGCTTCAGGACGCGCCCTGGAGAGCACGTCCTCCCGCGTCACCTGCATGTTGTGTGATTCGCGGGCGTGCTTCTGCACCATCGGCACGAGCTCGCCGGCCGTCCCGCGCATGACCAGGCCGCACGCGCACTGCACCGAGAGGACGCCGGCGTGACCGTCTTTGCTCATCGGGAATAGCTCCTCCGCCGCAAGTGTACGAAGAGATGGTGACTACTGCCAAACCCAGGATCACAATCGAATTCTGCGTCCCTTGAGACTACCTCGACCGGGCCGTGGGCCTGGCGGAGGAGCTCCTGGACCGGTGGGCGCCGGAGCTCGGGGGCGTCGAGCTGCAGACGGGTAGCAAGGGACGTTTCGAGGTCCTCCTCGACGGCCACGAAGTGTTCAGCAAGGCGCGGCTCAACCGCTTTCCAGCCGACGGCGAGATCGCGAGGAGCCTCGAGGCAAAGCTCGGCCCTCGCAAGAGGTGGCGGTCGGAGCACAAGTAACCCAGGCGGGTAGCCCCGGAACGAACCCGGCGGTGGCGACGACGTCGCCTCACAACCTGCGGAGGACTTGGGCCATGCGTTCATTGGTGAAGGTGTTCCTGACCGGCGTCGGACTCGTGGTCATGTTGATCGCGAGCGTTACTGTGGCCTCGGCCGGCGAGCGAGGCAGCCTCATCGACTTCGAATCGATGATCCCGGTCACCGGTGTCGCAGTTGGCGCCGTCAACGATCGCGGTATCAAAGGCGGCGGCTTGCCATGGGCGATAACGAGCGGGGAGGGTTCCGTCAGCAAGAACGGTACCGTCGACGTGCGGGTGACCGGGCTGGTCATCCCAGTCCCGCCCTTAAACGGCACGAACCCTGTCCCCTTCTTCAAGGCCACGGTCAGCTGCCTCAACCATCACAAGGTCGTCAACACGTCCACCGGAAGTTTTCCCGCCAACTTGGCCGGTGACTCCCACATTCACGCGAGGATCACATTGCCGCGCCACTGCCAGTCGCCGATCTTGTTCGTGGTCGCGCCAACCGGTCAATGGTTCGCGCAGTCGAACCTGGATCTGGACGACGACTGATCTCGCGCCAAGCGCAGGCTGGGTCGGGCACAAGCCCGGCCCGGCTTTTCCTTTCGTTTCCACCTGCGACTCAATCGCAGCATCCGCGGGAGCTGTTGGGTAAGCTTTTGGGCGCGATGCGTAGTCCAGCCGTTGCTTCTTTGGCCCCGCTCACCAGGCGGCGCGTCATCGACTACGTTCGCTGCGCCAGCTGCTTCTGTAGCTGACCGGACGTCCTGACCGGGGTTCGTCCCCAATCCCGCGCACCTGCGCGGGCTTCGTTCCCAACGTTCGGGATCAACACACAAGCGGAGGCGCGTGCA
>DATINX010000382.1:0-5854 GCA_035473835.1 Candidatus Dormiibacterota bacterium | reverse complement strand
GCCCAGCAGCGCGAGATAGTTGATCAGCGCCTCGGGCAGATAGCCCTGCTCGCGGTAGAGAGCAAGGTTGGCTTCGGGATGCTTGCGCTTGGACAGCTTGGTGCCGTCCCTGGCCAGGATCAAGGGCATGTGCGCATACGCGGCCGGGCGTGCCAAGCCGAGGGCGTCGACGATCATGAGCTGGTATGGCGTGTTGGACAGGTGCTCTTCGCCGCGAATGACGTGGCTGATTTTCATGGTCGCGTCATCGACCGGGCTCGCGAACTGATAGGTGGGGAAGCCGTCCGACTTCATCAGGATGAAGTCGCCGATGAGCCCGGTGTCGAAGGTCATCTGGCCGCGGATCATGTCGGTGAACTGAATCTCGCCGCCCGGGACCTTGAACCGGACAGCGAACTCGGCGCGGTCCTTGGGCGGGTCGACCAGGCATCGCCGCGAGTACTTGTACGGCCGCTTCTCCGCCTGGGCCTGCTTGCGCTCCGCCTCTAGCTCCTCAAGCGTGCAGTAGCACTTGTATGCCTTCCCTTCGGCGAGCAGCTTCGCGGCGTGCTGCCGGTACAGGTCGACGCGCTCGGACTGCCGGTACGGCGCGTAGGGACCATCCTTGTCCGGGCCCTCATCCCAGTCGAGCCCGAGCCAGTGCAATGACTCGTAGATCAGCTGCTCGTACTCGGGACGGTTTCGCTCGAGGTCGGTGTCGTCGACCCGCAGCGCGAAGGTGCCGGCATTCTGGCGTGCGAAAAGCACGTTGTACAAGGCGGTCGATGCTGTGCCGAGGTGGGCGAACCCGGTTGGGCTGGGCGCGATGCGCACCCTTACGCCAGAGGCTTCAGACACCGCCATATGCTACGGGCGTGCCGGTTACGCCTGGAGTGCTCGCGCTGGTCGGAGGGGACGAGTTCAACCCGGGCAACGAGGAGCAGGACGGCGTGCTCGCTCAGGCGGCAGCGCCTGGTCCCGCCTATGTCGTGCCCACCGCTGCCGGGCGGCAGGGCCCGGACCAGGCGGTCGCCAACGCGACGCGCTGGTTCGCGCAGTTCGGGCTCGCGATCCAGGAGCTGCCCGTTCTGAAACGCGCCGATGCCAACTCCAAAGAGGTGGCCGACCTGGCCCGCGGAGGGGGCTTCTTCTACCTGGTCGGGGGAGACCCTGGGCTCGTGGCGCAGGTCCTGCGGGATTCTCGTGTGTGGAACGCAATCTTCGAAGCATGGCGCGAAGGTGCGTCGCTCGCCGGCTCGTCCGCGGGCGCGATGGCCCTGTGCAGCCACACACTGATCCGCGCCAGCTGGCCAAATCGTTTCAACCGCCGCCCCACCGATGCATTGGGCGTTGTTCCGGACACCGCGCTGCTCCCTCACTACGACACGTTCGGACACCGCTGGGTGGAGTCAGCACAGAGGGAGCTGCCAGACGTGACGCTTCTCGGCATTGACGAGCGCAGCGCCGCGCTGTGGAGGGATGGTGTGTGGCGGGCCATGGGACCGGGCTCAGTCACCGTCATCAAAGGCAAGAAGACACAGACATTTGCCACGGGCCGGGAGGTGGCCGGCTTGCCGGTCCCCGCCAGTATGCTTCGGAGCCAGTGATCGGAACCGCACGCCGCGCATCGAGTTCGATCCGCCCGGGGTTTGTGGACGTCGGCTCGCTCCGCGTGCACCACATGCACGGGGGCCGCGGGTCGCCCGTGGTTTTCATACATGGCCTGGGTTCTTCCGGCTACATGGAGTGGAGGTTCAACCTTGAGCCCGCGGCGGCGCGCCATCGCGTTTTCGCACCCGACCTGCCGGGCTATGGGCGCACCGAGAAGCCGCGCGCCCGCTACACCATCCCTTACTTCGCGCGGTTCGTTCAGCGCTATATCGAAGATCGAGGACTGCGGTCGGTGGTGCTTGTCGGCGCCTCGCTCGGCGGGCGGATCGCGCTCGAGCTTGCGCTCGAGCATCCACAGCTGGCACGCAAGCTCGTGTTGGTCAACACGCTCGGCCTTGGCCGGCCCAAGGTGAGGATGCCCCAGATGGCTTACGGCCTCGTGACGATTCCCCGCGTGGGCGAGGCTGTGATGAGATTCACTCGCGACGCCTTGCATTGGGCGTCGCCAACGATGATCCGCCGCGTTGCGGGTCGCTTCGCGGGCGCACGCGCCGACCTGGAGAAATCGATGGACGACGTCTACCTCGAGAGTCTTCGCGAGATGTACGCGGCCGATGACTTCCACAACGCGTACCTGTCCACGGTCAGGTCGCTGGTCAACCCGCGGGCACTCTTCGGCGGACATCACGACGTGACCACGCGGCTGAACGAGATCAAGATCCCGCTCCAGCTCATCTGGGGCGCGGACGATCCGCTGTTCCCGGTCGCGCATGCGGCCCGCGCGCATGCGATCGTCGAGGACTCGCGATTGGCCGTCATCGAGGGGGCAGGTCATTCACCGCAGGCCGAAAGGCCAGAGGAGTTCAACCGCGTCCTCCTCAAATTCCTCAACTCCTGATCCAGCCGAACCGAAGCAGTACACCGGCCCCGAGTATCGGGCGCTGGTCGACGCCCCGCTCGACCCCCTCGTCCATCCCGACCCGAAGCATCCGCCAGGCCTCTACAGGCTGATCGTCAGGGTCGTTCGGTGGCTGGTCCTACACCTCTTTCGAATCACCGTCACCGGCCTGGAGAACATCCCCTCGCCGCCGTACATAATCGCCGCCAACCACCAGGCCTGGTTCGACCCGGCGTTCATCATCCCGTTCTTTCCTGAGGCGCCGATGATCTACACGATGGCGAAGCGGGAGACGGTGTTCAACCGCTCCTGGAAGCGCCGCCTGCTGCCGCTGATCGGCGTGTTCCCGATTTCACCCCACCATGGCGACCTCGACGAGGCCGGGCTGCGCGCGGTCTATCAGATCCTCGACCGCGGAGGCGTGGTGCTCATATTTCCGGAGGGACGCTATTCGCGCGGGCGGGGGCTGCGGCCGTTGAAGGTCGGCGTTGGGCATTTCGCCTTGCAGGCGGGCGTGCCCATCTCGCCTGTCGCGGTGCGCGGCACTGACGTGCTGCGCCCGTTCAGCAGGGTCGATGTGACCATCGGACCTCCGATTCGCCCCGACCCGCCCGCCTGGTGGACGGTCCAGCAGAAGGTGTCGCAGGTGGTCGAAAACGTCCGGCGCTCGATCAGCGCCGGCCTGCGGAAGACGCGAGGTCGCCGATCTGAGGGGTAGGTCCGGGCAGCATGGCGCCGTCTTCGCCGTGCTTTAATCCGGGGGCTTTGCATCTCGTCATAGGCGCCGGCGAGTTCCTCGGCGACCACGTCTCGAAGGCGCTGGCAGTCGAAGCGCCGGTGATCGCTCTGGACGCCGACGCCGACGACGAGACGATCGCCGACGCGTTCAAGACCGTCGAGGTCGTGCACTTCTGCGCCGAGACATGGTCCCCGGCGCTGCGCCTGACGTACCGGCGGGATCCCCCGCAGCTGTTGGAGAGGGTCGTAGGCGCGGCGCGGCACGCACACGTCAAGAGGATCGTCCACGTCTCCACCGCCGACGTTTATGGTCCCGGCCACGTCGCGAAGATCAATGAAAAGTCCCAGGTGCGCCCGAAGCACGCCTACGAGCGCCTCAAGCTCGCAGAAGAGACCTGGCTGCTCAACGCGGCTTCGGACCTCGAGGTCGTCGTGCTGCGCCCCGCGAGGGTTTTCGGGTTGGGCCAGGACTGGCTGCTGCCCCAGCTCATGCAATCGCTGGCCCGCGGTCGTGCGTGGCTGCCGGGGGGCGGCCGGGTCCCGCAGACGTTCATCGCGGCCGAGGACGTCGGTCGCGCATGCCTCGCGGCCGCCGACCGCGGCCGCGTGGGGCGCAGCTACCTGGTGGGCGGATTCGATGCCACCTGGCGAGACCTGCTCGAGTCATGCGCCAGGGCGGCCGGGGTCGGCGCCGAGATCGTGAGCCTGCCCCATGACCTCGCTTATTTGCGTGCCCTCGCTATGGAGGCGATGACGCCGCGCGGCGCGCCGGTGTGGCCGAACCCCTTTGCGGTCGACGTGATCGGCAAGCCGCACCAGGTCGACGACTCGCACTCACGGCGGGAGCTCACATGGTCGCCTTCCGTGGGTAGCTTCGAGCAGTCGATGCCCCAGATGTCCACGTGGCTGTCGGAGCTGCCCGGGGTGGTGCCCCTTCGTCAGGCGGAGGTTACTTCACCGCCAAACAGGTGACGGTCTTGAAAACTCCATCGATGAGCGCGGCGAGGCAGGCCTCGCCGCGGACTCCCTGCAACGTTTGGCGGCGCCTGGAAGGTGGACGTTGGGGTGACGGCCCGAGTAAATCGGGCCTGCCGGCGACGCAGTGTCCGACTACGAATTTATTTGACGGCCAGGCAGGTGACGGTCTTGAAGACGCCGTCGATTTTCTGGATCTTGTCGACTATTAGCGAACCGATGGAGTTCACATCCGGCGCTTCGCAAACCGCGATTACGTCGTACTCACCGGTTATCGCATCCGCTGCCGTGATGCCGCTCACGCCCTCCATCTTCTTGGCGACTTCGAGCGCCCGACCCGGCGATGCGTTGATCAGGACGTACGCCTTCATTCGTCTACCCCCAAATCCGGACCGTCCGAATACGTTGTCAGGGTAACTCCGTCAGCGTGACTTTAGAGCGCGGATCATCACCTCCTCGGTGACGTTGGCTCCGGACAGCACGACCACGACTTTTTCGTTGGGACCGGGGCTGTAGTGATAAAGGAGGGCGGCCAGGGCCGCCGCGCCCGCCGGCTCCGCCAGCAGGTGCTCCCATTCGAAGACGAGCCGGATGGCCCGCAGCATCTCGGCGTCCTCGACGCGGACGACCTCGTCGACATATCGCTTGGCCAGCTCGAAGGTCAGCTTTCCCGGCGCCGATGCGGCCAGCCCGTCGGCGATGGTGTTGACGCGGTCGAGCGTGACGATCCGTCCTGCCTCCAGGGAGCGGCGCATGCCGTCCGCCCCCACCGGCTCGGCTCCGATCACCTTGATTTGCGGCCGCTTCTCTTTCAGATAGAGGGCGATACCGCCGATCAGGCCGCCGCCGCCTATCGGCACGAGCACAGTGTCGATGTCATCCATGTCGCGCAGCAGCTCGACCGCGATCGACCCCTGGCCCGCGATGACGTCGGGGTCGTCAAACGCATGGACGAAAGTGGCGCCACCCTGCTCCTGGTGGCGCATGGCTTCCAGGTAGGCGTCGTTGTAATTGCGCCCGGCCGGCACGACCTGCGCTCCCAGGCGACGGATCGCCTCGACCTTGAGCTGGTTGGCCGTCTCGGGGACGTAGACCGTCGCAGGGATCTTGAAGGTCGCCGCCGCGTAGGCGACGCCCTGGCCGTGGTTGCCGGCCGAAGCGGTGATGATGCCCTTCGACCGTTCGTCCGGGTGGAGCCTCATCACCTTTGTCAGCGCGCCGCGCACCTTGAAAGCGCGGATTGGCTGGATCGACTCGATCTTGATATGGACGTAGCAGCGCGCCTTGTCGGTGAACGCCCGCGAGTACTGGAGGGGAGTGGGGGCGAGATAGACCGACAGGTCGCGCGCGGCCGCTTCGACGGAGCTGGGCGTCAGGCCAGCTGTTTCGGACTCGACTTCCCTCAACGCGCGGTCAATGATAGGAGGATGACTGACGAGCTCGACCGGATCGAACCGCGGGAAAGTGCACATGTCAAAGCGCGTGACAAGAAGGTACGGGGGCCGGAGGTGATCGCCGTCAATCCGGGTCTGAAAAAGCTCGCGCTGCATCTCGCCGGCAAGCGCAAGAAGCCCAAGCCGACCTGATCCGTTAGAAGTTGGCGGGGACGACCGCTCGTTTGTGCGTGCCGGAGCCGAGAAGCACATCGCCCTG
>DATINX010000381.1:0-7998 GCA_035473835.1 Candidatus Dormiibacterota bacterium | reverse complement strand
GTGGCAGAAGACGCAGACGCCGTCGAGCGGCAGCGCCGGCGCGGAGCAGACGGCGCAGCTCACTCCGCCTCCGCGCTGGGGAGCATTCACGGCGCTCAATCGGTGTACCTGGTGATCGTGGAATCTTCGCGCCGCTTCTCGGCCTGGTAGAGCGGGCAATCCTCGAAGTTGCGGATACAGATCGGCGGGCTGTCGTTCAGCGCGTATTTGAGCTTGGACTTGTGATCGACGTGGCAGTCGTATCGGTAGACGCGCAGGAGCATGCGCCGATCCTTGACCAGCTCCTCCAGATAAGGGCACCTTCGCACCCGACTTACGATAGGCCACCGTACCCAGACATGCTCGATTTCGCACGTACCGGTGCAGCCGTTGGCGGGACGTCCGCAACCCTCGAGAAAACGCGCCTTCTCGCGGCGTACTTCGCTTCGCTGACTGACGATGATTTGCGCAGGGCTGCGACGTTCATGAGCGGGCGCGCCTTCGGCCCTTCGCAGCGCAGGACGCTGGGCCTCGGGTGGGCTGCCGTCAGCAAGGTCGTGAGCGCGATCTCCGCTCGCGATGACGACGAGCTGCAGGGCCTCTTTCGCAAGCATTCCGACCTGGGAGACTGGGCCGGCGATGCGGTCGACGGACGCACCCAGAGCGAGGACGTGTCGCTCGAGGAATTCGAGCACGCGCTGGAGGCGATTCGGACGGCGCGCGGAACCGCCAAGGCAACGGTGCTGGAGAAGCTGCTCCGGCGTCTGCATCCCGAAGCCGCGCGGTTCGCGATCAAGGTGATCTCAGGCGAGATGCGGATCGGCCTGAGCGAAGGGCTCGTGGAGGCCGCGATCGCGGAGGCGTTCGGCGTGCCGGTGACGCAGGTGAAACGAATCCACCTCATCACCGGAGACATCGGCGAGGCCGCGGTGAGGGTCAAGAAGGGGCAGCTCGAGAGCAGCACGGTAACCCTTTTCCAACCTGTCCGCTTCATGCTGGCCAGCCCGGTGGAGACGGCCGCCGAGGCGTTCGAACGCATGGACGCCGAGAAGGTGTGGACGGAGGAGAAATACGACGGCGTCCGCTGCCAGCTGCACCACGCCGAGGGCCGCGTCGAGCTCTTCTCGCGCGACCTGAAGGAGACGACCGCTGCGTTTCCCGAGCTGGCCGAGAACGCGCCTCGTATCGGTCATGCGGTTCTATTCGATGGCGAAGTACTGGCCCATCGGGACGGACGGGTGCTGCGCTTCTTCGAGCTCCAGCGCCGTCTCGGGCGCAAGAAGGTCACAGACCAGCTGCGGCGCGAGGTCCCCGTGGTGCTCGTGATCTTTGATCTGCTGTATCTCGATGGCCGCTCGCTGCTCGATGAGCCTCTGGAGGAGCGCCGCCTGCTGCTCGAAGGACTGGGCGCCGAGCATCCATTCCTGCTCGCCCGCCTCGAGGAGGCGACCAGCCCTGACGACCTGGATCGGATCTTCGCCGACACGCGCGAGCGTGGGCACGAAGGGCTGATGGCCAAGGACCCGTTGAGCCAGTACACGCCGGGGCGCCGTGGTCTGGCCTGGCTGAAGCTCAAGCGGCCGCTCGCGACGCTGGACGTTATCGTCACGGCCGTCGAGTGGGGACATGGCAAACGCAAGGGCGTGCTGTCCGACTACACGTTCGCAGTGCGGGACGCCTCCACCGGTCGCCTGGTCAATGTCGGCAAGGCATACACCGGCCTGACCGACGCGGAGATCGCGGAAATGACCAAGCGATTCCTCAGCATCACAATCGAAGACCGCGGTTGGGCGCGCGTCGTCAAGCCTGAGGTGGTGCTCGAAGTCGCCTTCGACTCGATCCAGCATTCGAACCGCCACGCAAGCGGCTACGCGCTGCGCTTCCCTCGCATCGTTCGCATCCGCGACGACAAGCCCGTCGACGAGATCGATACCCTCGATCGGGTCACGGAACTCTATGAGCGTTACTTCGGCGCCCGTGTAGAGGAACCTCTGAGCGCTGTTGCCGACGTGAACCGCCCCACCCGGGGTGGGGAGGTGACGACGTGAAGGTCACTTTCATGGGCACGGCCGGGGCTCGGTTCATGGTCGCCAAGCAGCTTGCCGCTTCGGGCGGCCTCTACGTAGAGGAAGGGAACGCGCGTGTCAGCCTCGATCCGGGACCCGGCGCCATCGTCCAGTACGCCAAGCGCAAGGTCGACCTCACCAAGCTCGACGCCATCGTCGTCAGCCACCGCCACCTCGACCATTGCGGGGACGTCAACGTGATGGTCGAGGCGATGACGGAAGGCGGGTTTCGCCGCCGCGGCCGGCTGTTCTGCCCTGCCGACGCGCTCGATGACGATCCCGTCGTGCTGCGTTACCTGCGCGGCTTCCCCGAAGAGGTTGTCCGCCTCCAGCCGGAGACCACCTACTCGGTCAACGGCCTCACCTTCACCACCACGCCGCGCCACAGGCATCAGGTCGAGACCTTCGGTTTTCGATTCGGCGACAGGCTCGGCTGGGTCACGGACTCGGAGTACTACGACGGCATCGCGGAGCAGCACAGGGCCGAGGTGATGATCATCCACCTCGTGCTCATGCAATGCCGCCCGGGCCTCCCACACCTCTGCCTGGACGATGCCGAGCGCATCATCCGCGAGGCGAAACCGCGGCTCGCGATCCTCACGCACTATGGAATGACGGTGTGGCGCGCACACCCGTGGGAGCTGGCTGCCGAGCTGACGCAGCGCCTCGGCACCGAGGTCAAGGCGGCGCGAGACGGCATGGTCCTCGAGATCTAGTTCGCGACGTTTCTAGTCGGCGTGCTCGTGATCGTGTGCGCCCTGACGTTCTTTGTCGTTCTCGCCCTTGGGCCCATCCTCGAGCAGCTCCACCACGCCTCCGGCCACCTCTTCGGGTGATGTCTCGGCTGCTCGAGGCATTTCGCGTTGCGAGAGTCTCAAAGCGTTCGCCAGCGGGCCCATCAAACCACCCTGGATGAGAAGCGAGAGCACCACCATTCCGTAGGCCACGGTCGAGACTCGCGGATCGATGCCAGGGGTCGCGGCGACGACAAGGGCCAGCGCAACCGACAGCGCCCCGCGCATGCCGCCCCAGAACGTGAGGAACCGCCACGACCACTTGATCGTGCCGGCGCGCGGGTCGGCGATGGCCAGCAGGCCATAGACCGGGACGGCGCGCACGACCACCATCGCGATGTACAGGCCGGCCGCCAACGGCAGCATGCGAATCAGATCGGTGGTGGGCAGGCGGGATCCGACCAGCACGAAGAGGATGGCGTTGAGAACGAACGCGAGCAGGCTCCAGAAACCGAGCAGCTGCGTGCCCTTCATGCGTCCGGAGCGGTGCCCAAAGCGCGCGACCTCCAGCCCGGCGACGACGACTGCGACCACGCCGGAGAAATGCAGCAGGTCCGCCAGCAGGTAGGAACCGTAAGCCGCCACCAGGGTGGTCAGGATCTCGAGCTCCGCCTCGTGCGCGCGTCGCAGCAGGAGGAGGGCCGCTGTGCCAACGATGAGGCCGACCGCCGTTCCGCCGGCCGTGATCAGGAGGAAGCGTATGGTCGCATCGCTTGCCGAAAACGCACCTCCCGCGATGGAGGCGAGAACGGCCGTGAAGACCGCGACGCCGGTGCCATCGTTGAAGAGAGATTCGCCTTCCAGGATCGCGGTCAGCCCCGGCGGAACCCTCAGGCGCCGCAGCACGCTCACAACCGCCACCGGGTCGGTGGAGGCGACGATTGCGGCGAGGACAGCCGCGCCCGTCCAGTCCAACCCAAACATGTAGTGCGCGGCCAGCGCGAGCAGAAACGTGCCGATGAACACGCCCCCGGTGGCGAGCAGCCCAACAGCCAGAGACTGTTTGCGCAGCTCGTTCAGGTCGAGGGACAGCGCGGCCTCGAAGACAAGGCCCGGGACAAAGGCGAGGAGCAGAAGCTCCGGTCCGATCTTGGGCAGCGGCAGGCCAGGGACGAGCCCGAGGACGACGCCGGCCGCGGCCAGGATCACCTGGTAGGGAATCACCGGGGCCTTCTCCGAGAAGAGCCTCAGGACCGCGGCCAGAATTCCCAGGAGCAGAAGAAAGAAGAGAAAACCCTGCGCCGAGCTCACGGCGGTCCCTCGTTCAGCCGCAGCAGGCCAACGGCGGGACGGATGATGCTGCCCTGGAAGATCAGCGAAAGGACGACGATGCCATAGGCGATCACGGGCACCGAAGCGTCGACTCCGGGCCTGCCCTTGGCCGCCAGCGCGAGGGCCACCGAGATGGCACCGCGCACGCCGCCCCACCACATGAGCTGCCGCCACCGGTGGGGAATGCCAAACCCGAGCAGGAAGACGGGCAGAGCGCGAGAAGCCAGCAATATGACGAACCCGAGCAGGATCGGAATCGCGAAGCCGGTGACGCCATACGCCGGCAGTCCGAGCCCGATGAGGATGAACAGCGCCACGCTGAGCAGCAGGACCAGCCTTGCCCAGGTCCGCTCCGTGTCGCGACCCCATGTCCCGACGCGGGCCATGGCGACCCCCGCGGCGGCCACCGCCATCACGCCGGCGACGCCCACAGCAACGGCGAGAGCGTAGCTGCCATAAGCCACGACGATGGTGAGCGCCACCTCGAGCGGCGCCCAGGTCGTTCTGCGCACGAGGGTCGCACCCGCCAGCCCGACCGCAGCTCCGATCAGCGCCCCGGCGACAGTCAGCGCGCTGAAGCGCAGTCCGGCATCCTGGACCGAGAAATGACCTGACGCCGTCGCGGCGAGAATCGCGATGAACGCTGCGGCGCCAGTGCCGTCGTTGAAGAGACTCTCGCCCTCGAGCAGGGTCGCCAACCGAATAGGGGCCCCGCTACGACGGACGACGGCAACCACGGCAATGGGGTCGGTAGGGCTGAGGATGGCGCCGAGGATAAACGCCCCGGACCAGCTGACTCCCATCACCAGATGGGCCAGCACGCCGATGACTGCGATCGATATCACGACCCCTACGGTCGCCAGCAGCGCGACCGGCCGGATCACCTGCCGGAGAGCCGGCAGGTTCAGGTTGAGGGCCGCCTCGAACACGAGGGCTGGGACGAAGACGGCCAGGATCACGTCGGAGCTGAGGCTCGCGTGCGGAAGCCCTGGGAGCAAGCCGACCACGATCCCAAAGACCGCCAGGACGACCTGGTAGGGCGGCAGCCAGCCGGGCAGCCTTGAAACTGCGCGCCGAAGCAACCCGATCTCCTCCTGCCGACCAGACTTCCCGGCACGCCACCTGCTTAAGGAACTGCCGCAGTTTAACGTTGCTCACCGTCGAGATCGACGCAGGATGAAGAGATCCAGATGGGAATGGCGCGCGACCGTGGCGCTGCTCGGCGTCGCGGTTGGCTTGGTGATCTATCCGATCATCGAAAGCTCCAACGACGTCATCAACTCCGACTGGCCCGCTTTCGCCACCGGTGCGCGCCTGGTCGTGCAGGACCCGAGCCACCTTTACGACCTCGACAGGCAGAGGCCGGTCGAGTTCGACATCACCGGCGGCCGCACGCTGGTCACGCTTGGCATCCACGGCATCCTTCCCTTCCTGGCGCCCGCCTGGGTGGCGCTCGTGGCGGTCCCGTTCGAGTTGCTCGGCACCAACCTCGGCGGGAGGCTGTGGATCCTCTTCGGCCTCGGGTGTCTTGCTCTTGGCACATACCTGGCCGTGCGGCCGCGTCCGCCTTCAGCGATCCTGCCGGCGTTTGCTTCGGTCCCCACCGCCCTGGTGATGCTCAACGCGCAGCTCGACGGGCTCGTGGTGCTGGGGATCGGAGCGGCCATCGCGATGTGGGCTCGCCCTTACCTCGCCGGGCTCGCGCTTGGCCTCACGCTGATGAAGCCGCAGCTGGTCCTGCCGATCGGAGTTGCGCTGGTCCTGTCCCGCCAGTGGCGCGTGCTCGCCGGTTGGGCGGCCGCAGGGATCGCGCTTTTAGCCTCGACCGCGCTGCTGAACCCGAGGTGGGTGCTCCAATGGCTTGGCGCCGCCGGCACCACGGTTCAGCCGGGCGCCCGGGAGGTGAACCTCTCCCACCTCGGCACCCTGCTGCCTGGCGGCATTCAGAGCGTCGCGGTCGTCATCCTCACGCTCGCCGCCATAGCCATGGTGGTCGTTCTCGCCTGGCGATGCCGTGGTGACTTCAGGGCGGCCGCCGCGATCCTCGTAGCGGGCGGAGTTTTCGCCGCGCCGCACGCCCTGCCCGCCGACCTGACGCTCGTGGCATTGGCTCTTGCGATCTGGGGCCAAGCCACCTGGCCCGAATGGCTGGCCCTCAGCGTTGCGGCTTTAGCGGCGGCGCTCGCACCGGCGCCCACGCCGGCGGTGATCGGAGTCGTGCTGATTCTGTGGCTGACCCTGCGGATCAGTGGGTGGCGGCGAGCACCGGCACCGGTGTCTGCTGAATGATCCCGTCGATCAGTCCATAGTCGACCGCCTCCTCGGGGGTGAGGAAGAAGTCGCGGTCGGTGTCTCGCTCCACACGTTCCAGCGGCTGACCCGTGTGCTTGGCGATCAGCTCGTTGAGGACCCCGCGGATGCGCACGATCTCGCGTGCGTGGATGTCGAGGTCGCTCGCCTGGCCCTGCAACCCTTTGCCCCCGATCAGCGGCTGATGCATGTGGATGGTGGCACTCGGCAGTGACAAGCGCTTGCCTTTCGCGCCGGCCATGAGGACGACCGTCCCGAAGCTGGCGGCGCGCCCGATGCACACCGTCGAGATCGGCGATTGGACGTACTGCATGGTGTCGTAGATCGCGAACCCCGCGCTCACTGCGCCGCCGGGAGAGTTGACGTAGATCTGGATCTCCTTCTCGGGGTCGTCGGCCGAGAGGTAGATGAGCTGGGCCACCACCAGGTTGGCGACGACATCATCGATGGGCCGGCCGATGAGGATGATGCGGTCTTTCAGCAGGCGCGAGTAGATGTCGAACGAGCGCTCGCGGTTGCCACCCTCGTTCTCGGTGACCGTCGGGATGTAAGCCATCGCAGGGAACTGTACGAGATATATTCGGGCCGTTGGTACGAGCGTCGGCGGTGCTGAGCCCGGCGGAATTCTTCAGCGGGCTGCGCAAGGGCCTCAAGTCGAAGCTTCCCGCGGACCTGAGGGCGTTCGAGACCGGCCGCGGCCACTCTCGGCTTCTCAAGCTCCACTATGGGCATCCGGAGGTTCACTTCGAGGCTTGGCACCACACCGGCGCCGGCCGGCTCGAGATCGGCCTGCACTTCGAGGGCACGGCGGCCGCCAATGAGCGCGCGTTCGACTACTTCCGCGAACGCATGGTGGAGGTCAAGTCGCGCTTGCCGCGCGCGGAGCTCGAGCCGTGGGATCGCGGCTGGTCGAGGCTCTATGAGACCCTGCCGGCGCCGCAGCTGGACGACATCGTGTTGGCGAGCGCGGTGGAGCGGATGGACGGTTACATAACGACGCTGCAGCCGATGCTGATACTTTTCTGGTCATGAATTCTGTACAGGTCACCAGTGAGATACAGGATTACCTCAACAGCCTCGTCCCGCCCCGCGACCCGGTCCTTGCGCGGATGGAGGAGGAGGCGCAGCGCGAAAACATCCCGATCGTCGATGCATACGAAGGCGCGTTTCTCAGCCTGCTCGTGCGCGTCGCGGGAGCGCGTCGAATCCTCGAGCTGGGGACGGCCATCGGCTACAGCGGGATCTGGCTCCTGCGTGGGACCGCCGGCGGCACGCTGACGACTTTCGAGACCAACCACGAGCGCGCGCTACGGGCGCGCAGCAACTTCGCCGCGGCCGGGCTCGGCAAGCAGGTGCTCCTGCTCGAGGAGGACGCGGTCACCGGACTGGAGAAGCTGAACGCCAAGTTCGACACCTGCTTCATAGACCTGCTCAATTCGTTTCCTTCCGAAGACGTGACGCGCAGCGTGTTCGAGCTCTGCATGCGGCACCTTGACGGGGGCGGACTGCTGATCGCCGACAACGCGCTGCGCCAGGGCGAGGTGGTCAAGCCGCGAACCCAGCAGGGGCGGAATGTC
>DATINX010000380.1:0-5861 GCA_035473835.1 Candidatus Dormiibacterota bacterium | reverse complement strand
AGGCCGAGCTTGGAGAAAATCGCGTTAGCGTACTTCTCCACCGCCGACTCGGAGACCGACAGAGATTCCGCCACGGCTGCGTTGGTCTTGCCTTGCGCCATCTCGCGCAACACATCGGTTTCACGAGGCGTCAGCGTCGCGAGCGGAGACTGTGCCAGCCGCCCCCGCAACGCAAGGAGGGCCTCAACGACTATCGGATCGATTACCGATCGGCCGGCGATCGTTTCGCGAAGTGCCCGCAGCAGTTGATCGAGGTCACCAACTCGTTCCTTGAGCAAATAGGCCAACCCGGCGGTGCCGTCTTTGAGGAGCTGGAAGGCATACGCCGCGTCAGCGTGCTGCGAGAGCACCACGACGCCTACCTGCGGGTGGCGCGCTCGAATCTGGTGCGCGGCCTTGATCCCCTCCATGTCATGGCCGGGCGGCATCCGTATATCGGTCAACACTCCCTGCGGTAGCAACCGATCCACCGCATCGAGCAACTCCTCCGCCGTGCCCACCGCAGCCACAACATCCACCTCGCCTGAGTCTTCGAGTAGACGTCGGGCGCCCTCGCGAACCAGGTAGTTGTCCTCGGCGATTACAACGCGCAGTGGCGCAGTCATGTGGAGCCGCTTAGAGCTGGAAGGGACGCGTCGAGCCGGGTGCCCGATTCTCGGCTCTCAATTTCGACATGTCCACCAAGAGCTTCGACACGATCGCGCAGGCCGCGCAACCCTGACTCCAGCACCGCATTTTGGTCAAAGCCATGGCCATCGTCCGCGATGACGACCCGCAGGCAGGAATTGCTCGAGGTAATGCTGACGATGGCCTCGGCGGCTCCCGAGTGTTTGAGTACGTTGGCGAGCCCCTCGGCGACGACGAAGTAAGCCGCACCCTCGATCTCAGGTGCGTAACGGATTTCGCGAATTGAAGGGTCGGCATCGACGCGGACGCCCACAGGCATCCGGGCGGCCATCGCATCGACTGCCTCGACGAGCCCCCTCGAGCTGAGCACCGCGGGGTGTATCCCGCGCGCCAATGAGCGGAGATCGGTGAGTGCGTGCTGCGCGCTGCCCTGCAGCTCGGCCAGAGTATCCGCCGCCAACGTCGGATTGCGATCGAGCTGATTGCGAGCCAGCCGTGCCTTGGCGATGAGCACCACCAACTCCTGCTGGATCCCGTCATGAAGGTCGCGCTCCAGGCGCCTGCGTTCGGTTTCCTGGGCCTGCACGAGCCGGGTTCGGGAGGCCGTCAACTCGTCAGCCTGAGCCTCGAGCTGCGCCAGCCGCGCGTCCAGCTCGGCCGAAAGTCGGAGTGTGTGGAGAGCATGGCCGGCCTGTGCGGTCAGTGCCTCAGCCAGGCGGTGATCGCCCGCTCCATCGGCCTCGATCTCGCCTACCGTCTCACCGCCGTAGGTCACGGCGAAGGTCCTTCCCAAGGGCCCGGCTGCGGCGGTTGGCCACGCGGCTGTGCGCGTCTGGGCCCCTGGCAGCAGGAGGCGGACTCGCGCCCGCCGGCTGCCAACGCCCCTCGCAAAGGCCTGGGCGATCTGGGCCAGCGCGTGGTCCACGTCGCTGGCCGCAGCGGTTCTGGAGAGCTCGGCGAGGACCGCGTACGGATCGGCCGGGACTCCGTACACCAGGCGGTTGGCGAGCCTTTGGATCCGTGCGCGCACAGGCTGGATGAGTACAACGACGACCGCCATCGCGACGACTGACAACGGCAGATTTGGACGGCCGCCGGTTCCGACTGCGAGCCCGACGCCGATTACGACCAACAAGTAGGCGATTGTGATGAAGGCCGCCAGCCCGGCGTAGACGAGACCTCGGCTTATGACGATATCTATGTCGTACAGCCGCTGCCTCAAGATGGCGACACCGATTGCCAGGGGCATGGCCATCAGGGCCAGCGGGAAAAAGATGTCGTAGTACGGGAAGTTGGCCAGCGGCGTGGCCACCTGCGAGACCGCCCACAGTGCCGCCTGGAGGCAGACCGCAGCGAGGAACCACTTCAGCTGCTGCCGGGCGACTCCGGTCGACCTCCGGAAGCGGACTGCCAGCGCGACCGCAGCTGCCAATAGAGGGATCAGAAACAGCACGCCGGTCAGCGCGACGAGCACCCGGAACAACCTACCGGCCACCGGCCATGGCCCGTCAGCAAGTGGGAAGCCGAACATCACCTGGCTCAGCGAGACCCATACGACTTCGATCGCGATCCCGGTTGCAACCGCCCACACGATCGGCCTCCACCTCGGCGACGGCAGCCTCCCGTCGGGGAAAAGTGCCGGGATCAGGATGAAGAGGAGGGTCAATCCTGGGTACCAGAGCCAGCCCCGCAGCCACACGGCAAACCCGTAGGCGGGGAAGACGTGCCCGTGTGTAAGCGAAAACGCGGCGTATGCGCCGGCGAAGGCCGACAAGACGGTGCAAAAGCCGCCGACAACGGCGAGCGCCCCGACAGCATGGCCAGCGTGGCGGCGCAGGATCAGTGCACCGACGATCCCGAACTGGATCGCCAGTAGCGGGCCGAGCCCTTCCCACCACCCGAACTGAAGCAGGTCGGGAACGCGACCGCCTGAGGCGAGGCCAAAGTAGAGGGTGAACGGGTAAAGGAGTATCGCCGCGCCGACCAGGAACCAAGCCACCATGCCGGGAGGCCACCTCCGATACAGGGCCCTGATCACCCGCTGATGCTCGCGCATCCGCGGCCTCTCGTCCATGTGGCTGCCCTCTCCAGCCGCCCTGCGGGAATCCTCACCCTCGATTCACCGGCTGGCCGGGTCGACCTAGGTACGCCTCTCGCCGCAGCCTTGGCCAATGCAAACCGCAATCACTCATGAGGTCGAAGAAATGAAGGAAGCCGTTTGGAATCGCAGCGAACCGGTCAGCGCAACACCGAGATCAGTGCTGAGTGCCGAGAGCTTCATCAGACTTAGCGGGCTAGCTCTTGTCATCGGTAGCGCCGTCAGCGTCGTGTTCCTGCTCGTCGGTGCTCTGTTCAACGGGGACATCTACGTAACCAGCCAATACCTGCTTGCGGCAGCGACAGTTCTACTGCTGCTTGGTCTCCCAGGCGTCTACGCGAGCCGAGCACAGGGCTTTGGCGTCGTCGGACTGATCGGCGTGGCGTTCGTCTTCATAGAGAGCGAGATGGTCGGCGTCTTTGGCAACCTTTATGGGGCGATGGTGGATCCGTGGCTGGCCACGGAGGCGCCGAAGCTGGCCAGCGGCTTTGGGCCTCCTCCCCTTTTTGCCTACTACAACGTCGCAGAGGTTGCGCTCGTTGTCGGCTGCGTTTTGCTCGCGATTCCCATCCTCCGCGGACGGGTGTCACCGCGGTGGCCGGCCATCGTGCTTCTTCTCTCAGTGCCGATTGGGGTCGTTCTCTTCTTCCTTATCCCCTCCCTTACCAGCACGGTCGCTACCAGCCTCCTGGCGCAAGTGCCAGCCATTCTGTTGCTGGCCGCCCTTGCCGGTCTTGGCTACCAGGCCTGGTCAAAGCCCGCGGTGTCCGCGGACTGAATCGCCGGCCGGATCGCAACGCGCCCGCCCGAGCAGCCCCTCGCTCGGCGCGGGCGCCTCGGCCGGTGACTTGCCTCCTGCTCCGAAGGCTGGTGTGGATCCTTTCGTGACGCTCGTTGTGCAATGCGCCTTGCTCGCCGTTTTAGCGACGTCTTAGCGCCGTCTTGGCGCGCCTGTATCAGACGCGACGCTGCCGCGTAATCCGAGAATCAGACGCGGCTGCCAAGTTCAATCGGTGCGCCGACGATAGCGCAGATCGCTCTGGATCAGAAGGCTGAAGGTTCGAATCCTTCCTCCCCAGCCATCTACATGTGGCACTCAGGCGCCACTCCGCCTGGTAGATATAGCCCATGCGATAACTGGTGTCCGTGGATTAGACGTGACGCTGCCGCGTATTCCACATATCAGATGCGCGATTCAATTTGCAATTCTGCGCCGACAACATTTGCATGATGCAGCGCTGGGTTCGATCTAGCTCGGCGGTCTCCGTGATCAGGCTGTCCGCCGAGCGGCCGCAGCACTGATCGGAACGCGACCCGCCACTAGGAGCCAGACGCCGATAACAATTCCCCAGAGAGGAATGGCGGGGGCTGAGAAGTAGAAGGGCGCCGTGACCGCCAGCACGCCCGCGATCAGGGTCAGCCAGCGCAGCCAGTTGGGAAGGATGTCGCGAGAGCCGAGCATCAGCGCGATGAGAGCGAAGCCCAGGAGGATCCCTCCGGAGCCGTAGACGACGTTGAGGATGGTGTCGGAGAACACGTAGGTTGCTGGATGTGGGACTGATGCCGCACTGCCGCCTTCCGCGGCAGCTACGGCGATGCCGGAGAGGAGGCCCCACCCGACCGCAAACGACGCTGCTGACGCCAGCCCCGCACCCCAGAAGATGGCTGCGGTTAGCTTGCGGTCAGGCTCGACGGTTATCGCTTCCCGCATGTAGGCAAGAAGACAGATCAGACCTAGGACCCCGAAGAGCGCCAGGTATCCGGTCCCGATGACCGTTGGGAGGTGGCCGATCGCAACGTAGCTCACGACGTCTGACTCGAAGTAGGTTCCACCCGGGGCACCCCCAACCACGACGGCAAGGGTGGTAAACACTCCGAACGCGATTGCACCAGCTCCGGCGAGAGCAGATCCCTTTTGGATCCCAAGCATTCTGGTTTTTCCTCCAAGTGATAAGAATGTCCGCGGTCGGCGCGGCAGCTCCTAGCCTCGCTTAGGGCGCGAGCCTGCACCAGCAGGGCCTCACCCGATTTCGAATGAGCCGCTCCTCCATCCCGCGGGGGGTGAAGGCACCCACCCGAGGTGGGTAGAAGCCAGCTTTCGGGCCGCCTGGTGAAGTGGGAGACTGCCTGCGTGGCGCTCTCAGTTGTTCTTGCCGAGGACAGCTACCTGATGCGGGAGGGTGTCAGCAGGTTGATCGAGACCGACAAAGACATCAGGCTCGTGGCGACCGGCCATGACCTCGACTCGCTTCGAGGAGCGGTGGACGCGAATGCGCCAGACGTGGTTGTAACCGACATCCGCATGCCTCCTACTAACACCGATGAAGGCATCCAGGCGGCTGAGGCCTTTCGCGATTCACACCCCGGGCTCGGCGTGGTCGTGCTCAGCCAATACGACGAACCCGAGTACGCTCTCAAGCTGCTCTCCAGAGGAGCGGCAGGTCGAGCATATCTGCTCAAGGATCGGCTTTTCGACGCCGCGGACCTACTTCACGCCATCCGCGAGGTCGCCGCGGGAGGATCGGTCATCGACCCGCAGGTCGTCGAAGGACTCGTGGCGGCCCGCAACCGATTCGCGACCTCCCCACTTCGCGATCTGAGCCCGCGCGAGCTCGATGTGCTGTTTCAGATGGCGCAGGGCAAGAACAACGAGGCCATCGCCGAGGCGCTGTTCATTTCATTGCGCGTTGTCGAGAAGCACATCAACGCCATCTTCGCCAAGCTCGGCCTCGGCGAGGAGGTCGACGTGCATCGTCGCGTCAAGGCGGTTCTCATCTATCTTTCCAACGGAACCGACGCGCGGTGAGCCTCCCCCGTTCCGCAACCGTCACCTGGTCCGCCGTTGGATTCGCGATCGCGGCTTGGGTGGTCGCGCTCTGGCTCATCTACTCAGGGCCGCTGAGCGCCCCACCCATACCGCTAGACGGCTTCATCTGGGCGACGCCGTTTCTGGTGTTTGCTGCCATCGGCGGCCTGATCACCGTTCGCAAACCTGGCCATCGGGTTGGCTGGCTACTCCTCGGCATCAGCCTACTTCAGGGCACTGGGCTTTTTGCCGCGAGCCTGCTTCGATATGCGCACGCCGCGAACGCTGGTCTCGGAGCGGTCAGCTGGCTCGACCTGCTCGCCAACTCCA
>DATINX010000379.1:0-12534 GCA_035473835.1 Candidatus Dormiibacterota bacterium | reverse complement strand
GCCTCCTCCTGGTCGTGGGTGACGAACAGGGTCGTGGTGCCGACCTCGAGCTGGACCCGGCGGATCTCGTCGCGCAGACGGGAACGAACCTTCGCGTCGAGTGCCGACAAAGGCTCATCGAGAAGCAGAACCTTTGGCTTGATCGCAAGTGCGCGTGCGAGCGCCACCCGCTGCTGTTGACCACCCGAGAGCTGATGCGCGTACTTGTTGGCGTGCGCCGATAGTCCGACCAGCTCGAGCATCTCACCGGCGCGCTGTAAGCGCTCAGCGGCGCCGACCTTGTGCAGCTGCATCCCGAACGCAACGTTCTTCATCGCTGTCATGTGAGGGAACAGCGAGTAGGCCTGGAACACCATGCCGATCTCGCGCTTGTTGGCGCCCAGATTCGTTACGTCATCGCCTCCGATGACCACGCGTCCGCTGTCTGCCTCTTCCAGTCCGGCGACCAGCCGCAATGCGGTGGTCTTGCCGCATCCGGATGGGCCGAGCAAGGCCACCATCTCTCCGGGGGCCATGGTGAGAGTCAGGCCATCCAGCGCGGTCGTGGTGGCGTACGCGCGGCGGAGGTCCTCCAGGCGTACCTCGACTCCGGTTCGAGACGCAGTGGTCGACTGCATTGCTTAATGGCTCCCTGTCATGTTCTCTGTCCGGCAGTGAGATATTGCGGGTCGGTGCCGGCGGCTGCCAGGCTCGGCTGGCGCCTTCGGCCGACGAACGAGAGGACCATCAGGAGTACGAAGGCAAAGAGCAGCGACGCCACGGCGACCGCGATCGACGTGCCCGCGCTTGTAAGGCCGACGTATGCGATGGCGACCTGCAGGTTTTCGAATCGAAGGATGTTGGCGACCGTGTACTCGCCGAGGACCAGTGCGACGGACAGCAAGCAGGCATTGAGGATGGCGCTCGTCATGTTCGGAACGACGACCCGCCACATCACCGTGCCCCATCCCGCGCCGAGGCTGCGAGCCGCCTCGGAGAGAGTCTTGAGGTCGATCGTCGAAAGCCCGGCATCGAGCGAGCGATACGCATAGGGCAGCACCAGGATCAGATAGGCAAACGCAAGGGCGAGGATCGAGTCGGTGACGTTGATGTTGATCCACACGTAAATGGGACGGAGACCGACGACGAGAGCGATGGCCGGGACTGTGAGCGGCAATAGGCAGATGAACTCGACGGCCCGGCTCAAACCTGGAAGCCGAAGCCGCACCCAGACCATTGTCGGCAGGAGCAGCACCAGCATGGCGACCGAAGTTATCGCGGCCAGCTGCAATGAGGCCGCGATCGCTGCCACGAGGTCGGGGGTCGTTGCGATCGCCTTCCAGGCGTCAAGGGTGCGTGGAGCGTTGATGCCGTTGCCGCGCGTCGAGAACTCGAACATCGCACCGATCGGGAGGAGGAAGAAAGCGCCCATCACCAGCAAGACTGTTGTGCGGAAGAGCCGTAACTTGAGGCGGCGGGACCGGTTCACACGATCACCGCAGCCATCGCGACGTTCGGCGCTGGAACAGCGCGTACAGCACCATGACGATCGCTACGATCAGGATCATCGCGAGCGCCAGCGCCTTGGCGAAGCCGGGCTGAGTGCGGCCCGTCTCGCCGATCAGCAGCTGTTGAATTTCCAGGGGCACGATGACGCCGCCCTGTGAGATGAGGGCCGCCGCAGTCGCGTAGGCCGAGAAAGCGTTCGCAAACAGAAGCAGCGTGCAACCGAGGAAGGCGGGAGCAAGCAGCGGACCGGCCACGTATCGCCAGTAGTGCCAGGTGTTGCCACCCATGCTCTCGGTTGCCTCCCGCCACTGCGGCCGGATCCCGTCGAGCGCCGGGAGGAACACGAGAACCATCAGCGGAATCTGAAAGTACAGGTAGATGAGGGTCAGGCCGCTGAGGTCGTACAGCCATACACCATTCGCGAAAATGTCGATGCCGTGATCCTTGAGGAACACGGTGATAAAACCGATCGTTCCGAGCGTGGCGATGAAAGCGAAGGCAAGCGTGACACCGCCGAACTGCGCGAGCACGCCGGAAGCAGATGTAACGCTGCGCCGGAGGATGCCGTTGGGGTTGCCGGTGACGACCGCATAGGCGAGGATGGCGCCCACGAACGCGGCGACCACTGCGCTGACTGCCGAGATCACGAGGCTGCCCACGAACGCTTTCCAGATGAACTGCTGGTTGATGGAGGTGAGGTTCGATAAGGTCACGCTTCCGTCCGGGGTGGTGAAAGACCCCGCGGCGATGATCGCGGTGGGCAACAGTAGGAACAGGGCGACGTAGGCGAAGAACGGGACAACCCCAATCCAGGAGAGAGGCAGCCGCCGCCCGCCCCGAGCGGGGCGAGCGGCGATGCTTACGGCCGGGCTGCCGGCTACGGTCAAGAAATGGCCGCCGACCAGTGGGCGTTGAGGTAGGCGAAGGCGGCGGTTGATTGGTCTCCCGTGGGGACCTGCGGCGTGCCGGCGACTGCCGGCAGAGCGGCAGCCGCGGTGGCATCAACGGTCCCGGTGGTGGTCATTGCCCCCTGGCGAACTGGTCGGGCGCCGCCCTTCAGCCACAGGTTCTGACCCTCGTCGGAGTACAGGTACTCCTCCCACAACCGGGCCGCGGCCGGGTGGGGCGCCTGCTTGTTGATCGCCTGGTTGTAGAAGCCGCCGATGATCGCGTTCGACGGGACGAAGATTTTCCAGCCCGGGATGTCCTTGCCATGCGACGTGGAGAGGTAGTCCCACTGGAAGATGACCGGCGTCTGGCCGGCCTTGACGGTCGCGGCGGTCGCGATGACGTTCACGTAGTTGCCCGCCTGCTTCAGCTGGTGGAAGAAGTCGACGCCCTTGCTGACGTCGTCGAGCGAGCCACCGTTGGCAACGGCGGCCATGATCACGCCGTTGAGGCCCTGGCCGGAAATGGTGGGGTTACCCGAGAGGGCGACCTTGCTCTTGAAGCCTGGTCCGAGCAGGTCCGATATTGAGGTGATGGCGGGCACCTTGCTCGGGTCGTAGCCGATGCTCATGTAACCGCCGTAGTCCTCGATCCAAAGGCCAGTGGCCTCTTTCTCGCTGGGCAAGATGTCCTTCCAGGTCGCCACCTGATAAGGAGTGAAGAGCGACGTGTTCTTGAGCACCACAGCCTGGGTCACGTCGACTACGTCGGGGGCGCGGCTCGTGCCATCGAAGGCGTCGATCTCCTCCTGGCTGCTCCCGTTCGGGTTGGCCGAGTTGACCTTGATCCCGTACTTGGCGGTGAAGCCGCTGATGATCGCTCCATAGTTGGCCCAGTCGGGCGGCAGTGCGATGACATTCAGCTGGCCTTCCGCCTTGGCCGCTGTGACCAGCGCGGACATGCCACCGACGTCGGCGGCCGACTTGGCCGAGGCCGCATTCACGGTCGTGGAGTTAGTGTTCGACGACCCGCAGGCCGCCACGATCAGGAGCGCGACGGCAGCCACGCCAAGGCTACGGATTCGAAATCCCCAGTTCATTCCTCTCTCCCCAAATGACGATTGACAGGCGCCACGGCGCCCCATATGGCGCCGCCAATAATGCTCTTGCCGAGACAACATTGCAAAGAGTCGACCGCACCCAAATGGGTGGAAACTGGTTAAGGCGCGGTTAAGCGCTGAAGCGCTATCGGATCTGGTGGCCCCGGAAGCCCAGACGGCGGGATAGGTCGGCGGCCGCTTCGCGGGTCAGCCGGACCACGTCGTGCCCTCCGCCGGCTTGCAGCCGGTGGGCCGGGCCCGAAACGTCCATCGCCGCCAGGACCTCGCCGTCGGACGAGAATACGGGCGCCGCGACGGCGTCGAGGCCGACCTCGAGCTCCTCGAAGGTCCTGGCGTAGCCTCCCTCTCGCGCCGAAGCCAGCTCCTTCTCGAGCTGCGCCACGTCCGTGATCGACCGAGGCGTCCGCGCCTCGAGCGGGTGGGCCAGGAGGCGCAGGCGGACGGGGTCGGCCGCGAACGCAAGGATGACCTTGCCGCTCGCCGTGCAGTGGACGGGTGTACGCCGCCCCAGCCAGTTGACGCTGACGAACGACGTCGACAAGGTGGATTGCTCGATCGGGACGATCTCGTCGCCATCGAGCACGTCGAGGGTGACCGTCTCGCCTGTGGCGACCGCGAGGCTCTCGCACAGAGGCCGCGCGACGGCTCGGAGATCGAGCTCGCCGGTGACCACACGGGCCAGCTGCGGAAGGCGCGGGCCCAAGCGGTACTTCGCCGTCCTCGGATCCCGTTCGACCAGGGCGTGCCGCTCGAGGGTGCCGAGCAGGCGAAGCGCCGTCGAACGATGCACACCGAGCTCGCGCGCCACCTCCGCGCCGGCCCGCCACCCGTCCTGGGCGAGGAGGTCCAGGATGGCGATGGCGCGGTCGACCGAGCGGATCACGCCCACATCCCGCGGGTCGTTGCTCACTGCGCAACACTATACATTGGGCGTATTCTTGTTGGACTCTGAGCATCTGTTGGGCGATGCGCAACACGGAGGAGGCCCGATGAGCCGAGAAGAAGAGATCCGAGCCGGCCTTTTCGACCACACGCTGAACGGACACGCGCCGGAGGTGAAAGCCCTCACCGAAGAGGGCCTGGCGCTTGGGATGGACCCGATGGACATCCTGTTCAAGGCCCTCATCCCTTCCCTCGAAGAGGTCGGCCGGCGCTTCGAGAAGGGCGACTTCTTCGTCCCCGAGATGCTCATCGCCGCCCGCGCCATGCAGGGCGCGCTGACCATCCTGCGGCCGCTCATCGCGGAGACCGGCGCCAAGCCGGTCGGCCGCTACGTGATCGGGACCGTGAAGGGCGACATCCACGACATCGGCAAGAACCTTTGCGTGATCATGCTCGAAGGCGCCGGGTTCGAGGTTTTCGACCTCGGCGTGAACACCCCGCCAGAGAAATTCGTCGAGGCGGTCACGAAGCACGAGCCCGACGTCGTCGGCTTCTCAGCGTTTCTGACTACAACCATGCCGATGTTCAAGGTCAACATCGAAGCGCTGACGAAGGCCGGCCTCCGCGACAAGGTCCACATCGCGGTCGGCGGCGCGCCGGTCACCGAGGAATATGCCAAACACGTCGGCGCCGACAGCTACGCGCCTGATGCGTCAATGGCGACACGAATGGCCAAGCAGCTCGTCGGCGATCGAAGCCAGTCGTCGCTGGGAGCGCAGGCGATGGAGCAGGCGGTCAAGCTGATCGACGAGACGCTCCGCAAGGGCTGAGCGCGTTTTGGACACCATCCTCCGCTCGCGAACTCGCGAGGTCGTGATCTCGATCGACCGGCCCTTCGTCGTGATCGGCGAGCGCATCAACCCGACCGGCCGCAAGGTCCTCGCCGCCGAGATGAAAGTGGGAAAGATGGACCGCGTGCGCGCCGATGCGATCGCGCAGGCGGCCGCGGGCGCGCACATGCTCGACGTGAACGCCGGCATCCCGGCCCTGGACGAGCCTGCCCTGCTCGTGGCGGCGATCAAGGCTGTCAGCGAGGTCAGCGACCTGCCGATCTGCATCGACTCGTCCGTGATGGAGGCGCTGGAGGCAGCCCTGGCCGCCTATGAGGGCAAGGCGCTCGTCAACTCGGTGACGGCAGAGGACGAGCGCATGGATCGCATCCTGCCGCTGGTCAAGAAACATGGCGCCGCGGTGATCGGCATGGCGAACGATGAGACGGGCATCTCGATGGTCCCCGAGGAACGGGTCGCGATCGCGCGCCGCATCATCGAGCGCGCCGCCGATTACGGGATCCCCAGAGAGGACGTCATCATCGACCCCATCGCGATGACGGTGGCGGCCGATCCCACCTGTGGCCTGATCACGCTCGAGACCATGAGGCTGATCCGCACCGAGCTCGGCAACAACATGACGTGCGGCGCCTCCAACGTTTCGTTCGGCCTGCCCGATCGCGCGACGGTCAACGCCGCCTTCTTGCCGCTCGCGATGCACGCGGGCCTGACTTGCGCGATCACGAACCCGCTGGTCCCGGAGGTGCGCCGAGCCGTGCTCGCGGGCGACCTCCTGCTCGGCCACGACGAGTACGCCATGCGCTGGATCTCGAGCTATCGGGCGGAGCTGGCACAGGCTTCATCGAAATGATCCAGCGAAAGCTGGAGGTCACCTACCGGCCGTTCGACCGGACCACGCGCGTCCCGCCGGGAACGACGGTCTTCAGCGCCGCGCACTGGATCGGGCTGCCCATCGATTCGACCTGCGGCGGACGAGGCACCTGCGGCAAGTGCAAGGTGCGGCTGCTCGCCGGCGAGAGCGAGGTGACCACAGCGGATCATCGCCAGCTCACGAAGGAGGAGGTCGAGCGCGGCTGGCGGCTCTCGTGCCAGGCACGGATCTACGAGGACCTCACCTGCGAGGTGCCACAGTTGCTTCGCGTGCCCAAGGCGGCGACGATGGGGCTCAGCCGGCTGGTCATCATCGACCCGAACGTTCGGAAGATCTACCTCGAGCTGACCGAGCCCGATCTCCACGACCAGCGCAGCGACGTCTCCCGGCTGCGCGACGCGCTGACAGCCGAAGGCCATGACATGTCGGCGGGCGTGCCCGTACTCCGGACCCTGCCGAAGGTGCTGAGGGATGCCGGCTTCAAGGTCACGGCGGTGCTCGCGGGTGAGCAGCTGGTCGCGATCGAGGCCGGCGACACCACTCAGGATTGCTTCGGGGTCGCGTTCGACGTCGGCACGACCACGCTGGTAGGGACCCTGATGAACCTGCATACCGGCATGGCCGCGGCCGTCGGCTCGACCCTGAACGGCCAGGCGCCGTTCGGTGCGGACGTCATCTCGCGGATCAGCCACGCGATGAACGGCGCGGACAGCCTCGAAGAGCTGAAGGGCGCCGTCGTGGCGACGATGAACGGAATCCTCGACGGGCTGTACCGCGAGGCGGGCGTGTCGCCCGAGCGGACGTACGAGGCAGTGGTGGTCGGCAACGTCACGATGCTGCACCTGCTTTTCGGCATCGACCCGACCCCGATCTCGATGATGCCCTTCACGCCGACGTTCATGGATCAGCTCACCGTCCCCGCGAGCGAGGTCGGGCTTCACATTCACCCGGCCGGCTACGTCCAGACCCTGCCCGCGCTGGGCGCGTACGTCGGAGCGGACATCGTGTCGGGCGTGCTGGCGACCGGCATCGCACGCGAGGACAAGATGCGCGTCTTCGTCGACGTCGGCACGAACGGAGAGATCGTGATCGGGAGCAGCCAACGCACGCTGGCCACGGCCGCACCCGCCGGCCCCGCCTTCGAAGGCAGCCAGATCAAGTGCGGAATGCGGGCGACCGACGGCGCGATCGAGGGCGTGCACCTGGGCGACACCGTCGACCTCCAGGTCATCGGCGGCGACGTGCCGGCGGTGGGTCTTTGCGGGTCGGGGCTGGTCGATGCGGTGGCGCAGCTCCTCAACGTGGGGCTGCTCGACCATTCGGGGCGAATGCTCGCCGCATCCGATGCCCCGGGCCACCCGCTGGCGAACCGCCTCTTCGAGGTTGACGGAGTGCGCGCGTTCCTGCTCGCCGAAGGCGTGTATTTGAGCCAGCGTGACGTTCGCGAGCTCCAGTTCGCGAAGGGATCGATCGCCACCGGGATCAAAGTCCTCATGGACATCCTCGGCGTCAGCGCTGTAGACCTCGACGAGATCTTTCTCGGCGGATCCTTCGGGTCCTATCTCAACCCGGAGAGCGCCAAGATCATCGGCCTGGTGCCTCCAGTCGACGTCGACAAGATCATCGCGGTCGGCAACTCCGCGGGCGAAGGGGCGAAGATCGCGCTGCTGTCGTACCGTGAGCGCCAGGTCGCGTTCGAGCTGCCGTCGCGCATCGAATACGTCGAGCTGTCGGGGCGATCGGATTTCAACGATGCGTTCGTATCCGTTTTGCGTTTTCCCGACCTGGAATTAGTGTCGTGATCGGCAGCTCGGACCGCCCCACCCGGACCTTCAGCCCGGCCTCCCCACGGCGTGGGGAGGTGAAAACAGCCTTCGTCATCTGCGGAGCGCTCGGCAGGGAGGTGAAGGACATCGTCGACCGGCGGGGCTGGGACGTGGACATCTATGGTGTGTCCGCGTTGCTGCATCTGTACCCCTCGCGGATCGTCGACGAGCTCCGCGAGAGGCTCCACGATCTGCGCCCCCGCTATGACCATCTCGTCGTCGTGTACGGGGACTGCGGGATGGGCGGCAAGCTGGAGACGATCCTCGACGAGTTCGGCGCGGAGCGAGTGCGGGGCCCTCATTGCTACGAGATGCTGGCCGGTGCCGACCTGTTCGAGCGCGTTAGCGACGAGCGGCCTGGCACCTTCTTCCTCACCGATTGGCTCGTACGCAACTTCGACCGAGCGGTGGTACGAGGCCTCGGTCTCGACCGGCATCCTGACCTGAAGTCGATGCTCTTCGGCAACTACGAAGCGGTGCTCTACCTGCGTCAGGTCCCCAACCCTCGCCTCGCGGACAAGGCCGAGCAGATCGCCGCGTACCTCGGTCTGCCGCTAGAGATCAACGACGTGGGCCTGGGCGAGCTAGAGTCACGTCTCGCCGACCTGATGACGGCCTGAGCCCGTTATGGCCTCGTATCAGGTGATGTTCTGGAAGCACATACCGTCACAGATCAAAGCGTGGGAGGGTGAGACGCAGGCGAAGCGCATGCTGCCGGACCGGTTCCAGGCCGCGATCGACGCGTACGCGATGAAAGACGGGTCGACAGACATGGACGCGTATCTCGACGGCTGGCGCTGGGGTCCGGTCGAGGAGCGGGCCGGCTCACCCGACGACGTTCTGGCCGCCCTGGTCGCGGAGCTGGACGGCGCGTTCCCGCGGTCGCGGCTGATGAACCCCGAGCCGGAATCATGAGCGACACGCTCATGGAGCAGCTCAAGGCCAGCCAGATGCTGGTCGTCGCGATGACGCAGATCGTTGCCGCCGACCACCCCGGCCGCGTGGGCGCGTGGACTCTGCGCGACATCGCAGCTCACCTCGCCGCGACGGAAACGGAATGCTTCGAGCCGCGCATTCGGGCGATGGCCGCCGGCGAGCGGCCAGAGTTCGAGTTCTACTCGAACGACGAAAGGGATTTCGACGGCATCTCGCTGCAGACCGCGCTCACCGAATGGGCCGAGACGCGCACCCGCATCATCGAATTCGTCCGCGGGTTGAGCGAGGAGGAGAGAAGCCGCGTTGGCGTGCACACCAAATTCGGAGAGCTCACGGTCGACGGCTATCTGCAGGTCGCGCTCGACCATGACCAGGATCATCTGAAGAGCCTCGAGCGCCTGGTGACGCAAGCCGCGCACTAGCCTCGCCCGCCAGTCTTCGTGCCACCTCCAGCCGCTCGTCAGCGACCTCGCCAAGGTTGACGGCGACCAGGAACGCAGCCGCTTCCGCCGCCGCCGACGCCAGCATCCCGGCCACCACCGCGTCGGCGCGCAGCCTCGGGTTGCCAAGCGACGCGGACTGCTCGGCCAGCGCAGCCACCTCGGCGGCGGCCCTCACGATCTCCAGCGGGACCTCGACGGTTCTTGCGCGTGCGCCCTCAACGTCCTGACCCGAGCGGACCGCTTCGACGTAGGCGAGGTATGACAGCGAGTCGGTTTCGACGAGCTCCTCGCTGTGCAGCCGCAGGCGCTCGGCCCGACCGTGCGCATCCGCCGCGCCAGGCCATTGCTTGCTCGACAGCAGCGCCACCTTCTGCACCAGCGCCGCCGCAGCCGCGACCACGGCCGCGGCCGCTGATCCGCTGGCGGGCGCGGGCGCGTTCGACGCGATCTTCGAGAGAAGGTGGTCCAGGCGGGCTCGCGCCTGCCGCTCAGACGTCTCCGAGCTCCTGCCTGCGCCGGCTCATGAACTCAAGTAGCTGCTGGTCGACGGCAGGATCGAGGCCGGGGTCGGGATACTCGGCCAGGACCTGCTTCCACTTCTCGGCCGCCACCACGTCCGCGGTGCGCGCTCCGAAACGGTTCCACCGATCGAAGTTCTCCGTGGACGAGATCCACGGCCGGTAGAAGCCGGTGCGGTAGTTGCGCAGCGTGTGCTCGGCGCCGAGGAAGTGGCCACCGGGCCCGACCTCACGGAGCGCGTCCATCGCGAGGCCTTCCTGGTCGACGGGGAGGCCGTGGCCGAGGATCCACTCGAACATCCGCAGCGCCTCGACGTCGATGATGAATTTTTCGTAGGACGCGAGAAGCGCGCTCTCCAGCCAGCCCGCGGCGTGCAGCACGAAGTTCACGCGGCCGAGGATGGTCGGCCACATGCACATCATCGACTCATAGGCCGCCTGGGCGTCCGGAGCCTTCGACGACGTCAGCGCTCCCCCGCCGCGGAAGGGCAGGTTGTAGTGGCGCGCCATCTGCGCGCTCGCGAGGATGCCCATCGCCGACTCGGGCGTGCCGAAGGCGGGGCTGCCCGATTGCATGTCGGTGTTGGTGAGGAAGGACCCATACACGCTGGGCGTCCCGGGCCGGATCAGCTGCACCAGCGCGATGCCGGCGAGGGCCTCCGCGGTCTGCTGCGCGACCGTGCCCGCCAGGCCCATCGGCGACATGGCCCCCGCCATCAGGAACGGCGTGACGATGACGGGCTGCCCCACCTCCGAGTACTCGAGCAGGGCGCCGAGCATCCGGTCGTCGTAGCGGAGCGGGCTGTTGACGTTGATGAGGCTGAGCACAGCGGGGGTCTTCTCGATGCTGTCGCGGCCGCCGAACACGATCGAGGCCATCTCGATGGTGTCCCGAGCGTTCTCTGCGGAGATGACGCTGCCCATGAACGGTTTGTCCGTCCAGCGAAGGTGCGAATACACCATGTCGAGGTGGCGCGACGCCAGAGGCAGGTCTTCGGGCTCGACCGTGGTGCCTCCGGCGCAGTGGATCTGCTCTATGGCCTGCGCCATCTTGTCGAAGTTGTTGAAGTCCTCGATCGTCGCCCCGCGGCGCCCGCGCTCGAGGTCCGTGATGAAGGGCGGGCCATACACGGGAGCGGTCACCACGTTGTCGCCCCCCAGGACGACCGAGCGGGAAGGGTTACGGGCCTGGAGCTCGAACGTCGCCGGCGTCTTGGCCACGGTTTCGAGGATGAAGTCGCGGTCGAACCTCACCCGATTGTCCTCGACTTTCATCCCGGCCTTGCCGAAGATCTCCCGCGCGCGCTCATGGAGGAAGTCGACCCCGATCTCCTCCAGGATGCTCATCGCCTGCCCGTGGATCGCCTCGACGTCGTCCTCGCTGAGGATGTTGTACGGCTGCAGGCGGTTCTTCCACATGCCGGGTCAATAGTGCAATACGACCGGGAGGTTCTACGCGCTGAGATATGCCACTCAAACCCCCTCCGTGCCCCATCTCGACTGGGAGGGGGTATATATGTGCTAACGTAAGCGCTGCCCGTTGGGGTGCTAGGTCCCGCCTGGGGACCCCTTTTTGAACTCAGTTGATCCCCATTTCATGTCCCACCCGCGCATCGACCCTTAGGTCTGCTTGATATGAGCACGCCCAATCCCGGCGACATCCTCCCGCTCTGGAACCCTGATATCCCGGGGGAGGAGATACAGGCCGGCAAGCTTGGCATCCGTGTGCGTCCTGGCACGCCCGCGGCGGCCAAGGTCAAGGCCCTCGAGGCGGCCGGCGGCGCCGAACTGCTCCGCCAGGTCCTCGAGGAGCAGCGCTCGATCGACGGCACCTACACCATCGTCAAGCCCGAAAAACCCCTGGAGTTCGTCGGCCAGGTCCGGCAGACGCTGCTCACCGGCAGGCTGGGGCGGACGCCACAGGGTCTTGCCCTTGAGATCACCGACTGGCAGGACCTCGACGGCGAGTTCGAGATGGAGAAGAACCGCCTCCGCCTGGGCTACCAGGAGCTGCAGCTGGTCAAGGAGTGGGACGGCGACCTCGAAGGCTTCACCGCCATCGTCCTGCGTGAGAAGGCGAAGACACTGCCGATCCTCGATTCGACCCTGCGCTTCATCGAGCATCTCCGCGACTACCGCGAAAAGCTGGCCGAGGCGGCGGTCCGCCGCTACGAGGCCACCGAGCAGTGGATCGAGTGCCCGAAATGCGAGACCGAGGTGCCGACCTCGAACGGCATCCACTGTCCCGAGTGCGGCGAGGACATGCGCGGCGGCGAGTACGTGCGCGCGATCCTGCATCTGGTTGACGACGCGGACGGACGCATCTATCGCGGCATCGACTCGCTGACGGTTCGCTCGGCCGGGTTCCCTGAGTACCGCGGGATGTCGCTCGACCGCATCCAGGGGTCCAACCTCTCGGTCAGCTTCCGCCGGTACGACCCCCTGCCCGATGAAGGCATCGTGCTGCCGACCGCGAGCGTCGAGATGTTCGAGGCCCAGCGCTCCGTCATCCGCCAGCTGCAGATCGGCAGCCCGCGCACTGGGGCGATGGCTGCGGAGCTCGCCGACACCGGCTGGCTCGGCAGCCCTCCGCGGGTTCCCCTCGACGGCAAGCGTGCCCATCACCTCCCCGACCCGAACGAGGAGCAGGCTGAGGCGGTAGCCCGCGTCATGGGCATGCGCCCGGGCCAGCTCTACATGATCCAGGGGCC
>DATINX010000378.1:0-3456 GCA_035473835.1 Candidatus Dormiibacterota bacterium | reverse complement strand
GGCCAGATGAAGCCGGCAACTCGTTTCACAGCCGCCAGCCCCGCAGAGATACCGGCGCGCCCTCGCGGCACTGTCAGGAGCTGCGTGAAGAAATACCGAAGCGCGGCGGGCGAGCTCTCCACGTAGCAGGTCGGAGGGCCGGCCGACGGCACGGCAATGTACTCGCGCAAGATCTCGATTCCGGCGTATCGGGCAAACCGCCGGCAGCGTCTGCGCGAGCCAAGCGCCGCACAGCCGAGTACCACATTGGTACCAGGCGGCAGATGCCGGATCTGTTGCCGCAAGCGCCGGCGAGCTGTTGGCGAGGCCGGCACGTCGAACCGGAGCGTGCCAGGCGCGGTCACCAGCTGCCACAGCTCCTGAGCCGGCGGAGCCGCGGCGAATTCCTGGAGACGGGGGCTGCTCTCGACCAGCATGTTCGGTCGGCTCAGAGCAGGGGCCGCAGCCACCTGGGGGTGCGGTAATCGGTGCCGTTCAGCACGATCCCGCTCACGCGATCCCTGCCGATGCGGGTCACCAGCGTTTCGAGATCGTCTGTCAGCGTCACCCGGCTTCGCGCCACGATCAGCAGGCGGTCCGCCAGCGCGGCGGCCAACGAGGCGTAGGAGATGTTCAGCATCGGCGGCAGGTCGATGACGACATTGCCGAACACGCCTCGAAGCCCATCCAGCACATGGCGGTCGACCAGCTGATAGAAGAAACGGGCCGGTTCGGTCTGGGCGGAACCGGCGGGAATTACGAAGATGTTCGGAACGACGGCCGCTCCGCGAACGATCCTCAAGCGAGAACCGCCGTCCAGCCATTCGCTGAGGCCGCCGGCCTCGTTCAAGCCGAAGAACTTATAGAAGGACGGTGCCGCGAAGTCGCATTCGATGAGCAGCGTGGGCTTCTTGGTGTCGACTGCCATCGCCATGGCGATGCCGATCGCCACCGAGGTCTTGCCCTCGCCATATGCGGCGCTCGTCACGCCCAGGACCCGGCATTCGACGTGGGGATCAAATGAGACCGACAGGTAAGCTCGCCGGCACCGGTCGATGAACCATGGCGGCAGCTCGATCGAGTTGACCCTCTCCAAGCGTGGATCCGCGAAACCTGGGAGAGGCTGCCGGCGCGCGAGCGCGTCGTTGATCGTGTGAAAGAGCTGGCTGGACAGCTCCTCGGAATCGGAGCTGGACTCGGCCTTCTCGACCAGCTGATCCACCTCGTCGGCGATCTGAGCACTCCCGTTCGGCTGAGCGGTCCCATTGGAATGCGGGACCTCCTCATCGGGAATCGGCGGTACGCTCTCCTTGCCGGCGGTCCCGCGGTCTCTGACCACCCTAGACCCCACTGGATCCCGCCAGCCTTGGGATCGTGGCCACCACCGCGACACCAAGACGGCGCTCGAGCGCCCTCGGGTCGGATGCGGTCCTGTCCGCCCACCCGAGCAAGAAGACGTAGACACCCACCGCAACCAGGCCCAACAGCAGGACCAGCACCCCAGGTATCAGGCTGCCCCCATCGCCGATGTATCGGGAGCTGGCCAGGTGGGGCGCGTCGACCACGGAGGTCCCAATCTGCATGAAACGGGCAGACGCGGTCCCCACGTATTGCGCCTGACTCAGGCTGTTCTGGGCCTCGGCCACCTTTGTCCGCCAGAGCTGGACGTTGCCGACCAGCTGCACGACGTGAGGATCGCTCGAGCTGGCATCGACGGCCACCGTCGGGTTGGCTGCGGCGTAGGTCTGCAGGGCTGTCTGAGCGGCCGCGAGGTTGCCCTGCGCGTCAGCCAGCTGAGCGCTCCAGAAAGTGTTCGCGGCAGACGCCTGGTCCTGCTGAACCTTGACGAGCTGTTCATGGAAGATGTCGATCGTTGCGCTGAGCACGCTCACGCAGACGGCAGGGTGCGGGCAAGAGTAGGTCAGAGTCACCACGTGGGAACCGGAGGGGGTGGCCTTCAGGTTGGCGACGGCTGAGGCAACAGTCTGCTGCACCGCGGAGCTCGATACCGCTCCGGAGCTGGTCAGGCGGTCCGCCAGGCTCGGGGCAAAAGCGCCGCTCTTCACCACCTGGCTGACGCTGTCGGCAAGGTTCTGAGCGGGCGACTGGTTCGGGCTCCAGCCGACCGGCACGAACGATGTGCCGAAAGCGGCAGGATCCTCGATCCGAAGCGAGGCGGCAGCGCGATAGTTGGCGAACACGACCGCGATGGTCACCCCCAGTGCGATCGGAATCAGCAGCAGTGCGACGAACTTGAGCCGCTGCCGGAACAGGATCTCCGCGTACTTCGCCATCACCGAATGCTTTCGTGGCGAAGGTGCCGCGGAGCATGGAGCCAGTCACGTGCTGAGAGTTCCAATTTGATCAATCGTATGAGCCCATGGCCGCAGGCACATGAGGCGCTGGTCCCGCTTGGACTGGGACAAACCGGGTAGGGCCGGCGGGGGCTCGCAGCCCGGGACTTCAGCCCAAATGTGACTGGGACATTTGTGCATGGTCGCCGAGCCAGCCGATGGCCGGCGTGCTCCTGCTCCGGTGAAATATGTTGCGACCGATGCAGCAGCTAATGACCATGGACAACGCCCTGCACCAGCTGCTGGAGGCCGGGGGCTCAGACCTGATTCTCAGCTGTGGCAGCAAGCCCCGAATCCGGAAGGACGGGAACCTGGAGGTTCTCGACGAGAGCGCCAAGGTGCTCATGCCTTCGGACACCGAGAGACTGCTGCGCGAGATCCTGGACCCCAAGCAGTGGAAGGAGCTCGAAAAGCGTCGCCACGTCGATTTCTCGTTCACCTGGCGAGACCGGGCGCGGATTCGAGGCAACGCCTATCACCAGCGCAACTCGCTCGCGGCGGCCTTCCGACTGCTGCCATTGGTGATCCCGAACTTCGACATGCTCGGCATCCCCGAGTCTGTCCATCGCCTGCTCGAGCGGCAGCACGGCCTGATTCTGGTGACCGGCCCCACAGGGTGCGGCAAGTCGACGACGCAGGCGGCGATGATCGACCTACTCAACGCAAACCGGTCTTTCCACATCATCACGATCGAGGACCCGATCGAGTACATCCACAAGCATCAGCTCTCGATCGTCGATCAACGCCAGGTCGGCGAGGACACCCCCTCGTTCGCGGAAGGGCTGCGCTCGGCTTTCCGCGAAGACCCCGACGTGGTCCTCATCGGCGAGATGCGCGACCTGGAGACCATGAGCGCGGCGGTTTCGATCGCCGAGTCCGGCCACCTCGTGCTCGCCACGCTGCATACCAACGACGCGCCACAAGCCCTCGACAGGATCATCGACAGCTACCTCGGCGCTCAGCAGCAGCAGGTGCGGATCCAGCTGGCCAGCTGCGTGGCGGGGGTCATCTACCAGGAGCTCCTGCCAGCAGTCGGTGGCGGTCGGGTGGCTGCCTTCGAGGTCCAGATCGCCAACACCGCCGTGCGGTCGATGGTCAAGGAAGGGAGGACCGACCAGCTCCG
>DATINX010000377.1:0-2294 GCA_035473835.1 Candidatus Dormiibacterota bacterium | reverse complement strand
CGTCCGCCGGTTCTACGGCGTGGCCAGGAGGGCCGCGGTCCTGCAGGGAGCCGTCGAGGGGATTGCAGCGAGCTACCTGACCGGCGGCGTTACCACTCGGTCGGCCGTCGCCGCCTCGCCCGGGCCGGTCGCGGCCGAGCTCATGAGACAGCTTTACTCTCGCGCGGGAGGTGTCGAGCCTTCGCTCTCGAGAGCGCACATCGCGGCGATGCTGAGACTTGCCCAGCCGGGGAGAGGCGGGCGGGGTGTAGATCTACCTGGCGGCCTGCGTTTACGTATCGTGGGGGAGTTCATGCAGGTGATTGCCGAGAAAACGGCCCTCAACCCGGCTCCGAAGCTCGAGGTTTCGAGCTGCGCCGGTTGCGATGACCCGATCGTGGTGCACCTCAAGCCCGAGCTGGTTCTGCACCTCGGCTATCGCAGGCCGGGCCTGACGATGAGGCCTCTGGGCGGGCGGGGAACTCGGAAGCTCCAGGACATCTTCGTCGACGCGCGTGTGCCTCGAGAAGACAGAGACACATGGCCGCTGGTATTCGCAGGCGAATCGCTGGCGGTGGTGCCGGGCATCGCCGTCGCGGAGGACATGGCGAGCCGCCCAGGTGAGCCCGCATTGCACGTAACAGTCGTCGGTATCCCAGCTAAAGTAGAATTGCTTAACAGCTTTCCAGGAGAGACCTCTTGAGCCGCTTCCCCCGCTCCAGCCTGTTTTATTTCGCACTGGTCGTAGTTCTCGGCCTTGTGCTCTGGTTCACGTGGCAATCGTTTCAGGGCGGCCAGACCTCGAGCGAGTGGGCGTTCTCGAAGATGATGAACCAGGCCGCGGCGGGCGCGGTCATGGAAGTCGACATCAAGGGCACCGACGGCGTGGTAATAGACACTAACAACGGTCGCCACAACGTCACTCTTCCTGATTGCGCCAGCGGCGCGGGCTGCGCGTTCGCCGACACGCTCCTCACTTACAAGACCTCCAACGACGTGCCGGTTGTCGTCAAGTTCCAGCCGGCCAACAGCGCCAACTACCTGTTGAGCGTTCTACTCCCGAACATCATCCTGGTCATCCTGATCGCCGCCTTCATGTGGTGGGTGCTGCGCCAGACGCAGAGCGGCAACAACCAGGCCATCTCGTTCGGCAGGTCGCGCGCGCGAATGGTCGCGGGTGACAAGCCGGCGATCACGTTTGCGGACGTCGCGGGGGTTGAGGAGGCTAAACAGGAGCTCACCGAGATCGTGGAGTTCCTCAAATATCCGGAGAAGTTCGTCGCCCTGGGCGCGCGTATCCCCAAGGGCGTGCTGCTGGTCGGCCCTCCAGGCACCGGCAAGACCCTGCTGAGCAAGGCAGTCGCAGGCGAGGCGGGCGTGCCTTTCTTCTCGATCTCGGGCTCTGAGTTCGTGGAGATGTTCGTCGGCGTCGGCGCAAGCCGCGTCCGCGACCTGTTCGACCAGGCCAAAAAGAACTCACCCTGCATCGTGTTCGTGGACGAGATCGACGCTGTCGGCCGCCAACGTGGCGCCGGCCTGGGCGGCGGCCACGACGAGCGCGAGCAGACCCTCAACCAGCTGCTCGTTGAGATGGACGGCTTCGACACCAACACCCACGTGATCATCATCGCGGCCACCAACCGTCCGGACGTCCTCGACCCGGCACTGCTTCGCCCGGGCCGCTTCGACCGCCACGTAACGCTTGACCGCCCCGACGTCAAGGGCCGCCGCCAGATTCTCGACGTGCACGCGCGGAACAAGCCCCTGGACTCGACTGTCGACCTCGACGTGATGGCGCGCCAGACGCCCGGCTTCAGCGGCGCCGACCTGTCCAACCTCATCAACGAGGCAGCCATCCTGGCAGCGCGCGGCAACAAGAAGGTGATCGGCATGAGCGAGCTCGAGGAAGCAATCGAGAGAGTTGTCGCTGGCCCCGAGAAAAAGAGCCGTCGTCTGTCCGAGCACGAGAAGGAAGTTGTCGCGTACCACGAGGTTGGTCACGCCCTGGTGGCCAAGTCGCTGCCGAAATGCGACCCGGTGCACAAGGTTTCGATCATCTCGCGCGGGCAGGCGCTCGGCGTCACGTGGTACCTCCCGACGGAGGATCGCTACCTGACCAGCAAGGCCGAGCTGCTCGACAACGTCGCCGCCGCAATGGGCGGGCGCGTCGCGGAGGAGATCGTCTTCGGCGATGTGACCTCTGGGGCGGAGAATGACATCCAGAAGGTGACGCAGATCGCGCGCCGGATGGTCACGCAATGGGGCATGAGCGAGAAGCTGGGCACGGTCACGATGGGCCACAAAGAGGAGCTTGT
>DATINX010000376.1:0-3997 GCA_035473835.1 Candidatus Dormiibacterota bacterium | reverse complement strand
GAAGACTGGCGATCCGCCACCGGCCGACAGGCCGACCATGGCTTCGGGCTGGCCGAACGTCGCGTTCTCTGCGGCGATGATGAAGTCGGTGCTCTGGGTGATCTCCGATCCACCGCCGTAGGCGATGCCGTTGACGGCGGCGAAGATCGGCGTTCTCAGCTCCCGGAGCGTGTACAGGGTGCGATCGAAGTCCTGGCGCTGGCGAAGCCAGTCCTCTTTGGTCATGCTCTTGCGCTGCCTGAGGTCGCTGCCAACCGAGAAAGCGCGCTCGCCCGCGCCGGTGATGATCGCCACCCGCACGGCCGGGCGCACGGCGATCGTTTCCAGGATCTCGGTGAGCCGCGCGCCCATCTCGGTAGTGATGGCGTTGTCGGCGTGTGGCCGGTTCAGCGTGATCACGGCGATGGCACCGTCGCCCCGGTAGTCCAGCAGCACTGGATCACCCGGTTCGTCGGCACTCGCCGCAGGCGGTCCGAAGTCGAGTGTCTTCCAACGGTCAGTCTTTGTGGAGTTTGAAGCCACGCATTTCTCCTACTCAGTTTCGAGCTGTCCGAGCCAGCGCAGGGCGCGCAGGCCGGGGGCAAAGCAGTACTCGCCGCCGCGCGTGACGACGAACGGCGGGATGTCTGCCAGTCTGCGTCTGATCGGCCGCCTGGGGATCGTGAACATGCCGGAGCCGCTGGGACGGCCCACGAGTGGATCGGCTTCCGGTGGCGCTCCGATGAAGATGCCGTCGTTCAGCCACTGGGTCTTGACGAACTCGAACTGTCGTTTCGGGCGTGAGCCGGCGAAGACGAAGATGATGCCGCGGTCTTGCCCGTCGTCCTCGAGCACTTTGTCGGGCAGCATCGGCCCGTAGCTGGTGCCCCGGCGGATCATGCGGTGCAGTCGGACATCGACGCTGCCATCGGCCTCGAGGGCATCCCGCGGGTTTGCCCGACGAGCGTGCGCTCCTACCGGGCACTTGAACCCACGCGGATCATCACCGTAGAGAAAGGCGTTGTTTCGGGAGTCGTCTGCGCCAAGCTCTGGGTCGTCACTGCCGGGCGCGACCGCAAGCGGCGCGCCGCTTTGCCACCGCCCTACGATTTTCGCACCGAGCTCGGCCTCTTCCTCTGGCGACTTCGCCTTCGCGCGGAGGTACCGGCGGTAGGCGGCGACACGCGTGTGGAGTTTGCGGAAGACGATGTACGTGCCGTTTCGGCCGAGCACTTCGGGTGTGGGCATGGGCGGTAGCGATCCGCTCTCGTCCGGGTAGCCCAGAATGAATTCACCGGGCTTGATCGGCTGCTCAAGCGGGTTCGATGAGGCGATGCCGCTGCCCTCGATCGCGGGCTGTCCGATCCCGTCCTTGAAGCCGAGCGACGTGCGTCCGGTCGGCAGCTGGTAACAGTCCTGCCGCCAGATCACCTCAACGCCAGGCAGGCGCTCCTGGGCTTGGTGAGCCCTGTCACGCAGCGCCTCCAGGCGCGCCGAGTCGGCGCAGAGCACCGAGAGCGCGACGTGCACCTGCGGGGTTCCCAGTGGTGATTCCCAGTTCTCGGGAGCGCTGTCGCCGACGTCTCCGAGCTCTGCGGCGCGTGCGGCCATTCCCTGGCGAAACTCGGGCGCGAAGCTGGCCAGCGAGTCCCCAGGCACGCCGAGCGCCTTGAGTCCGTTGTACGTGAAGGCCACGGTGATCCATCCCGCCGCGGCTGGATCGGGGGCGATCCGGCCGGATCCAACCAACGGGTGCAGGCGTCTGACCAGCTCGCGACCCGCCTGGCGATCGTCGATCCGAAGCAGCAGGTAGGTGCCGACATACGGTGACGGGCGCGGGTGAAGGGCGCCGCTCTGGATGTCATCCAGATCCAGCTCGATGCCCTGGCTGTGGCTCATCGGCGACCTCACGCTAGTGGTGCTCCGGCTGCGCCGGCGGGGACGGGTTCGGCGTCGCCAGGTAGGGAAACATTTCCGACGCGGGCCTCGAAGCCTGGTCGACGCCATCCCTGACAACGGGGCCGCTGCCAGCGTTGATCAGGAGCGTCAACATCGTGTCCATCATGTCGTCGTTGAGCGCGCGCCCGCCGCAAGTGGCGTGCGCGCCCCCATCGATCAGCGCACGCTCGATCTCGAAATACGACCCGGACGCCGCAAACGGCTTCGTCACGTCAACGACCAGGTAGTCGGCGAGAATGAGCTCCGTAAGGGGATGCTTGCCGTCCTGATAGGTCCAGTCCGGCTTGCCGTCAAGGCTGTCCCAGAAGTGCAGATTCGCGTTCAGCCGTGCGTGGTATGCCCCGATGTAGCCGTCGGCGAGGTGAAACCCGTCCTCCATGTTGTAGATGTCCCGGATCTCCAGATCGCGGTTGACCGGATCGAACTGTTTCGGCGCGAGCAGCAGGTTCTTCACCTCCGGGCGGCCGACGCGCTCGATGCGAACGTTCATCCTGCCTCGCGTCAGCGTCTCGGAGAGGACGCCGACCAGCTGGGCACCGGGCATGTACTTCGCACAGTCGAGCTCGAGTACGAGACTCAGCACGTTCTTCCCATCCATGTAGATCGAGCCGGGATCGGTGAACGCGAGCTCTCCGGCGGCGATGGTCTTGAGCGTCGCCGGGGCGTCCATGATGAACGGATCCCAGCGCACCCCCGCGAACGCTCGTACGCCGTCGGCCGAGCCGCCGTGCTCGTCGTTTACCGTGAACGAGACCGTCTCCCCCCTCGGCGTATGGCAGGTGCACTCCTGCGACCCGTCGCCGGCTGGCTCGGAGAACACACAGTCGAACACGAACTCCTCGGCATCGTGAACGTCGAATGGGCTTTGACCAGGCTCGGCATCGATCACCGCGACCGCCCGCAGACGGAAGCGGTACACGAGCCCATCGGAGAATGTCGCTGTCGCCGGCGCGAACGGCAGGGTGTTCTGCACGAGCACGAGGTGACCCGGGCGCTCCGGACTCGGAAACGCATAGACATCGGTGATGTCCGCAATCGGATCGGCCAGTGCGCGCGGGCCGGAGATGTGGTCTGACAAGGTGTTCTGCCCGCCCCGGCGGTCAGTCCGCCGCCTCGTTGAGCAGCGGCTTCAACGCTGGGTGCGCGAGTGCCTCTCCGGCGTTGGGCTCGTCCAGCGCTCGCTGGAAAGCGCCGTTCACCCGCTGTGCCTTGCGGATCTCCTTGACGGTACCGCCGTAGTTCCTCGCGTACGCGGCTGCGGTGACCTGCGCGCCCCGGACGAACTCCTGCACCGCTTCGAGGTTCGGGAGACCTTCGTAGCCCTCGACGTGCGAGAAAACGGCATCGAACAGTGCCAGCGTCGGCCCGGATGTGAAGAAGTCGTCCATGTAGGCGTCCCAGGGACCGTCGAAGCTCGTCGCGAAAAGGAGACGGCTGTCGCCGTCGAACAGCACGAACCTGGCCTCGTGAATGGTCGCGATCGCCATGTTGTACTCGCCCGGCCGGTATCCGGGGTGGTTCTGCAGATCCTGTAGAGCCTTCCGCAAGTCGCCTGCATGCCCGTCCTTGACCTTGAAGAACAGGCTGAACTCGGTCGTCGGTCCGACGGTTACGCCTGGGCGGCCACTGCCGTTCGCTGGTTCGGTCATCCGCGTCCCCTAACTCGGTCATCAGCGCCATCCTGCCCAGCCTCCGCAGCCGGGCGTCCACTCTGGCAACGCTGAGATCATGCCGGCGCCGCGGTCACCGAGGGATCATCCCCAGAGGGTGAGATCCCGGCCCCGATAGCTCGGCATGCTGGGGATCGACTGACGCCCTGAAGGGCTATACCGAGCTGTGACAGGGCCTGGCACGGGCGCCGTTGGGTTGGTTAAATGCTGCCTCCTGGTATGGACCTTGTCTTTTAGATTCACCCTCTGGAAGATGACGCAGCGCTCCAGCTGCGGGTGAGAGGATCAGACATGCTTATCGCGCTACTGGCGGTGCTCGGTGTCGATCTGATCGTGATCGTCATAGTGGTCGCCGTCCTGCTGGCCCGCCGGGCCTGGGAAAGACACCA
>DATINX010000375.1:0-1873 GCA_035473835.1 Candidatus Dormiibacterota bacterium | reverse complement strand
ATCGCGATGGTCCTCCCCGCCTGCGGCGGCGGCGATGACCGCGTGGATCAGCTCGCCGCCCTCTTGCGCGAGCACCTCCCGGAAGCAGTGCTCCTTGGAGTCGAACTGCTCGTAGAACGCTGACTTCGACATGCGCGCGCGGGCCACGATGTCATCGACCGAGGTCTCGTGATAACCGCGCGCCGCGAACATCGCGAGCGCGGCCTGAGTCAGTCGGGACCGCCGCTCCTGGCGCCGCGCTTCGCGGGCGTCGGCCGGCCTCCCGTCGGCGACCCCTACCGGCGCGCTTGGCATGCGGCTAGTCGCGCGCGAGCGCCCTGGAGATGACGAGCCGCTGGATCTCGCTGGTGCCCTCGAACAGGGTGTAGATCTTCGCGTCGCGGTGCCACTTCTCGACTGGGAAGTCGCGAATGTAGCCGTAACCGCCACAGATCTGGATCGCCTGCTCGGTGACCTTCACCGCAACCTCGCCGGCCTTCAACTTAGCCATCGAACCCTCGGCCTTCTTGAACTCGCCGCCGCTGCGGCCTTCCCACAGAGCCCGCCAGATCAGCGCCCGCGTGGCCTCGATCTCCGTGGCCATGTCGGCGAGCATGAAAGCGATCGCTTCATTCTCGATCAGGGTGCGCCCGAACTGCTTGCGCTCTTTCGCGTATTGCAGCGCGAACTCGAATGCCGCCCGCGCGATCCCCAGAGCCTGCGCGCCGACGATCGGCCGCGACAGCTCGAAGGTCTTCAACGCCACCGACGAGCGCTGGTGTGTGCCCTCACGGGCTCGCGCCAGCTTGGCCTCGAGCTTCTCCATGCCGCCGAGCACATTCTCGGCCGGGATGGTGCAGTCCTCGAGCAGCACCTCGGCAGTGTGCGAGGCCCGAATGCCCATCTTCCTTTCCTTCTTGCCCTGGCGGATGCCCTTGGTGCCGGGCGGGACGACAAAGCTCGCCTGCCCGCGCGTGCCGAGCTCGGGCTCGACCGCAGCAACCACGACGTGGACGTCTGCGATGCCACCGTTGGTGATGAAGATCTTCTGGCCGTTGAGGACCCAGTCGCCGTTCTTCCGGATCGCGCGCGTCTTCATCGAGGAGACGTCAGAACCGGCTTCGGGCTCAGTGACGGCGAAGGCGCCGAGGGCGGGCTTGTCGACCGTGCCGAAGCAAGCCGGGATCCAGGTCGCGATCTGCTCTGGTGTCCCCTGCGAGAAGATGGCCGCGATCGGTAGGCCGGTCCCCTGGATGGCGAGCGCGATTCCGGCGCAACCCCAGGTCAGCTCCTCCGCCACCAGCGCGGGCATGATCCCGGTCGCATCCGAGTACGTCTGCTGCAGGAAGTCGACCCCGTACAGCCCGACCTCGGCGGCCTTCTTGACCACCGGCCAGGGAAACTCCTCGGATTCGTCGTATTGCGCCGCGACCGGGCGGATCTCCTTCTCAGCGAAGCCGTGGACCCAATCCCTGATCTCACGCTGCTCGTCGGTCAGCTCGAAGGAAACCATGTCACTCCTGTCCTACAACAACGCTCCAGCGGGTTCAATTGTCTTTACAACGTTTCGGTACTGGTACGTACCGTTCTACACCACTGACCCTACGCCGCAACGCGTCATCGTGTCAATAGGCTTGAATTCACGTTCGGCTTGAGGTCCCGTCAGGTCATCGCGATCCTCGGCGCAGGCCCGTTCGCAGGCACCCGCATGGCGTGGAACCGGAAGGCTCTCTACTCTCCGGTCCAGTTGGGTTTGCGTTTGGTGAGAAACGCTTCCACACCTTCGCGGAAGTCCCGCGACGTATAGCACGCCAGGATCAGGTCGGAGTCTGCGTTGTCTGGCACCGTCCGATCACGCAGGCGCCGCAGCGCCTCCTTGGTCACCCACAGCGTG
>DATINX010000374.1:0-3536 GCA_035473835.1 Candidatus Dormiibacterota bacterium | reverse complement strand
CAGGAATTGGGCCTCGTCGAGGATGTTTAACTTCAGCTTCTGGGCCTTGTCCAGCTTCGTTCCGGCGCCCGGGCCGGCCACCACGTAATCCGTCTTGGAGCTGACGTTGCCCACCGCCTTGCCCCCGAGCCGGCGCACGAGGGTCTCGGCGTCCGGCCGGCCCATCGTCTCGAGCGTGCCGGTGAAGACGAACGTCTTGCCGGTCAGCGGCCCATCGCCGGGGGCCTCCACCGTCTGCGGCCGCACGCCCACCTCGAGCAGGCGGCCGACCAGCTCGCCGCCGTGGCCCTCGAAATAGATCCGCACCTCGTGCGCCATGCTCGGGCCGATGCCCTCCACCTCGTTGAGCGCCTCGTCGGTGGCCGACCGCAGCTTGTCGATCGTGCCGAACTCCACCGCCAGCAGCTCTGCGGTCGCCTCGCCCACCTGTGGGATGCCGAGTCCATAAAGGAAGCGGCTCAGCGGAGGCCGCTTGCTCTCCTCGAGTTTCGTTATGAGCTTCTGCGCGGATTTGTCCGCGAATCCTTCCAGCTGCACAACCTGCTCTTTGGTTAGCCGGTAGAGGTCGCTCGGATCCGAGACCCAGCCTTTCTCGATGACCTGATTGATCGTCGCGTAGCCCAGGCCGTCGATGTTCAGCGCGCCGCGGCTCGCGAAATGACGCAGCCTCTCGAGCCGCTGCGCCGGGCAGAAGGGGTTGATGCATCGGTGCGCAATGTATGGCTCTTCGCGCACGACCTCTCCCCCGCACACCGGGCATTTCTCCGGCATGCGCCAGCCCTGTTTCGGCTCGACTACGCTGACGATCTCGGGGATGACGTCGCCCGCCCGATGGATCACCACCCTCGCGCCGACGTAGACACCCTTCTCGTTGACCTGGGCCTCGTTGTGCATCGTCACATTGCGCACCGTCACGCCGCCGACGAGGACCGGGTTCACGTGCGCGACCGGAGTGAGCACGCCAGTGCGGCCGACATAGCAGGCAATTTCCTCGACCGTCGTCTCCGCCTGCTCGGGCGCGTACTTGAACGCGATCGCCCACCGCGGCGAGCGCGCGACGAAACCGAGCTCGAGCTGCTGGTCGAAGCTGTCGACCTTGATGACGACGCCATCGATCTCGTGCTCGAGCTCGTGGCGTTTGTGCTGCCATTCGGCGTGATACTCGAGGACCTCATCGATACCCGTCAGCCGCCGACGGTGCTTGTTGACCCTGAAGCCCATCTTCGCCAGCGTGGTCAGCACGTCCCACTGCGAGCGGCACGGGCCGCCCGGGTCGAGCGTGTACATGAACGTCTGCAGGTCGCGGCTCGCGGTGACGTTGGGATCGATCTGGCGCACGCTGCCCGCGGCGGTGTTGCGCGGGTTGACGTATCGCGCCTTGCCCTGTGCCTCCATCTCCGCATTGAGCCGTTCGAAGGCCGCAATCGGGAAGTAGACCTCACCGCGAACCTCGAACACGTCCGGCAGGCCGGCGGACGGCTCGATGGTCAGCGGGACGCTGCGGATGGTGCGTACGTTGGCGGTCACGTCCTCGCCGACAGTCCCGTCGCCCCGGGTGGCCGCGCGCACCAACCGCCCGCGCTCGTAGGTGAGGCTGATGGCCAGGCCGTCGATCTTCAGCTCCGCGCAGTAGTGGACGTTGTCGCCGATGGCGCCGCGCACGCGGCGGTCGAACCCACGAATCTCGTCTTCGTCAAAGGCGTTCTGCAGGCTGAGCATCGGCGAGCGGTGACGGACCTTGGCGAACTGCTCGGACGCCTCCCCGCCCACCCGCTGCGTCGGCGAGTCGGCGGTGACGAGGTCGGGGTGCTCCTCCTCCAGCCGGCGGAGCTCGAGAAACAGCGCGTCGAACTCGGCATCGGAGATCTCGGGCAGGTCGAGCACGTAGTAGGCGTGCTCGTGGTGGCGGATCTGATCGCGCAGTTCCTCTGCTTGGCCTGACGTCTCGGTGGCCCCCCCCACTCCGTGGGGAGCGGCCCCTTTCTTTTTCTTGGTCATTTGGTGAGCGGAGCGAGCATGCCCGAGAGGATTTTGAGGCCGACCTTGTCGAATTTGACCACCAGCTCCTCATCCGTTCGCGTGAGGGTGCTCTTGACCACCGTGCCCGACCCGAACGCCGGGTGGGAGACCCGGTCGCCGCTGGCGAATCGCTGCACCGGCGGGGCCGCGGGCGCGGCCTCTATCTGGCGCTCCTGGTAGCGCTCCCGATAACCCTGTCGCGGCGGTGCGACCGGGGCGCTTCCGCGTGGGGCCTGCAGCATCGACTGCGGGATCTCGGTCAGGAAACGGCTCGGGAAGGCGGGCTGCGAGCGGCCGTAGAGGTGGCGGCGGAACGCGCAGCTCAGGTAGAGGCGGTCTTTCGCCCGCGTCATGCCGACGTAGCAGAGGCGGCGCTCCTCGGCCATCTCGGTGGCGGCCCCGGCCAGCGACGGGTTTTCGGCGTGCTCATCGAGCGCTCGCTGGTGGGGCAGCAGGCCCTCTTCCATCCCAACCATGAAAACGACGGGGAACTCCAGTCCTTTCACCATGTGCAGGGTGATGAGGGTCACGCCCTCGCCGTTCTCGTCGTAGGCGTCGACGTCCGACACGAGCGCAACCTCGGCCAGGAAATCCTCCAGCCCCTGCGCGGGGTCGCGGTCGTCGAAGCTCTCGGCCAGCCCGCGAAGCTCGTTGATGTTCTCGATGCGCGCCTCGCCCTGCGGCGTCCCGTCGAGGTAGTGCTGGCGCAAGCCCATGATTTCGACGATGTGGTCGAGCAGCTCGGTCGGCCGCAGAACTCCCATCACCGACCGCACTGACTCGAGCTGCGCGCGGAACTTCTTCAGCGGCTCGATCGCCGGTCGCGGCAGGCCCGGAACACGCGCCGGGTCGGCGAGCAGCGAGAGCAGGTCCGTGTCCTTTTCGCGCGCAAAGGCGGTCAGCGCATCGACGGTGACGCTGCCGATCTTCCGCGAAGGCACCGATACGATCCGGCCGAAGCTGATCGAATCCTTGGGGTTGAAGCAGAAGCGCAGGTACGCGACTACGTCCTTGACCTCGCGTCGCTCCCAGAAGCGGACGCCGCCCACCAGCCGGTAAGGGATGCGGCGCCTGGCGAGCACGTCCTCGAAGGAGCGCGACTGCGCGTTGGTGCGGTAGAGGATCGCGAAGTCGGAGTAGCCGCGCTGCTCGGTCTTGCGCAGGCGCTCGATCTCGTCGGCGACAAACTCCGCCTCCTCGATCTCGTTGTAGGCCTGCATCGCCATCACTTTTTCGCCGCCGGCGCGGCTGGTCCATAAACGCTTCTCCGCGCGCTCGGGGTTGGTCTTGATCACCTGGTAAGCGGCGTCGAGGATCGCCTGGCTGGAGCGATAGTTCTGCTCCAGGCGAACCACGTGCGCATCGGGATAGTCCTTGCGGAAGTCGAGGATGTTGCGGACATCGGCGCCCCGAAACCGGTAGATGGACTGGTCGTCGTCGCCGACGACCACCACGTTGCGGTGCTCCGCCGCCAGCAGGTTGACGAGCACGTACTGGGCGCGGTTGGTGTCCTGGTA
>DATINX010000373.1:0-2953 GCA_035473835.1 Candidatus Dormiibacterota bacterium | reverse complement strand
CGGGTGTCTTGTTTGTGTTTCTGGCCGCTTCCAAGGAGACCATCGCGCCTCGCCTGGCGGCTCGGCGAGCGCATTTCATGCCCTCGAGCCTGCTCGACAGTCAGTTCGCCGAGCTCGAGGAACCCCAACCGGACGAACCGTACATCCGGGTGGACATCGGCCCGCCACCCGGTCTAATCGCACGGAACGTCTGGCGGGAGCTGAGATTGGGTGGCGTCTGGATCACAAGCTGAATGCCTGTAACGCTTCCCCTACGGTCGTGGTTCACCCAACCGTGGGCGGACGCTCGATCGGAGGCGACTAAAGCGTTAGAGCGCAGGATCGGAAAGCACGGCCGGCGATGAAGCTAGGCGATGATTTCGACCCAACTGCGAATGTCGTCGTCGCTGATCTTGGTTAGAAGGTCCGGGTGATCGGTTCGCATGTGGTCGCGGATCTTTGCCAGTACCTCGTCATCGGTTCCAGCTCGCGCAACGTAGCCGCACTCGCATTTGACCTGTCGGTTCATGGCGCTCTCCTCGTGGCTTTCTGGCAGCTCGCTCGATTATGGTCTAGGCGAAGTGCTGCCGACCACAATCCAACTCTGTGGACCATACGTAGTCGAACTCGATGGCCGGCGTGTCGAGCAAGCGCTGCCGGGACGCCAGGGGCGGCTGCTGTTCGCGTACCTCGTGCTGAACCGCGACCGTCCGGTCGGTCGTGGCGAGCTGGTCGACGCAGTCTGGTCACAGGAGCCGCCGCGCGACCCTGCTGACGCCCTCGCGGCGCTGCTGTCAAAGGTGCGAACCGCGTTGGCCAATCGCTACCTTGAGGGACGCAGCCGGCTGACACTGGTTCTTCCACCACGGGCTGACGTGGATGTCGAGCGCGCACTGACGGCGGTCCACCAGGCCGAGTCGGCGTGCGCGCTGGCGGACTGGCCGCGTGCATGGAGCGCTTCCCTCGCCGCTCAGAACGTAGCCAAGCGGACGCTGCTCGGTGAGTACGAGGAATCTTGGATAGAAGGTTGGAGGCGGAGGCTCGACGAGGTCCTGGTCCGTGCTCTCGAGTGCTACGCAAAAGCTTGCCTGGGACTCGGCGGAACCGAGCTTGCGGGTGCGGAGCGGACAGCTCGGCTACTGGTTCGTTTGGCACCTCTCCACGAGAGCGGGTATGGGCTGCTGATGGCAGCGCTCGAGGCCCACGGCAATGTGGCCGAAGCTCTGGTGGCTTATGAGGCACTGCGGCAGCGCCTCCGCAGCGAGCTTGGCGTCTCCCCGGCCGAACCGCTGCAGACCGCATACAGGCGACTGTTGGGCGCTTCGAGCGGAGTCTAACCGCACCCCACCTTTTCCCAAGGTTTTGCCCGGGTTCAGGCAGGACCGGCCGTCCAAGCTGATCCCAGAGCTTGCAACAACGAAACCAAAGGAGCAGAGCCTAATGTCTGTCACCAAGTCTCAACTGGACCCCGCCGCCGTTCAGACGCTCAGGACGCGTTTGCGCGGCGATGTGATCGACCCGGTTCATGAGGACTACGACGCGGCGCGCCGCGTCTACAACGCGATGATCGACAAACATCCCGCGTTGATCGCGCGCTGCCTTGATGTCGCCGACGTGATTGCCTGCGTGCGTTTCGCGGCGGCGGAGGGCATCGACCTGGCCATCCGCGGCGGCGGTCACAACGGTGGCGGTCTCGGGAGCGTTGACGATGGCCTCGTGATCGACCTAACGCGCCTCCGCGGCGTCAGGGTGAATCCAGACGCGCGCACAGCAACCGTCGCGGGCGGCACGACGCTCGGGGAGCTCGACCATGCAACGCACCCATTTGGCCTGGCCGTGCCGGCTGGAATCATCTCCACGACCGGCGTCGGCGGGCTGACCTTGGGCGGCGGCCTGGGCTACCTAACGCGTAAATATGGTCTGTCGATCGACAACCTGATCGAGGCCGACGTGGTGCTGGCAGATGGCTCGCTCGTCCGTGCAAGCGAGAGCGAAAACGACGACCTTTTCTGGGCCATACGCGGCGGGGGCGGCAACTTTGGCGTGGTCACCTCATTCACTTTCCAGACCCGACCGGTCTCGACTGTGATCGGCGGCCCGATGCTCTGGCCGCTAGAACAGGCACCAGAAGTTCTGGCTTTCTACACCGAGCTTCTCGCTCAGGGACCTGACGAGCTGGGCGGATTCTTCGCTTTGCTGACGGTGCCGCCGGGTCCGCCGTTCCCCGAGGAGCTCCACCTGAAGAAAGTGTGCGGCGTGGTGTGGTGCTACGTGGGCCCGGAAGCGGATGCGCAGGCCGCGCTGGCACCGATTCGAGCCAAGTTTCCGCCGGCTCTTGACGGCGTCGGGGAGATGCCTCTACCCGCGCTGCAGGCCGCCTTCGACGGTCTGTACCCACCCGGCGACCAGTGGTATTGGCGGGCTGACTTTGTGGGCGCAATCCCGGCAAAGGCGGTTGAAGCTCACCTGGATTACGCTCGCAAGCTCCCCACCTGGAAGTCGACGATGCATCTGTACCCGATCGACGGAGCCGCGGGGCGTGTGGCCGCTGATGCGACCCCCTGGACCTACCGCGACGCTCGTTTTGCCCAGGTCATCGTCGGCGTCGACCCTGATCCGGCGAATGCCCGAACGGTCCGCGACTGGACGGTCAGCTACTGGGACGCCCTCCACCCGTACTCACTTGGAGGCGCCTACACCAACTTCATGATGGACGAGGGCTCGGACCGAGTTCGAGCAAGTTATGGCAGCAATTACGAGCGCCTCGCCCGGATAAAGGCGCGGTATGACCCGGCCAACCTCTTCCACGTCAACCAGAACATTCAGCCGGCGGGCTAGCGAGAACGGCGCTGGCGGGGGCCTCGGGACCTGGACCCGGGGCCCTCACGGCGTAAGGCGACCCGAATGACTAGGCGCTGGCGAGCACCGTTTTGAGTTGGGATGTCGAGATGTTGCCGCCGGTCAATATCAGCGC
>DATINX010000372.1:0-1589 GCA_035473835.1 Candidatus Dormiibacterota bacterium | reverse complement strand
GCGAAGGCGGATCTGACGCACGAAGAATCGATGCGGGGCTACGGCGCGTTTGGCGACATAGTGCAGCTCGACTACGTGGACGTCGACGGGTTCGCGCGGCTGGCCGGCGACCTGAACGCCGGCGACTGGTTGAAGGTCGCCGAATCGATTCCGGCCGTGAACCAGGACGTGGTCGGCCCGCTGGTCAACACAGGCGCGGCCCTGCATAACTTCCTCCTGAGCCGGCCCGACGACGAGGCGGTGGCGGCCTGGCAGGCCGTCTCTGCGCTCGTCCGGCGCCAGCACCTCGCCCCGATCAAGTTCGCGGCCTCCTACGCGCCGTTCGCCTCGGCCATCCCGGTCACCAATCCGCGTTCCCTCGGCGCTCCTGTTCTTCGTTACGTGAGCGCGATCGGGCGCCTGAGCGCGAACCAGTGCCAGCTGCTGGCGCAGCCGTGGCAGATCCCCGACGAGGTCTCTGGCGCGCTTTCGAAGGCTGTCGCCGACGGCGGCGCGAGGACGGCGGAGGAGGCGTCTGCGCTGGCGGCGGTCGTGACCGTGCCCATGCGCGTCAGTGGCAGCATCGGTTGGGCGGCGGCAAAAACGGCAGCTTTCGGAGGTCGGGTGATCGGGTCGCGCGCTCGCCTCAGCCTCGAGCAGCTGGAGGTGCTCTGGCGGCCTCTCCAGCAGGCGATCCCGCTGGCCTCGCTCGGCGCGGCCGTGAACAAGTCGCGCCGCTGAACGCGGATTCACTAATCTGAGTTGGTGGCGAAAAAGAAGAAGCCGGTGACCAGAAGCTCGGCGAGGAGCAACGGCAGGGCGCCGAAGTTCGATCGCGTGCTCGTCGTGTCAGCCCATCCCGACGACCCCGAGTTCAGCGCGGGCGGCTCGGTGGCGAGGCTCGCCAAGCGCGGCGCGGAGGTGACCTATGTCATCGTGACCGACGGCTCGCAGGGCGGCGAAGACCCCAAGCAGAAGGATTCCGACCTGGCGGCGATTCGCGTCAAAGAACAGCGCGCCGCGGCGAAGATACTCGGCGTCAAGAAGGTCGAGTTCCTCGGCTACAAGGACGGCCACCTATCACCAGACCTGAAGCTGCGGCATGACATCGTGCGCATGATCCGCAAGTACAAGCCGGAGCTCGTGATCACGCACCTTCCCGGTCGCGCGATCGACATGCCGATGGGCGGCTCGCATCCCGACCATCTGGCGGTAGGTGAGGCCACACTGGCAGCCGTGTACCCCGATTCACGCAATCCGCGCGCGTTCCGCAGCCTCCTGAAGGAAGGCTATGAGCCGCACGTCGTGAAAGAGGTCTGGATTCCGTTCTGGACGGGAGGCGATTACCTGGTGGACATCACGCCGACCCTCGACCTCAAGATCGAGGCGTTGAAGAAGCACAAGAGCCAGGTCTCCAAGCCGGGCCGCGAGTGGGACTTCGAGAAGTTCATGCGCAAGCGCCACCGCGAGGTGGGGAAGAAGGCGGGCTACCGGTACGCGGAGTCCTTCAAGAGGATCACGGTCTAGGCGGCGACCGCCATCCAGGAGTCGCGCACTCGGTCCCAGATGACCTCCGCCCAGGCTTCGTACTGGATGTCACCCGGGTGGAG
>DATINX010000371.1:0-2414 GCA_035473835.1 Candidatus Dormiibacterota bacterium | reverse complement strand
GCTCGCCGAGCAGACCGAGACGTCGGAGGGCGTGAAGGTCACCATCCACAACTGCCCGTTCCGAAACACCGCCCTCAAGTTCCCACAGGTGTGCACCATCACCCCCCACCTCTTCTCGCAGCTCATGGGCACCGCCGTCTCGCAGTCGGATTCCATCCACCGTCGTGACCCCTTCTGCTCCTTTGTCGTCCAGCGCCCAACCGACACTTAGCCCCACGAATTCAAAGGCTTCGCCTTGAATTCGCGAGGACCCCTTCTGAATAGCGCACAGGTCAAACAAGCCGACGCCCTGGCGCAGGAGCGGTTCGGCATCGGCGTGGACTGGCTCATGGAGGCGGCCGGGTGGCAGGTCGCCCGGTTCTGCACCGAACGCACCGCGGTCGTCTGCGGAGTTGGCAACAACGCCGGCGATGGGCTCGCCGTGGCACGCCACCTTCATCGCTGGGGACGGCTGGCGTCGGTGTGCTGTGTCGATGCCGGCCGGCTGCACGGCCCGGCGGCTCAAGAGCTCGACGCGTTGCGCAAGGTCGGGGTTGAGGTGGCCGGCAAGCTGCGGCTCGACGGTGCCGAGGTCGTGCTCGATGCCATCTTTGGCACCGGTTTGTCGCGAGCGCCGCAAGGAGAGTTCGCCGCCTGGATCGAGGCGATCAACGCTTCGCGCGCTCGCGTGGTTGCGGTCGACCTGCCGTCGGGCCTCGACGCGGACTCCGGCGTCGCCTACGCTCCAAGTGTGCACGCACAAACCACGGTGACGCTCGGCCTGCCGAAGGCCGGCCTGCTCCAGGGCGACGGTCCCCGTCTGGCCGGCGAGGTGTGGGTGGTTGATATCGGGATCCCGTTCGAGGCTTACAGGGAGCTCGGCATCGACGTGCCCTCGACGCTCTTCGCGAACAGCGACCGATTCCGCCTGGAGGCAATGCACTCGTGACGCGCGAAGTGGTCTGGGACCATGGCGTCTCGCTTCCCGAGCACAGCCTGTATCTCGACCCGCTCACCGTGCGGACCTTCGCTTTCATCTCGCATGCGCACACGGATCACGCAAGGCGCCACAAGGAAGCGCTGCTCACGCCCCAGACGCTGGCGCTGATCCCCGAGGCACGCCGGCCGCGGGGCTGGCGGATGCTGGGCTTCGAGGAGCCTATGCGGCGCGGGGCGGCGACTGTGACGCTGCACCCGGCCGGGCACATGCTCGGCTCGGCGCAGCTGCGGTTCGAGCACGACGGTACGAGCTTGCTCTACACAGGCGACGTCAAGCTTCGCCTGACCGGCGGCCGCAAGACCAACGTCCCACCGGCGCACGTGCTGGTCATGGAGAGCACTTACGGGCGGCCGCATTTCCGATTTGGCGATCCCGATTCGATCGTGGAGTCGATCGCTCGCTGGTGCCGGCTCGCGCTGGACAGCCGCGTAACGCCAGTTCTGCTGTGCCACGCGCTGGGCAAAACCGAAGAGGTGATGCTGGCGCTGGCGCCGTATGGGTTTGAATTCGCCCTCGAGAGCCGGTGCGTTCCTTGCGCGCGCTCGTACGCGAGCGCCGGCAGCCCTCTGCCGGCCTGGATCGAGCTCAACGGCGACACTCCGCCCGGTCGTGTCGTGATCGCCCCACCCGCCGGGAAGGACGAGGTGCGGCGACTCGATCGTTATCGCACGGCACTCGTGTCGGGTTGGGCCAAGGATGCGGAGTTCGCGCGTCTGTTCGGCGCCGACGCCACGTTCGATCTCTCCGACCACTGCGACTTCGACGAGCTCATCGAGCTGGTCGAGAAATCAGGCGCCGACCAGGTATATACGGTCCACGGCTACACGGAAGACTTCGCCCGGCACCTGCGCAAACGAGGAGTCCGCGCCTCAGCGCTGGAAGCGACGGAGCAGCTCGCCCTGGCTCTGTAGGGTCCTCTCGATGCGCCACGGACCAGGGCGGACCAGGCCGTGTCGAAAGCTGTGCCGACATGCAGCCGCTCGGATAAGCGGGCCGGCTTTTAGCGCAGGGCCCAGCCTGAGCGGAGGACCGCCCGGCGCAGGTCGGCGTCGCCCGCGGCGGCGTCGCTGAGACGGCTCAGCAGCAGGTCCAGCCAGGCCGTGAGCATGACCGGGGGCTGAAACTCGAGCTCTTCCTTGTTCCACTTCGCGCGGAAGGTCCGCCCGCCCACCTCGACGATCATCTCGACGATCGGGCCGCGGTTCAGGTGGCCGCGCTTGACTTTGGCAATCGGGATCCGCTCCACGAGGTAGTCGAGCAGTTCGACCGGTTCGTCCACTTTCTCGAGTGGTGAGTGGCAGAAGACGCAGACGCCGTCGAGCGGCAGCGCCGGCGCGGAGCAGACGGCGCAGCTCACTCCGCCTCCGCGCTGGGGAGCATTCACGGCGCTCAATCGGTGTACCTGGTGATCGTGGAATCTTCGCGCCGCTTCTCG
>DATINX010000370.1:0-5026 GCA_035473835.1 Candidatus Dormiibacterota bacterium | reverse complement strand
GGAAGCTCGCTACCTGTAGTTCGTGAACTGGAGAGGAACCGGGATGTCCTCGGCCTCGCGAAGGTTCTTGATCACGAGCTGCAAGGCGTCCTTGTCCTTGCTGGCCACCCGGAGCTGGTCGCCCTGGATCCGCACCTGGACCTTCGCCGTGACGCTCTGGATGCGCTTGCGCAGGTCGCGCGCGATGTCGTCGGTGATGCCGGCGTTGAGATGTACGTCGATCTGGCCTCGGCCCTTGCCAACGCTCTTTGGATCGTCGGCTTTGAACAGCTTGGGCGACAGCTGGCGCCGGGCCGCCTTCTCCCGCAGGACTTGCAAGGCGGCGCGGGCGCGTTCCTCGCTGGCCGAATCGATGACGATCAGCTGGTCGCGGCGGTCATAGGTCGTCTGGGTGTCTTTGAAGTCGAACCGGGTGCTCACCTCGCGCCGCGCCTGGTCGAGGGCATTCGTCAGCTCGGCGGCATCGAACTCCGAGACGACGTCGAAGGAATACTCAGCCACTCGCGTGCATGATCGCGTTGACGCCGGCATAGACTGCCGCCGCGGCCAGGGCGATACCCAGAACCGAGGTCACGACCAGAACCGCTCCGATCCCCACGGTGCCTTCGTCGAGCGGCTCCAGGGGCGGCTTGTCATATGGGTCCGGTCCGTAGTCGAGGTCGTACACGCCTTCCTTGCGCGTCAGCTCCACCAGCTCGTCGAGCACGGGCTTGCCTCCAGGCGGGAGAGGCTTGTTGCTGAGGTTGGCCACCGCCTCCTTGAGGTTGTCGCGCGTGCGTCCGAGCTCGGCGACCACCATGTCGAGGGTCTCCGTCGCAGCCGGCGTCGGGTACTTCCGGCGCAGGTCCGCGATGATCCCGTAGAGGCTCACAGCCGCGATTCTTTCAGAAGCCGAGGGCGACGTGCAGCACACCCCTAAACTAGTTGCCGAGATGAGTGTGGAAACGAAGTCGAAAGCGGCAGCGAAAAAGACCGAGGCGCACCCCAATACGTGGGTGTTCTACGAGGGCGAGTTCAGCCGATATCACGACACGAAGCTAGGCCTCATGACCCACGCGCTGCACTACGGGACCGGGGTCTTCGAAGGCATCCGCGCCTACTGGAACCCGAAGCAGGAGCAGCTTCACCTGCTACACGCACCCGCGCACTATGAGCGGCTGCGCCGATCGGCCAACGTGATGCGGATGACAGTCCCGCACTCGACTGAAGAGCTGGTCAACATCACCATCGAGCTCCTGCGGCGCAACCAGTTCAAGTCCGACGTTTACATACGTCCACTTCTCTACGCGTCCAGCGAGGAGATCGGGGTTCGCCTCCACAACCTTCGCCACGCCTTTTTCATCTACGCGATCCCCTTTGGCAACTACGTCGAGATCGATGGCGGCATTCGCTGCCTCGTGAGCTCGTGGCGGCGGGTGCCGGACCAATCGCTGCCCGCGCGCGCCAAGATCACGGGCTCGTACGCGCAGTCGGCGCTCGCGAAGTCCGAGGCCGTCGAGTCCGGATTCGACGAGGCGATCGTCCTCACCGTTGACGGCCACGTTTCCGAAGGGTCCGCGGAGAACCTGTTCATGCTCAAGGACGGGGTATTCGTCACCCCGCCCGTCACCGACGACATTCTCGAGGGAGTCACGCGCACGCTGGTGATGACTCTTATCAAGGAAGAGCTCGGCAAGCAGGTGGTCGAACGCAGCATCGACCGCACCGAGCTCTATACCTGCGACGAGCTGCTCCTGTGTGGCACTGGAGCACAGATCTCGCCGGTCATCGAGGTCGACCGGCGGGCGGTTGGCACGGGCAAGGTGGGAGAGTTCACGCAGGAGCTCCAGAGCATGTATTTCGGAGCGGTGCGCGGCGAGTCGTCGAAGTACAAGGACTGGTCTATCCCGGTCTACTGAACCGAGGCGCGGCGTTAGGCTGGGCGCGCCTTGAAGATCATCGTGGCGCCCAACTCTTTCAAGGGCAGCCTCTCGGCATCGCAAGCGGCCGCCGCCATCGCACGCGGCGTGCGCGAAGCGGTTCCCACTGCGCAAGTGGTCGAGATCCCGGTGGCCGATGGCGGCGAGGGCACCGTCGAAGCGCTCGTCTCTGCGCGCAAAGGAGCGTTCCGCTCGGCCCAGGTCACCGGACCGCTCGGCGACCCGGTGCAGGCAGTCTTCGGGCAGATCGAAGGCGGCCGCGTCGGCGTCGTCGAGCTCGCCTCCGCCGGCGGCCTGACGCTCATTCCGCCCGAAAGGCGCGACCCGAGAAGGGCCTCCACCTACGGGTTCGGCCAGCTGCTGGAGGCGGTGCGTCATCAGGGCGTCAGCTCGATCATCGCCGGGATCGGTGGCTCGGCCACCAACGACGGCGGGGCCGGGATGGCGGAGGCGCTCGGCTATCGCTTTCTCGACGCCAGGGGTCGGGAGCTCCCGCGCGGGGGGGCCGCACTGGTCTATCTCGACCGGATCGATGGCTCGCGACTCGATCCGGCCTGGAGATCGATCAAAGTCATGGTGGCCTCCGACGTGACCAACCCGCTCACAGGTCCGGAGGGCGCGAGCTTCGTGTACGGACCGCAGAAGGGAGCCGACGCCGAAGCCGTGCGCGAGCTGGATCGGGCGCTGGCCCGCCTGGCCGAGGTCATCGAGCGCGACCTGGGCAAGATGGTCTCCGACCTGCCGGGGGCCGGGGCAGCCGGTGGAACCGGGGCGGGGCTGATCGCCTTCCTGGGCGCCAGGCTCGTCCCGGGGGCGCCCCTGGTGGTCGACGCCAGCGGCTTCGACCAGGCCCTCCCGGGCGCCTGGCTGGTGATCACGGGCGAGGGGCGGGTCGACGGCCAAACCGCTTACGGCAAGGCGCCTGGAGAGGTCGCCAGGCGCGCCCAGGCGGCCGGCATCCCGACGCTCCTGCTGGCCGGCAGCAGGGGCCCGGGGTGGGAGTCGCTGAGTTCAATGGGGGTGACTTCGATCACTACGTTGGACTCAGAGGGGCACCCGGAAATGCACAATCTCCAGGTCCTCATGCATCATGCAGCCCCCGAACTGACCCGCGCCGCCGCACGCGCCGTTCAAGAAATGCTGTGACGGAAGAAGTGCAGGCCGATCCCAAAGTCGGCGTGGAGCCGTCCGACGTCGACCTGGTCAGGGCTTACCGCGACGGTGACATCCACGCGTTCGAGGAGCTGCACCGCCGATACGTCGCCTCCATCTATCGACTCGTGCGGCGCAAGCTCGGCGATGCGCTGCTCGCGGAGGATATCGCCCAGGAGACCTTCATGAAGGCCCTCCGCATGCTCGATCGAGTCGACGATTCGTTCAACTTCGGCGGCTGGGTGCACACAGTCGCTCGCAACCTCTGCTTCGACGAGCTCCGCCGCCGCCAGCGCGACCTCCGGGCGGAGGGGTCGGTTGAGGACGATGACGAGTTCCTGGCCAACCTTCCCTCGACGTCGCGCAGCTTCGATCCAGTCGACGTCCAGGAATCCAACGAGACCCGGCGAAGGGTCTGGGCGGTCGCGCAGCGATTGCCCGAGAAGTACCGCCTGGTCCTCACCCTTCGTGAGCTTCAGGACCTCAGCTACCGGCAGATCGCACGGACGTTGAAGATGTCCGAGAGCGCCGTGGAGACGCTCCTGTATCGGGCCCGCCTCCGGTTCAAGGAGGAGTACATAGCGGCCGAAGGTGCGGCCGACCTGACCCATGAGGAGGTCGCCCCATTGCTAGCGCCCTATCTTGCAGGCAAACTTCGCCGTAACCAGGCTGAATCGGTGCGCAGTCACATAGCCACCTGCGCCAGATGTTCCCGGCGCCTGGGCCGAAGGGCCGTCCGCAGGACTCCCGCCAAATGAGGGTTAGTAGAGTAGGTAATGGCATGGCGAAAGTAGTCGTTCGGTTCTTCGACGACGAAACCCTCGAAGGGATTGCTCGAGACCTCGACTTCGATGAGCCCGATTTCCTGGTCGAAGTCGACGACGCCGGCGGTCTCGAGAACAACGAAACGGCCTGGATCCCACTCACGGCGGTCAAGTGGGTGGAGATTCCCCGGGACCAGAACCTGGCTTCGGAGACCCCGACGCGCAAGGTGGCCATCCGGTTCCTGGACGGCGAGGTGCTGCGCGGCCACCTCGACGGCACGCTCGAGCGGCACCGGTACGGCGTGGTCCTCCATCTCCATGGGGAGCAGGCCGACAGCCCGATCCGCAAGCTCGGGATCCCGTTCTCGGCGGTCAAGGCCCTGTTCTTCATCAGGGAGTTCGACGCTCGCGGGGAGGACGCAGGCACCGCCTCCGAGGCCTACCTGGCACGCCGGACGATGGCGCCCCTGCTCGACGTGCTCGAGGAGATGGACATGCTCACCCGGCTGCACCGGGATGGGCTTCTCTCAGACGACGAGTACGCGAACAAGCGCACCCTCGTGCTGGAGAGGCTCTAGACAGTCACCTGGCGATCGGCCGCCAGGCAGCTCCGTCCCACCAGTACGCGCCGTCGGGCGAACGAGGCGCCGTGGGCGGCACTTCGAAGCCACGATCACGCCACCGCAATCCGTCCCACCGCTGGGTGCCGTCCGGCGAAACGAGGATCTCACCGCCGGGGGCCGCCACCGGACCGGGGCCCCTGCTCAGCAGCACCGCCAAGATGATGACGACCAGCGCCAGCATCACGATCAGGCCGCCCCCCACTATCGCGACGGTCGGCAGGATGTCGTTCGTGGGTTGACCGGCCGCGTTGGGCGGGTGGGATTGGGAAGGAGCGTTCAGGTACTCGGCGGCGGCCTGGCCGATGGCTGCGGCTGAGAGGTCGGTGGTGAGCGAGTCCATATGAACCACGAACACCAGGTTGCCCTTTGCGAAGTCCACCCTGTACTGGAATGTGGTGCCTACTGCATGGAGCACCGCCCCAAATGAGTTCGGGATCCCGGATGTGTCGATGGCCCGTGTGAATTGGGGCACTCGCTGCGTTCCGTTCCTGATGTCGGAGAACCAATTGCGGGCGCCCTTGGCGCCGCCAAACTCGAAGACCCGCTCGAACAAGACGTTGCCGGTCCC
>DATINX010000369.1:0-4872 GCA_035473835.1 Candidatus Dormiibacterota bacterium | reverse complement strand
TCGACATGCTCGCCGGTCCCGGCAACGCGTACGTCGCCGAGGCCAAACGTCAACTATTCGGTCAGGTCGGCATCGACCTCTTCGCGGGGCCCACCGAGGTGCTCATCGTCGCGGACGCCGCCGCCGACCCGTTCATCGTCGCGGTCGACCTGCTCAGCCAGGCCGAGCACGGACCCGACTCACCTGCCGTCCTCATCACCGATTCGGAGACTCTCGCGCGTGCGGTCGCAGCCCACATCGACGACATCCTGCCGGGCATGCCCACCAAGGACTTCGCGGAACCGGCCTGGCGGGACCACGGCCAGATCATCGTCGTCGACGACATCGAGGACGCCTATGCGCTGGCCGACACGTTCGCCTCCGAACACGTACAAGTACTCACCGCCGACCCGAGGCGGGCGCTGGAGGCCATGTCGAATTACGGCGCTCTGTTCCTCGGCGAGAAGACGTGCGTCAGCTACGGGGACATCGTGATTTCGACGACCTCATTCTCGACGTCATCGACGCGCTCGAAAGGGTGCCGGAATTCCGCCGGCGCTGCCGCGAGCGCTTTCGCTATCTGCTCGTCGACGAGTTCCAGGACACCAACCGCATCCAGCTGGACCTCATCCGCCTGCTGTCGGCCGAGGCTTTTGGAAACGTCGCCGTGGTCGGCGACGCCAAGCAGTCGATCTATGGCTGGCGCGATGCCGAGATCGAGAACATCCGCAGCCGATTCGGGGGCAAGCGGCTTCCTCTGACACACAACCGCCGCTCGTTCCAGGAGATCCTCGACTGCGCCACCGCGTTCATCCGCCGCGATCCCGACTTCGCGGACGAGCCGGCCCTCGTCGCCACCCGCGGTGGGGGAGACCGGCCTGTCAGCGTCGTCATGGCGCCCGATTCCCGGACGGAGGCGCGCTCGGTCGCGGAGACCATCAGGCGGCTGTACCGCAGCGGGCGTCGGTTCTCGGACATCGCGATCCTCGCCCATTCGATCCGCATGCTCCCGCGCGACTTCGAGGATGAGCTTCGCCGGCAGGGCATCCCGTACGTGACGAGCGGCGGGTCCGGCTTCTTCGATCGCCAGGAGATAAAGGACGTCCTGGCTATGCTCCGCCTCACCGAGAACCCGATGGACGACGGAGCCCTGGTGCGCGTGCTCCAGGGACCGATCGTCCGCCTGCCGGATCGAGGCCTGTACCGGATGGCAGCGCGGCGATTCGGCCGCCGCGGAATGCGCTTGCGCGATTGCTTCGAAGCCGCGCGAGCCGAAGGCTTTCCTGAGATGGAGCCGAAGGTCGCGGAACGCGCAGCGGCCCTGGTCCGACTCACCGACGGCATCGGCCGCTTGCGCGACGCCCTGACTGTGGCGGACATCCTCAACCGGCTGCTCGAGGAGACCGGGTATCTGCGCTGGGCGGAGCTTCGCGCCCAGAGAGATGGCAGCCCTCGCGCGCTGCTCAACCTGCGCAAGGTCTTCCAGCTGGCCTCGCGTTTCGAGCGCGAGCTGACGTTGGCGGGCATCGGCGATTTCGTCCGCCATCTCGACCAGGTCATCGATGCCGAGCTGCCGGTGGGAGAGGCAGCAGAGGAGTCGGCCGCCGCCGACGCCGTGTCTCTGCTCACGATCCATGCGGCCAAGGGGCTCGAGTTTCCGGTCGTGTTCCTGGTCAATCTGCGGCCTGCCCGAGCTCGCGACACCGAGCGATTGTTTTTCGACCCCGACACCCTCGGCTTCGTGATGAAGAACTGGCGCGGCGAGAAGCATCCGCGCTACCAGATGACGTCACCGGGCGAGCCGGCGGTGAGGCTGGCGATCGGCGAGCGCCGGCGAATCGTCTACGTCGGCCTCACCCGGACCAAGGACGCGCTGTACGTGACCGCGACGCGCGAAGAGCAGTCGGCGCGTGACGTGGAGCTCGGCGACCAGGATCATTTCGCCGAGATCCTGAGCTGGGCTCTCGCCAATCCCGAATCCGCGAATGTGGTCGAGGCCGAGCAACTCGAACTGCCCGTCGCGCGGCCGGCCAACGGCGCCCCCTCAGTCGGCTCGGGGGTGGTCGCTGCGGTCCTCGACCGGATGGAACAGATCCGCCCACGCCGGCCTGAGGAACCTCCCGCGGCGGCGCCGGAGGTTCGGCTCAGCTTCTCGCAGCTGCACACCTTCGAGATCTGTCCTGTGCGCTACCGGTTCAGCGACGTGTGGCGCGTGCCGGCACCGCCAGACGACTTGCTGCCACGGTTCGCCCGAGTCGCAGGCTCGACGGAGCTCGGCGCCGCGGTGCACGCGACCCTGGCGGCCTGGCATTCGAGCGGCGGCGACCTGCTCGCTATGTACGAAGGCCCCGAAGCCGGGCGGGACATGCTGCGCGGCTACCTGGTGCATCCCCTCGCAGCCGCCAGGACGCTCGGGGTGGAAGTGGAGTTCAACCTGCGACTTGGTGAGACGCGCATGCGCGGAGTTGTGGACCGAATCTGCGATCTCGGCGGCCGCACCGTCCTGATCGACTACAAGACCAACGCGACCATGGACTCCGCCCTCATCGATGCGTACTCGACGCAGCTGCGCCTCTACGCGATCGCTTCAGGTCGCGGACTCCTGCCCGGGGGAGGCGACCCGCGCCTGGTGCTGTTCGACATGCGGCGCTCGCGCGAGATCGAGATCTCGCCCGGCGACGCGGCGGTCGAGGCGCGCGTGGCGAACGTGGCCACGCGAATCGCTCGGGCCGACTTCGCGCTTGGCCCCGAGAACGCGCAGAGGCCGTGTGCGATCTGCGCTTACAAACCCATCTGCCCGGACGCCAGGGACTGATGCCCCTGGAGGAGCGTTACTTCGAACGGCGGCAGATCAAGGAGGCGATCGCCTTCGCCGAAAGCGGGGGCATCGCCATCCATCGCAACTTCGATCACTACCACGGCTCCACGATTCGCGGCCTGACGCGCGAGCGTCCTTTCCTGCACGTGATCGGCATGCGGCCCCGCCTCGAGGAATGGGGCAGGCTGCACGGACTCCGGCCGGAGTGGATCCAGCCCGAGAAGCGCCGGAAGGTCGCCCACTACGACGTTTTCGGGCCAGCCGCCGAATCCCTGATCCACCGCTTGCAGTCAGCTCCTTGACGCGATTGACGCAATGCGTTATAGTGCTGCAGGTCATCAATTTCAAGGAGGCTCAAAACACATGAGCACAGACACCATGTCCACAGTCGAAGAGGTCGCTTTCGGCGCCGCCAGGGCGGCGAGGGAAGTCGCAGCCGACCCCATCGGTTCCGCACGCGTTCAGGTCAAGGGGCTGAAGCGCCGAGGCGCCCCGACCGCGCGCAAGGTGAACCGCCAGCTGAGCGAGCAGATCGACGCCGCCACCGCGCCCGCCAAGGACGTGGTCAAGGGCGCCGCCCAGACCGCCGGCCAGATCGCCGCCGACCTCAGGCCGGAGCGCATCGTCCTGCTCGGCCTCCAGCTGGTGAAGGTCCAGGCGAAGCGCCAGGACACTGTGGGTGACGTGGCCAAGCGCGCATTGAAGGCCTTTAACGGATCGTTCAAGACCATCGCGCGGGTAGCCGGCCGCTTCGAGCGTGCCAGCGAGCTTCCGGTCCGCCAGGCGGCAGCACCTCGGAAGGCCCGTCGCGCCGCCCGTCGCTCGACCACCCGGAGGCGTGCCGCCGCGTAGCGGACGGATTATCAGGATGCTCTCCGCGCAGGGGAGAGTGGTTGGGGAGAGGGACGTACTCCCGCCTTACCGCTTTAGGGCGGGAACCGTCGCTCCCAGCTTCGGTTAGCCTTGCACGGCTGTGGCCGTGGTCTGCACCGGATCGATCGCATTCGACTACATCCTGAGCTTCAAGGGCCGGTTCCAGGACCACATCCTCCCCGACAAGACCCACATCCTCAACCTGAGTTTCTTGGTCGACAACCTCAAGAAGCGGCGAGGTGGCGTTGCCGGCAACTATGCATACAACCTGGCGCTGCTCGGCTATCCGAGCGCCGTGCTCGCCAGCGCCGGATCCGATGCAAGCGAGTACCGCGCATGGCTGGAGAAGCTGGGCGTCGACTGTCGCGGCCTGCGGCTGATGGAAGAGGAGATCTCAGCCACCGGCTTCACTACAACCGACCTCGACGACAACCAGATCACCGGCTACTACGGCGGCGCGATGAATCTTGCTGGCCGGCTTGGGCTGGATGACACCGCGCCGAACCCCGAGGCGGTGATCGTCGGACCCAACGCGCCGGATGCGATGTTCCGGCTGGTGCGTGAATGCCGCGAGCGTCGCGTGCGCTGGGTGTTCGACCCCGCGCATCAGCTTCCGCATATGTCCGGCGAGGACCTGATCGACGGCGCCCGTGGAGCGTGGGTGCTCATCGGCAACGACTACGAGCTGGAAATGATCCAGCACCGCACCGGGCTGACGATGGACGAGCTGAAGGGCCTTGCCGAGATCGTCGTGACGACTTTGGGCAGGCAGGGCTCGCGCATCGATACCGGCGCGCAGTCACACGTCATCGCGGCCGCGCCGGCCCGAGTCGAATCCGATCCAACGGGAGCTGGCGACGCTTACCGCGCCGGTCTCGTCGCCGGCCTGCTGCGCGGCCTCGATGTCGCGACCGCCGGAGCGGTGGCCTCGCTGGCGGCGACCTATGCGGTCGAGCAGGTGGGCACCATCGAACACGGCTACTCGCGGACCGAGTTCTCCGATCGCTACCGCGAAGCCTTCGGCGCCGACCTTCCCGACAGGTTCTGGCAGCCGGCCGGCTGAACCGAGTTCCGGTAGGATCGCAGCACCTTGGCGGCGGTGGCTGTGGAGATCGTCGATCTTCGTAAGTCGTATGGGCCGGTGGAGGCGGTGCGCGGGATCAGCCTGCGTGTCGACGAGGGCGAGGTCTTCGCTCTTCTGG
>DATINX010000368.1:0-9932 GCA_035473835.1 Candidatus Dormiibacterota bacterium | reverse complement strand
CAGCTCGACAGCGAGACCTCCGCCGCAATCGTCGAGCTGATCGCGTCCGTGCGCAGCCACACGACCATCCTTCTGGCCACGCACGACGAGGCGATCGCCGCGTGCGCGGACCGCATTGTTTCAATAGAGGATGGAAAGCTCGGGTAGAAAGGAGTAAATGTACGGAGGGGAATCCGTGCGAACCGGCTTGCCGATTGTGCTCGTGTTACTGGTGGCTGCCTGCGGCAGCGCGACAGCGGTCGCGTTGGCAAGCCCCTCTCCTCTGAGCGTCCAGCAGCTCGCGGAGCGTCCCTTGAAGTTCCCCGCCGTGGCCGCAGGACAACCTTGCCCGACCACCGCGATCACGCTTTTGGGCGGAACTGCTCCTCGATTGGGCAAGCCGGTGGGTTTCGGATTCGGAGTGAGGGCCGATGGCTCGCCTTGGCCCACCGGCAACTATGCCCTCAACAAGACCGTGTGGGATTCGTCAGGGCTGCCGTGGAACATGACTGCGCTCGTCCGCGGCGCTCAACTTGATGGAAGCGGCACTCTCTATTTCGGGGGCAATGGGATCAGCAATCCAGAGCCCAGTCGGGTGACGGTCGCGGACGCTGGTGGCAGCCGGATTCTGTTCTATCCCGAGCTGCGGCTGCCGGTCGACAGCAGCGCCGCCTTCTACCTCTATCCCACCACGGTCGGCTGCTTCGCGATGCAAGTCGACTCCAACAGCTTCAGCGAGGTCGTGGTCTTCAGGGCGGTTTAGGGCCCTGGGCTCCCTAGCACGCGGGGAGCTCCCGCCGCGTGCGAAAACGGGCGGCCGGTGAGGGGAGTGTGAAGCGGCAATTAAGCTAGTTTCGTGCCGCTCACCCGCGCTCAGGTTCGCCACGTCGCGCAGCTCGCGCGAATCGCGCTCGAGCCTGGCGATGAAGAGTTCTACGCCGAACAGCTCAGCGGCATCCTCGAGCACATCGATCGGCTGCAGGAGGTCGACACCGACAACATCCCGCCCACTGCCCAGGTGGTCGAGGTGTCGAACCCTCTTCGCGAGGACGTCCCGCGCCCCGGACTGACGCAGGAGGAGGCGCTCGCTAACGCCCCCGCCGCCGTCAACGGGTTCTTCCGCGTGCCGTCGATCCAGGAAGAGGCGTGAGCGACCTCACCCAGCTGACCATCGCCGAGGCGGCGCGGCTGCTGCGCCTGCATTCCATCTCCGCGACGGAGCTTGTGACCGCTCACGTGGAGCGCATCGCGAACGTCGACCCCCTCGTCAAAGCGTTCCTCCGCGCGACGCCCGAGATGTACGAACAGCAGGCGCAGGAAGCGGATGAAAAGCTCAGGCGCAACGAGGGCGGTCCGCTGACCGGCATCCCGCTCGCTGTGAAAGACGTGTTGTGCGTGAAGGATGTTGAGACGACAGCGGGATCGCAGATCCTCAAGGGATTCAAGCCGCCCTACACCGGCACCGCTGTGAGGCGGTTGTTCGACGCGGGCGCGGTGATGCTCGGGGTGACCAACTGCGACGAGTTCGCCATGGGCAGCTCGACCGAGAACTCCGGCTACTTCCCGACGCACAACCCGTGGGACCTCGACCGAGTGCCCGGCGGAAGCTCCGGCGGCAGCGCCGCGGCTGTGGCGGCGGGCGAGGCGATCATCGCGGTGGGCACCGACACCGGCGGCTCGATCCGCCAGCCGGCGGCGGTGTGCGGGGTGGTCGGCATGAAGCCGACCTACGGACGCGTCAGCCGGTACGGCCTGATCGCGTTTGCGTCGAGCCTGGACCAGATCGGGCCGTTCGCGCGGTCGGTCGAGGACGCGGCGCTGGTGCTCGAAGCCATGTCGGGCCTCGATCCGCAGGACGCCACGAGCGCCGACCGCCCCAACGACGTCCGCCGCGATTTCGACAAGGGCGTCAAGGGCATGCGGCTCGGAATGCCTCGTGAGTACTTCGAGGTCGAGGGTATGGAGCCGGGCGTTAACGCCGCTGTGCGTGAGGCGATCAAGGCGCTGGAGAACGCGGGCGCGGAGATCGTCGAGGTCACGCTGCCGCACACCGACTACGGTCTCGCGTCCTACTACATCATCGCGCCGGCCGAGTGCTCCTCCAACCTGGCGCGGTTCGACGGCGTGAGGTACGGCATGTCGGTGCAGGACGTCGACAACATCACCGACATGTACATGCGGACCCGCCGGAAGGGGTTTGGGGAAGAGGTGCGCCGCCGAATCATGCTCGGCACCTACGCGCTTTCGACGGGCTACTACGACGCCTACTACTTGAAGGCGCAGAAGGTGCGCACGCTGATCAAGCAGGACTTCGACCAGGCCTTCAGCAAATGCGACGCCATCGTCAGTGCCACCTCGCCGGTGGTCGCGTTTCCGATCGGCTCGCGCACGGCGGATCCGCTGTCGATGTACCTGTGCGACGTGCTCACGCTCGGCGGCAACCTCGCGGGCCTGCCCGGGATCAGCGTGCCGTGCGGCACGTCGCAGGGACTGCCTGTGGGGTTGCAGGTGCTGGCACCGCAGTGGCGGGAGGACGTCGCACTGCGGGTCGCCCGTGCCTACGAGGTGGCGAGCGGCGTAAGGGCGGAGGTCGCATCAGTTGCCTGAAAACGACTGGGAGGTCGTTATCGGCATGGAGATTCACGTCCAGCCGCGGACCAGGACCAAGATGTTCTGCGGCTGCGCGGTCGGCCAGCTCGGCGACCCGCCCAACTCGGACGTGTGCGAGATCTGCCTGGGCCTGCCGGGCGTGCTCCCGGTCATCAACAAGGCCGCCGTCGAGGCCTGCCTGAAAACCGCCCTGGCGCTCGGCTGCGAGATCCCCCGTCACACCAAGTTCGACCGCAAGAACTACATGTATCCCGACCTGCCCAAGGGCTACCAGATCAGCCAGTACGACCTGCCGATGAGCGTCAACGGCGCGCTCGAGCTGGGGGCGCGGCGGGTGCGAATCCGGCGCGTCCATCTGGAGGAGGACACCGGCAAGCTGATCCACGCCGGGGACAAGCTCCACAAGGCCTGGGAGTCGTTCGTCGACCTCAACCGGGCCGGAGTGCCCCTCATGGAGATCGTCAGCGAGCCGGATCTCCGGTCGGCAGACGAGGCCCGGGAGTACGCCCAGGCGCTCCGGACCCTACTGCGGACGATCGGAGCCTCCGAGGCCGAGATGGAAAAAGGCCAGCTCAGGTGCGAACCAAACATCTCCATCCGGCGTTATGGATCTGATGACCTGGGCATAAAGACCGAGCTCAAGAACATAAATTCATTCCGCGCACTGCACCGCGCGATCGAGCACGAGGTCAAGCGCCAGGTGGAGGTGTTGGAGTCCGGCGGGACGGTGGTGCAGGAAACCAGGGGCTGGTCGGAGTCGGAGCAGCGGACCTTCTCCCAGCGGAGCAAAGAGTTCGCCGAGGATTATCGGTACTTCCCCGAACCCGACCTGCCACCCCTGGAGCTCGACCGGGTGTGGATCGAAGAGCTCCGCCGATCCCTACCCGAGCTGCCCGGATCCCGCAAAACCCGGCTGGAGTCCGAGTACGGGCTGCCGGCATCCGACGCAGCCCTGATCGCCGCCGACCGCGCCCTCGCCGACCTGTTCGAGGCGGCCGCCAAGGCCAGCGGAGACTCTAAGCGGACGGCCAACTGGGTTATTGGCGAGGTGGCTCCCAGCGGTCAAACCCCTTCCCCGGACCACCTCGCCGAAGTTGTAACGCTGGTCGGCTCCGGAAAGATCACGCGCGACCAGGGTCGTGAGGTTCTCGCCGAGTCGATGAAGGATGGGATGTCGCCTGCCGAGATCGTCGCCAGACGCGGGCTGGCGCAGGTGAGCGACCCGTCGGCGGTGCGCTCAGTGGTGGAGGCGGTGATCACAGCCAACCCGAAGGCGGTCCAGGACTACAGGGCCGGAAAGGTCCAGGTCCTCGGCTTCCTGGTCGGGCAGGTGATCCAGCGCGATCGCCAGATCGACCGCGGTCTGGCAAGCGAGCTCCTCAAGGAACTCCTGAGCTAGCCGGCCGTGGCCCGCGTCATCGCGCTGGTCATCCCGCTGGGCCTCGATACGTTCGCCATCGCGGCCGCCATCGGTATGACGGGTCTGACGGGCCGCCAGCGACTCCGGTTGAGTGCTGTGTTCGCCGCCTTCGAGGCCGGAATGCCGATCGTCGGGCTGCTGATCGGGGCCTCGCTCGGGACAGTGATCGGGAGTTTGTCGGAATACCTGGCGATAGCCGCCCTGGCCGTCATCGGGCTGTATATGCTCTTCGGCCCCGACGACGAGGAGCGGGTGAAAAAGCTGGCCGCGGCGGGCGGCCCGGCGATGATCGGCCTTGGCCTGAGCGTGAGCCTGGACGAGCTGGCGATCGGGTTCAGCCTGGGCCTGCTGAACGTCCCGATCGTCCCGGCGATCGTGCTGATCGCCGCGCAGGCGTTCATCGTGTCGCAGGTCGGCTTCGCGCTCGGCGGGAAGATCGGCGACGCCACGCGGGAAGGCGCGGAGCGCCTGGCGGGCGCCGTCCTGCTGGCGATCGCGGGCGTGCTGCTCGTGACCAAGATCCTGGCCGGTTCGCACCTGGCATGAAGGCGCTTGGCGTGGTTCTGGCTGTCGTGCTGATCGCCGGGTGCGGCACGCTCAACGGGCCGCGCACAGGCACGATCAGCCCTCCCACCGACGCGCTCACCCAGTGGAAGGAGTTCCCGGCCGGCCAGGTCCCGCGCCCGATCGTCCTGATCGGCGATTCGCTCACGCCCCATGGCTGCAAGCTGACGCCAACTTTCCAGCCGGCGGCGGATGGGCCAACCACCGCATCGGCCACATGGACCGACGGCACCACGGTCGCCTATCCGGCCATTTCGGAGGCGGAAGCGGTCGCGGCGAGTGGCCACGCGGCCACCGGCTCCGCCCAGGCCTGTTCGGTCACGGCGGGGCGTCCCGGGACGTTCGGGTTCCGCACCGATCGGGGCCTGGCGAGCATGTCCGCGTGGCTGTTCACCGCGGGCGGAGCGGTTGGCGAGATCGCCTACCCGGCGCTGCCAGAGTTGGCCTTCTGGGGCAAGGGAGTCCATGCTGCCTCGATCGGGGGCTCAGCCACCGTCAGCGCGACGGGGCGGGTGGCGACATTCAGCTTTCCGGGCGGTCCCCCCGACGGGGTCTGCGCGGAGGATTACACCGCTGTGGTCGCCGAGTCGCCGGCGGCCGTCGCGGTCGCGGTGCAGTCGTTTCCAGGCCGCTCGCAGGGTGGGCCCGTCTCCTGCAACGAGATGGACCGTGTTCGATCGGTCACTGTCCAGCTCGCGAAACCATTGGATGGGCGTGTCATGGTCGATGCCTCGGGAGGTGTCGTAGCCGTCTGCCCTGAAGCGATCCGATCGAGCTGCTAGGCGGCCCTCCGCCGCGACAGGTAGGTGCTGTACGCGTAGAGGCCGAGCCCGGCCACGTAGGCGGCGATCCCCAGGAGCACCAGGACGCCCCCGCCCATCTCCTGCAGCAGCGCCGCGAGGCCCATGGCGATGATCGAGGTCCCGATCGCCAGCACCGCCCAGCCCTGGAGGTGGCTGATGCGCGGAGTGACCCGGTTCAGCGGCAACAGCCAGCCGCCCTTCATCCACGACGGAGGCGTCCTGTGGCCCACCAGGTACAGGCCGCCGGCGAACAGGGCGACGCCAAACAGACAGCTCGAGACGAGCACCACATACCCCAACCTCCGGGCATTGTAGCCAGGCCGGTCCCGGTAGCCTTGTCGGGTGCCCCTGCCGCCCGATCTCCACGTGCACTCGGAATGGTCGTGGGACGCGCCCATCGGCCACATGGAGCGCTCTTGCGAGCGAGCCCTCGAAGTCGGCCTTCCGGCGATCGCCTTCACCGAGCACGCCGACTGGGCGCTCGTCCACCCCGGCCAGCACCCAGTGGACATCGAGGGCTACCTGGAGGCCGTGGAGCGCTGCCGGGCCCGGTTCAAAGACCTGCGGATCTACACCGGCGTCGAGCTGGGCGAGCCCCACTGGTTCCCGAAGGAGACGGCCGCCATCCTGGCCGCGGGCGTGCTGGACCGGGTGCACGGTTCCATCCACTGCATACGGGTGGATGGCGAGCTGCTCGACGCCAGCCAGTTCCGCGACCGTCCGGACATCGACTTCCCGGCCGCGGTACGCGAGTACTTTCGCGAGACGCTGGCGATGGTCGACAGCGGGCAGCCCTTCGAGACGCTCGCTCACCTCGACTACCCCAAGCGCTATTGGGTCGAGGGCGCGGCGCCATACCGAGAGGAGGACTACGAGGCCGAGATCCGGGCGATCCTGACCGCAGCCGCCCACACCGGGCGCGTGCTGGAGGTGAACACGACGCGCGGCCGCACCCTGTGCCCGGGCCCGACCGTCCTGCGGTGGTGGCGGGAGGTCGGGGGCGAGGCGGTGCAGTTCGGGAGCGACGCCCACCAGCCGGACAAGGTCGCGGAGGGCTTCGCTGACGCCGCCGAGGTGGTCGAGGCGGCGGACTTCAAGCCTTCGCCCGACCCGACGTCCCTGTGGCGCCGGTGATCCTGCGCCCGGTGTCGCCGGCGCACGGCGGCGCAGCCATCGCGCGCGACGACGGCAAGGTGTGGCTCGTCAACTACGCGCTGCCGGGAGAGGTGGTCGAGGCGGAGCCTCGCGGCAAGCAGGGCGGCGTGGCGGTGGCCAACACGACCAGCGTCGTGGAGGCGTCGCCACATCGCGTGGCGCCGAAGTGCCCGCATTTCGGTGTCTGCGGCGGCTGCCAGCTGCAGCACGCGGACTACTCGTACCAATTGCAGCTCAAGCGCCAGGTCGTCGAGGAGGCGTGGACGCGAGCCGGGCTGCGCCTGCCGCCCGACGCCCCGGTGCTGGGCATGGACGACCCGTGGCGCTATCGAATCCGCGGCGAGTTCGAAGCCGTGCCGACCGCGAACGGGTGGCGTTTCGGCTTTCACCGGCTGCGCTCACATTCGCTGGTGGCGATCGACACCTGCCCGATCCACGACCTGCGCATCGAGTCGGCGCTGCCCGCCTTCGGGCAGGCCGCCAATGAGCTGAAGCTCACCGATCTGCAGAACCTGCTGCTCACCATCGAGCCGAAAGGCCGCGGGCTGCTCTGGCGGATTCGCCACAAGGGACGCGAGCCAAAATGGCCGCGCGAAGAGTTCGCGCACCGCGTGGCCGAGCTGCTGCCGGACCAGGTCCTGCTCGACGACGCAATGTCGTTGGACTTCTCGGGCATGACGTTTCGCGTCCGCAGCGACACGTTCGTGCAGACCAACTACCGGCAGATGCTCGTCCTCTATGAGACGGCGCTCGAGATGCTGGGCGACGTCACCAACGAGCGCGTGCTCGACCTGTACGCGGGCATCGGCACCATCTCGGTCGCGGTCGCGCGCAACTCGGCGGGCGTGACCGCGGTGGAGGAGAACCCGATTGCGGTGCAGCTCGGCCGGCTGAATGGGCGGATCAACGCGGCAAAGGTGGAGTACCTGCCGGGCAAGGTGGAGACGGCACTGCGTCAGGTTCGTCTCGGCCGGCACGCGGTGGCGATTCTAGATCCGCCCCGTGCCGGCTGCGAGCCCGCGGCCATCGCCGAGATCCTGCGCCTGGGTCCGGAGCGGCTCGTCTACATCTCGTGCGAGCCGTCCACACACGCGCGCGACCTGATCGCCCTGGTTCGCGGCGGCTACCGCGTCCGGCGAGCGACGATCGTCGACATGTTCCCGCAGACGTACCACATCGAATCGGTGGCCCTGCTCCAGAGAAGTTAAGCCTCGAGGATCTGCTTGATTCTCGCCTGAGCGCGTTCATGCGAGGTCCGCAGAAGGCGGGTCGAAGCAAATCGGATCAATGTCACCCCGAGCGCGGCGTTGCTGTAGCTGTGCTCGAGATCGAATCGATACACGACACGGGTGCCGGCCTCGAACGGGTCGAACGTGTACTCGCCCTGATTGGGCCGAGACACGCTCGTCGCGTGGGACGTCATTCGGCGATTCGGTTCGAATTCGAGGATCTCGGACTCGCCGACAAACTCCTTGCCGTCCGGTGGGATGAGTGTGTGCGAGCGGAACCGGCTTCCCGATCCGACGGGTTCAGGAGTCAGCATCTCCACGGATCGGTACTCCGACCACCATCGCGGCAGGTTGCGCTGGTCGCTGATAAACGGAAAGACGATGTTGGGAGGGCAGTGGATGACGTAGCTGATCGTGAATCGCGTGCGCCTGAGACGCGGCGATGACCAGACCAGCAGCCAGCCGATCCCGACGGCGGTCGCAAGCAGGCTTACCACGGGCCATATGGTCGCCTGGCCGAAGGTGAACCAGTCGAACCCGAAAGCCATCCCAAACAGGAGCGTGGTCGCGATCCGCTCGTTCGCATTCTCGTCGATTGGTTTGCGCCGGCGCGACGACGCTAATAGAAGAGCTGCGCCGAGCAGCACAACGAAGGCCAGCACGCAGACCTGACCGGCATACAGAAAAAATTGCCAGTGGGCTCGCAGCTGTGATCCCCCCAGCCAGAAATATGCGATTGAGGCTGGAGGGAGGGCCAGGATGGCCAGGAGGATTGGTGCGGACGACCTGAGGAAGGGGCGCATGGGCGAGCCCGGAGGCCGGGCTAACGATAACGGAGGGGCCCGGCGATCTAGAAGAGGTTTAGGCCGTGTCCAAACCGCAGGATGGCCAGTCGAAGCCGTCCCGGGCCGAGATTCCTAACTGCCAGCTTCAGGAACGGTGTCAGCAGCTGCACGACAGTCTCAACGCGGGCCGAAGTGTAGGGTTACGGACCCAGGTCTGGCAACCCCTTCGCCTCCCCACGCCGTGGGGAGGGTGGCGCGAAGGGCCGGGTCGGAGTAGCAGGTTCAATCGAGTTGGTTGACGAACTCGGCCAGGCGGCCCACGCCCTCCCGGAGATCGGCGTCCGAGCTCGCCAAGCTGATCCGTACAGCGCCGGCGGCCACCTCTCCGAAGGCGGTCCCAGCCGCGACCGAGACGCCCCGCTCCCGCAGGAGCCTGAACGCGAAGTCGCGGGCGTGCATGTTGCTGCGCGAGATGTCGGCCATGCAGTAGAAGGCGCCGGTGGGCTCGCTGATGAGCATGTCCGCCTCGCGGAGGATGTCGACGACGAGGTCGCGTCGGTGACGGTAGGCGGCCACCATCTCGCCGACGCAGTCCTGGGGGCCGTCGAGCGCGGCCTCCGCGGCCACCTGGCTGATGGTCGAGACGCATGAGGAGTTGGACTCGAGGACCTTGGTCGCGGTGTCGATGAGCTCGGCCGAGCCCGCGACGTAGCCGATGCGCCAGCCGGTCATGGAGTAGGACTTCGAGAACGTGAACACGCTGGCGATGCGCGGGTCGTCAGGCGCGAGGTGCGCGGGGCTAGTCCACGAGCCGTCGAGGATGATCTGGTCGTAGCACTCGTCGCTAAGCAGCCAGAGGTTGTGTCGCTGGGTGAGGTCGATGAGGCGCTCGATCGTCGTGGTCGGATAAACGGCGCCGGTGGGGTTGTTGGGGCTGTTGATCAGCAGCATCTTCGTGCGCGGCGTGATTAGCCTTTCGATGGCGTCGATGTCCGGCTGGAATCCGTCGGCGGCGCGACAGGGATAGAAGACTCCCGTCGCCGAGACCCAGGTGAGCATGAGCCGGGTGTTGGGCCAGCCGGGGTCGGCCATCAGCACCTCGTCACCTGGCTCGAGCACCGCGCCGTACACGGCCGCGAGCGCGCCCACGCCGCCCGGTGCGCATGCGATGCGGTCGGGCGTGATCGTGATGCCATTCACGCGCTGGAGCTTGGCGACCAGCTTCTCGCGCAGCGAGATGAGGCCCTGAGTGTGCGTGTAGTAGGTCTTGTTCTCGTCGATGGCACGCTTGCCGGCTTCGCTGATGTGCTTGGGAGTGGGAAAGTTGGGCTGGCCGACGTCTAAGCGAATCGCGCCAGGAGTGCGGATAGCCTCGTTGGCAAGCTCA
>DATINX010000367.1:0-1995 GCA_035473835.1 Candidatus Dormiibacterota bacterium | reverse complement strand
CCTCCTGCGCATCCGATCATCGAAAGGAGAGCTGACAGGCGCATTTGCAGCCGCGCTCGGTCTTGCAGCCGGCATCGCCGGGCTCGCCGCGCTCGCCGGCGGTGCCGCCTACTGGTTCCTTGCGTCGTGAGGGCACCGCGCTACCTGTGGCGCTCGACGGCGGTGCTGCTCGTCGTCGTGCTGGCGGCAATCACGTATCCCGGCGCGGTGCTGGTCTCGATGATCGTGAGGCTCACGCCGCCGCCGGCGACGTCGTCCGTGGCACCGCAAGGCGCCCTTCCGTGGCTGCACGTTGAGCATCCACAAGGCGCGCTGCCGTATATAGCGGACGATCGCAACCGGATGGTCCTCCTGCACGGGGCTATCCCCGCCAGCCTGATCGACTTCTGGTCCAGCGCCAATCCCGCCGAAATCGACGCCCCACCCTTCTATCCGATCGACCCGGCGGCTTACGACGGGCGGTGTCCCGACAACTCGCCCACCATGCCGGTGCCTCCCCTCTGCCGTCAGGACCTCGTCGACATGGCGGCACTCGGCTTCAACTCGCTCCGGCTGCCTCTCTCCTGGAGCCTGCTCGAGCCGTCGCGAGGCCAGTTCAACCAGATGTACATCGACCGCGTGGCCCAGGTCGTCGATTGGGCGCGGCCGCTCGGCATCTACGTGATCATCGACCTCCACCAGAACGCCTATTCGCGCTACGTCGGACGGCCGAACAGCCCGCCGCTTCCCGGCGGCAGCAAGGTGAACCTCCGCTACAAGACCGGCGCGCCGGCCTGGGCGACCATTACCGACGGATTCCCTTCCGAGGACTACGCGAGCCAGCGTGAGGCGAATCCGGCCGTCCTCGAAGCAGACACCAACTTCTGGTACAACCGCTCGGGCATCCAGGACGAATACATCTCCGCGGTGGCCCAGCTTGCGAACCGGTTCAAGGGCGACAGCACGGTCGCCGGCTACAGCATCTTCAACGAGCCGCTTGAAGGCTGGAACCTCCCGCCCGGCTTCGAGGACCTGCTTCTCTTTCCTTTCTATAGGCGCGTCGTCGACGCCATCACCGGCGTGCATGACGGCCTGCAGTGCTGGACCGGGTTTTTCCTGCCCGCCATCTGCGGGTACCGGGACCTCGGCGTGCGCGACCAGCGCCACCTTATCTTCCTGGACACCGGCCTGCTGCGCGAGATCACAGACTTCCCTACGCACCTGGGGCTGCCGGTGAGCTCGTACCCGAACCTCGTTCTCGGGATGCACGCGTACACGCACGGCTACACGTTCGACGCCCTGGCGGGGCAGAAGCCCGACCAGGCAGGCTATCCGTGGGGTGGTTACGACCAGACATACAGCCTGGCCGAGCGCGAGGCGAAGGTCATCGGCGCCGCTCTATTCGTAACCGAGTTCGGCAACGACCCCCAGTGGGACGGTGTGATCTTGCCCAGCGAGCTGCGTGAGCAGGAGCGCCACCTCACGGGTTTTGCGTTCTGGACGTGGAAGGAAAACGGAGGCAACAACGCCTGGGGCGTCTACGCAGCGCCGGAGAGCGGCGTCACACCGATGCCCTCCGGCGGATGCATTCGCTACCCGCGCCAGCTCCTACTGTCTCGCGTGTACCCTCGCGCGTCCGCCGATTCGCGCCTTACGTATCAATACGACAGCGCGACGGGAGCGTTCTCGCTCAGAGCGAACGGGCGGCCCGGCGACGCGGCCACCGTCGTCTACGTCCCGAGGCACGTGACCGGCGACGTCACGACCTCCGGAGCCGCGACGGAGTCGGTGACGGATGCTGCCGATGGAAGCCGCCTGATCGTCGCCACACCGTCCGGTGGAAATTTTTCAATCAACGTGGCGCCGGCGAAGTTTGCGCTGACCGACTGCGTCTGAGATTCCGGGTCGATTTTCGCCCAGCCGGACTCTCAGCATGTCCCTAGGTTGGGAAGCCCGGCTTGGGCTAATCTGAGGGGGGAAAGGGTGGGACGCCACGGGGTAGTCTCCAACGGCGCG
>DATINX010000366.1:0-2033 GCA_035473835.1 Candidatus Dormiibacterota bacterium | reverse complement strand
GAACCCACTCCAGCAAATCCCCCACAGGGCAACCAAAGTACCGACACAGTCGCCCCAAGGCAGCGAGCTCTACCCGTTTTGCGCGCTCGTAGTAGAGCTTCGCCAACGTAGTGTCCCGTCAAGTGGTGTAAGTCCGGTGCGAGGGTGATCGCCGCCGATCTCCACGTCGTTACGCCGCTCGGCCCGGCAGTGCCGGCCGCGCGGGCTCTGTCGTGATCGTCGCCGCCTCTGCCAGCGTCTCCAGACTCATGTAGCGCCGGGCCACGGCCCAGTCGTCGTTCTGCTCGAGCAGCAGGGCGCCGACGAGACGGACGATACTGGCCTCGTTGGGGAAGATGCCCACGACGTCCGTCCGGCGCTTGATCTCCTTATTCAGCCGCTCCAGCGGGTTCGTCGAGTGCAGCTTCGCGCGATGTGCGACGGGGAACTGGATGAAGGCCAGCACGTCATCCTCGGCCGTGTCGAGCAGCGCGGCGAGCTTGGGGAAGCGGACGCGCAGCGACTCGGCCACCTGCCGCCACTGCGTGCCCGCCGTGCGCCGATCCGGCTGCGTGAAAACGGTGCGGATCGCCGCCGCGACGACGTCGTGCTGGCCCTTGGAGACGTGGGCCAGGCAGTTGCGCATGAAGTGGACCCGGCAGCGTTGCCAGGTCGCCCCGAGGACCTGGGCGATCGCTTGTTTGAGCCCCGCATGGGCGTCGGAGATGATCAGCCGGACGCCGGTGAGCCCGCGCCGCACGAGATCGCGCAGGAAGTCCGTCCAGAAGGGGGCCGCTTCGGACAGCCCCACGCCAAGCCCTAACACTTCGCGGCGGCCCTCGCGATCCACTCCGGTGGCGATTATTACAGCCTTGGTCACGATCCGGCCGGCGTCGCGGACCTTGATGTAGGTGGCGTCGAGCCAGAGGTAGAGCCACTCGCCGGTGAGCGGCCGGCCGAGAAACGTGTGCACCCGCTCGTCGATGTCCTGGCAGAGCTGCGAGACCTGGCTCTTGCTCATCCCGCTGAGCCCCAGGGCCTGCACGAGGTCATCGACCTTCCGGGTACTGACGCCGTGGAGGTAGGCTTCCTGCACGACGGCCACCAGGGCCTTCTCGGAGGCTTTGCGCGGCTCCAGGAAGCTCGGATAGTAGGTGCCCTGCCGCAGCTTGGGGATCTTCAGCTCGAGGGCGCCCACGCGGGTCTGCCACTGGCGCTCGCGGTAGCCATTGCGGCTGTTCGTCCGGTCCTCGGTGCGTTCGTGGCGGGCCGCCCCACAACGCCCCTCGACCTCGCACTCCATCAGGCGCTGCACCGTGAACTGCAGCAGCTCGCGCAGGAAGTCCGGCTCGCCGCTCTTCCGCACGAACTCCAACAGTGCCATCCTCTCCTCGGTCATCGCGGGCCTCCTCCGTCATGGTCGGTGTCTGAGCAACCCAACCGTAACGGAGATCCGCGGTGACCACCCCGTCCTCAACCGCCCGGATTTACACCACGAGGTAGGACACTACCCAAAACTGTGAAGGTCGCCTTCTTCATGGGCCACCGAGATCAACCTCCAGTCGCGGTATCCGGAGGGAATGTCGGTTACGAAGATCGGCACGGCTTGTTGAGCCGCGGCGTGTCGAGGCGCCCGCGCGGTGAAGGCAACAACGCCAGCCAGAATTGCAACTGCAATCAACAACGGGGTGAGTCGTTTCATCGTGACGCCTCCTTCCAAACTAATGCCGCGATGCTACACCAATTAGGCACACGCAGATTGCTGAAAACCACCGAGCCTTTTTCTGTTGTGGCGTTCGTCGGCACGGCCGCACTCGCAACGCAAAGGTCGGAAAAGCGCCGGACGACGAATTCGAGGGCGCGGCCCTGCGGATCAGAAACGACATGCGGATCACTCGGTTCATTAGGCGTCGCGGGCTCTCGCCCTCAGGGACGACGGGCCTGCGGGGCCCAGACCGTCCGCAGAACGTCCGAACGAGTTAGGCGGGTCAGAGGACTGTTTCAGAAAGTAGCGGAAAGAATTGGTCGGGGTGAGAGGATTTGAACCTCCGACT
>DATINX010000365.1:0-4859 GCA_035473835.1 Candidatus Dormiibacterota bacterium | reverse complement strand
CTCGACGGCGGCGAGGTCCGCGCCGACTCTGGCGGTGAGCGATACGAGGGCGTGCAGGCGCCCGGCTGGCCGGACGACTCTTTCTGGAAGCCTGACGGTGCCGCGAAAGGTGAGGACCTGATGCGAGCGGCCTACGGGTTCCCGCACCTGCCGGGATTGCTGGAGCGCGCCCTCCGGCCGTTTCCGTCGGCCGGGCTTCGTGTGCCCTGGATCGGCTGCCGCGGCAACCACGAAGAGGTGAGCCAGGGTGTCGGTCTGGTCACGCCCGCGCTGGCGGCCGCGATGGTCGGCTTCCACAAGCCTTTCGAGATGCCCGACGGCCTGGACCGCGATGCAGCGCTGGAGATCTTCGTGCGCCGGCCGGAGGCGTTCATGGCCGGTCGCGACCTGCCGGTGACCCCGGACGCGCATCGCGGTCCGTTCACGCGCGCTGAATTCGTCGCGGGTGCGCTTGGGTTCGCGTCCCGCAATCGGTACCAGGGGACTGCTTACTACGTCCATGACACGCCGGCGGTGAGGTTTGTCGTCCTCGATACGGTCTGCGCCGCAGGCGGGGCCGAGGGCTGCATCGACGAGGACCAGGTGCGCTGGCTCGTGCGCCGCCTCGAGGAGGTTCGCGACCGGCCGGTGGTGATCGTCTCGCATCACACGCTCGACACCATGGGCAACAGGAGAAGAGCCGGCGGGCCGCGCTCCATCGATGCGGACGAGCTGCTGGAGATGGTGCACGGCGTAGGCAACGTGGTGCTCTGGCTCAACGGCCACATCCACGCCAACGTGGTCCGCCGCCGTCGCGACAACCGCGGAGGGGGGTTCTGGGAGGTCACTACGTCGGCCATCGTCGACTGGCCGTGCCAGGCCCGGGTCGTCGAGCTGTTCTCAGCCGGCGACGGCGTCCTCGCCGTCGCCTGCACGATGGTCGACCATGACGGACCCGACGGGCCGCTGAAGAAGCTGGTCGAGCCCGCGCAGCTGGCGGGCCTGCATCGGGAGCTGGCCGGCAACGTGCCGGTCGGCGGCTTCGACTCCGGCCGCGAGGGCACCCCACTCGACCGCAACGTGATCCTGCCGGTCCGCTGGCCGCGGGCCTGATTCTCGAGTACGCCCCCCGGGAAGGCGTTGCGCATGGCGCGACAGTGCCGTATAGTGCGACATCGAGGGAGATCGTGGTGAGTGGGCGCACGCGTTCCGGACCGTCGTCGCCCGGCCGGCTTTTGGGGCGTATCGGCCTCACCGACGAGGCCAGCCGCCTCGGATTGATCGCCTTCCTACGGGCGCCTCGATACGAGGTCCTGCCCACCGATGGGGTCGAAGAGCTGGTGCTGGCCAACGTGCCCAAAGAGGTCACCATCACCATCACGGCCTCGCCACGAAAGGGCATCGACGCCACGATCTCGCTGGCCGAAAGCCTCGCGAAACACGGCTACCAGGTCGTCCCGCACGTCTCGGCGCGGCTCATTCGCGACGAGGCCCACCTGCGCGAAGTCCTGGCCAGGGTCGCCGCCTTGGGAACGGATGTCTTCATAGTCGCGGGCGATGCCAAGGAGCCGGCCGGGCGATACCCGGACTCGGTGACGCTGCTGGCCGCGATTGCGGCCCTGCCCCACGGCCTCAAGGAGATCGGCGTCACCGGCTATCCGGAGCGTCACAGCTTCATCGAGGACGACCTCACCATCCAGGCAATGTGGGACAAGCGGCGCTCGGCCACCTACATCGTCAGCAACCTTTGCTTCGACCCGCGCGTGGTCAAGAAATGGGTTGCGCGCGTCAGGCGCCGCGGCGTGCAGCTGCCCATCTACGTGGGGCTTGCTGGCGTCGCGGAGCCCGCGAAGCTCCTGCGGGTCTCGACGCGCATCGGCCTGGCCGACTCGGCCCGGTTCCTGCGCGGGCATTCGAACTGGTTCATGCGGATGGTCCAGCCCGGCGGCTACGACCCCGAGCGTTTCGTGGCCGGCTTGCTGCCGGAGCTGGCCGCCAACGAGCGCAAGGTGCTGGGCCTGCACTTCTTCACGTTCAACGAGATCGAGGCCACCGAAACGTGGCGCCGGGAGACGCTGGCGCGGCTGGTGAGGACATGAGGAGGACGAGATGGCGGTGACGTTTCCGACGGACCTCGAGATCGCGCGCCGCGCGCAGCTGCTGCCGATGGCCGACGTCGCGGTGAAGATGGGCATCGGTCCGCATCTCCTCGAGCCGTACGGCTATGACGTCGCGAAGATCCGGCTCGATGCGATCGAGGAGCTTGCGGACCGGCCGAAGGCGAAGTACGTGGTGGTGTCAGCGATCACGCCGACACCGCTCGGTGAGGGCAAGACGACGACAACCGTCGGCCTCGGCCAGGCGCTATCGCACATCGGCAAGAAGGCGACGGTCGCGATCCGCCAGCCGTCGATGGGTCCGACGTTCGGTATCAAGGGTGGGGCCGCCGGCGGCGGCTACAGCCAGGTCGTGCCGATGGAGCGTCTGAACCTGCACCTGACCGGCGACATGCACGCGGTCACCGCGGCCCACAACCTCCTCGCGGCGATGATCGACAACCACGTCCACCAGAACGACGACTTCTTTCATGTCGACCGTCATTCGGTCACCTGGCGACGCGTCCTCGACGTCAGCGATCGTGTGCTGCGAAACATCATCGTCGGACTCGGCCAGCGCGAGGACGGCGTCATCAGGCAAACCGGCTTCGACATCACAGCCGCCTCCGAGGTGATGGCCGTGCTCGCGCTGTCGACTTCTCTTCAGGACATGCGCCGGCGGCTAGGGCGGATCGTCATCGGCAACACCACCGAGGGCAAGCCGATCACAGCTGAAGAGCTCCACGCGGCCGGTGCGATGACCGTGATCATGCGCGAGGCGATCAAGCCCAACCTGCTGCAGACGCTCGAGAAAACTCCGGTGCTCGTGCATGCTGGGCCATTCGGAAACATCGCCCACGGCAACTCATCCGTCATCGCCGACCTCATCGGCATCCGGACAGGCGATTTCCTGGTCACCGAGGCAGGCTTTGGCGCCGACATGGGCGCCGAGCGATTCTTCAACATCAAGTGCCGCGCGTCCGGGCTGGTTCCTGACGCGGCGGTGATCGTGACGACGGTGCGCGCGCTCAAGGTGCACTCCGGCCGGTTCAAGGTCGTGGCCGGCAAGCCATTGCCGCCCGAGATGATTCGGGAAAACCCCGACGACGTCTGTGCCGGCGCCGCCAATCTTCGCAAGCAGGTCGAGAACATCCGCATCCATGGCGTAGTCCCGGTGATCGCGATCAATGCATTTCCTACCGACCATGCGTCCGAGCACGCCGCCATCCGCGAGCTCGCGGCCGAGCTGGGCGTGCGTTCGGCGGTCTGCCACCACTTTTCCGATGGCGGCAGGGGTGCGGTCGAGCTCGCCGAGGCGGTGGCCGAGGCGGCTGCTGAGCCCAACAAATTCACCTTTCTCTATCCCGACGACGCCACGCTCAAAGAGAAGATCGAGACCGTGGCCAAGCGTGTCTACGGGGCGAGTGGAGTCGAGTACGACCTCCATGCCAGCCGGCAGATAGATTCCTATGAGCGCAACGGTTTCGGCCGGCTGCCCGTGTGCATCGCCAAGACACACCTATCGATCTCATCTGATCCCACTCTCAAAGGTGCCCCGACGGGTTGGGTGCTGCCTGTTCGCGAGGTCCGCGCCTCCGTCGGCGCGGGCTTCATCTACCCGATCTGCGGCGACATGAGGACGATGCCGGGATTGCCATCGAACCCGGCGGCGGCGCACATCGACATCGACGACGACGGAGAGATCATCGGCCTCAGCTGACCTTCAGCGCGTCGCCTCTGACAGCCAGCCCTGGAACCGCTCGGATTCCATCGCACTCACCGCGCGCTCCCATCGCGTGGCGTAGTAGCCCTTGAAGTCGTAGTCGATCGCGGAGATCTTCGCCTGGATGGCTCCCCACAAAGTCCAGCCCACGTCGGACATCAGCGCGAAAAGGTTCATCCGTGCGAGCTGTCGGGCATCAGCCCTGCCGAAATATGCCTCGCAGAGCGCCGCCCGCAGCTCGTCGTCGAACTCGGCCTCCTGGGCGGTGTTGCCGAGGTCGAAGCAGGGGTCGTTGTTGCCGCTCAGCTCGTAGTCGACGATGCGCAGCGCGTCGCCGTCATCGATGAAATTCTCGCACAGCAGGTCGTTGTGGCAGGGCACGGCGGGAAGTGAGCCGACGGCGACGGCGCGCTCGATCGCTGCGACCGCGGGTAAGCGGTCGCGGTAGTCGCCTGGGATCGTGACCTGGTGCGCGTCGACGATCGCGAGGTAGCTCTCGATGAGCCGGAACATGTTGAAGTCGTGGAGGAAGCGAGGCGCCGAATGCAGGCGGCGAAACGACGCCGCCATTCGCCCGGCCATCTCCCGCGACTGCAGCTTTGGCGCCGACATGGTGGGGCCGTCGATGAACTCCAGGACCATGGATTCGAGCTCCGGGATCACTGCCACCACTTGCGGACCGATCCCGGTGGTGGCCGCCGCGCGTGTGTTGTACACCTCGTTTGCGCGGTCGATCGACAGCAGCTCGGTCGACTGCCCCGGGATGCGGACCACATATCGCGATCCGCCCGCCTCGACCAGATAGTTCTCGTTGGTGAGGCCTCCCGACAGTGGCGACACCTTCGGATCCAGGCCCTTCAGGAATTCGACCCGCGCGACCGCATCGTCAGCCTTAGACATGCGCGCGCTGAATGACCGCATCGGTGGTGATCAGCGCCGGGACCACCTGGCCGAACACCTCCACCTCGACCTGCCCACCCGGCTTGAGCTCGATCGGCAGGTATGCAAAAGCCAGGTTGCGCCTGGCGGTGAAACCGTACCCGCAGCTGCGCAGACGGCCG
>DATINX010000364.1:0-3550 GCA_035473835.1 Candidatus Dormiibacterota bacterium | reverse complement strand
CCGCTCGAGGAGTTGATCGGGCGCGCCCTTGACGTAGCAGCGCACTACCGGCTTTCCGCCATCGTCGGTCACCCTGTGGAAGCTGGCCATGAGCTTGTAGGCGGCGTCGAACGGAACCTCTGCTATACGTGGGTAAGCCTTGCGCGTCTCCTCGGCGTCGATCCCGCCCTTCTCGGCGAGGACGACCAGCGCCCCCTCGGTTGGATCGCCGACCAGCTGGCCGTCGCGTACGACGGCGTCGGACGCCAGCACCATCGGCATGAGGAACGGGTCGAGGGCCCCATCGCTGCCCGCCACCCGGGTGATCTGACCGACGGTCGAATAGCCTGAGCCCTCGATCCTGTACTGGCGTCCAGCCACGAACATGCGCACGGCCGTCATCTGGTTCAGCGTCAACGTGCCGGTCTTGTCGGAGTTGATCGCCGAGGTCGAACCGAGGGTCTCAACCGAGCGGAGGCGCTTCATGATGGCGCCCACTGACGCGAGAGTCGACGTGCCCTTCGCCAGAATCGCGGTCACGACGGCTGGGAGGCCGGTCGGGATGGCGGAGACCGCAAACGCGACGGCGGTCAGGAACAGGGTGCTGAACTTGTTGCCCCGGATCAAGCCGAGACCAATCGAGACGATCAGCGCGCAGCCCGCTATGACCAGGATCTGCCTGGTCAGCCGGTCGAGCTGCTTGGTGAGCGGAGTCACCATTGCCTGCTCCGTCTGCAGCATCCCCGAGATGCGCCCCACCTCGGTGCCCATTCCGGTGGTGGTGACCAGCAACTGTCCCGAGCCGCGGGTCACGGCCGTGTTCATGTAGGCCATACATGTGCGGTCGCCCAGCGGCGCGTCAGCGTGGGCGACCGGCGCGGTCGTTTTCGGGACGGGGGTGCTCTCGCCAGTGAGCGCGGATTCGTCGATCTCGAGCGAAGCCGCGCTGACCAGCCGGGCGTCGGCCGGGATCACGTCGCCTGCCTCGACGGCGACTATATCTCCGGGCACGAGGTCGGCGGCGTCGACCTCCGCCATCATTCCGCCGCGGCGGACCTTGACCTTCAAGACGAGCATCTTCTGCAGCGCGGCGACGCTCGCTTCGGCCTTCCCTTCCTGATTGAGCCCGAGCGCCGCGTTGAAGACGGTCAGCGCGAGGAGCAGTACACCGGCTGCGAGCTGACCCGGAAGGAAAAGACAGATGGCGCCTGAGATCAGCAGCACGATCTGCATCGGGTCTCGGTACTGGCGGACAAACGCTCGCCACTTCGGCTGTTGCTTCGCTTCCGCGAGGACGTTGCGTCCGAACTTGCCCTGGCGGGCCTGGACCTCGCTCTCGGTCAGCCCGGTCTCAGGCTTGACGTCTTCGGCTGCGAGCGCCTCGGCCACGGTCGCCACGTGCCACGTCAGGGCCTCTGGGCTCATGGCGCAATTGCACGCGATGGGTGCGCGACCCCGGCGGACCTGGTGATGAAGGTTTAGACAGATTCGTGAACGGAAGGTGCCCTACCACCCTGGAGCTATCCATGCCTTGCTCGGTTGGTGACACGGGGCGACATGCAGGGCTGCGCGTTACTGCTATGTAGCCGCCGGGGAAATCGGTCAGGTCGACCGACCTGGCCGCAGGAGGTGCCGTTGAGCGAAAAGGAAAGTAAGAACGTCGTCCTGGCAATCTTCAATGATGAGCCGGCCGCGGATGCGGCGGTCGCGCAGCTGAAGGTGTGGGACAAGTCCGACGACAGGGTGAAGCTGGGAGCTATGGGCGTCCTTGTGCTGGATGACAACGGCAGCGTCAAGACGCACAAGATGGGGTCGAGAAGCATCGCCAAGGGCGGCGGGATCGGCCTGGTGCTGGCGCTGATGACGCCCGTCGGAGTGCCCGCCGCGATTGTCGGTGGAGGTGTCCTGGGCGCAATGCATCGCAAAGGACTCGGCCTGTCTGAAGGGGACAAAGACCGCATCAGCGGCAAACTGTTCGACGGCAAGGCGGCGGTGGGCGTGATCGCCAAGACCGGCCAGGCGAAGATGATCGCCGCCAAGCTGACCGAGCTGGGCGGCGAACCCGAAGTTCACGCAGTCTCGGATGCGGCGCTGAAGCAGGCCGCAAAGGACATGCCGAAGTACGGCCTGATCGGCGGCTAGCTCTCGCAACGCCTGGTGCCTGGACGCGGCAACCGGCCTACAAGGCGCTCGCCGTTTCAGCTCGACAGGATGATCTGCTTCTGCGCGGCGAACTCGGCCTCTGTGAGCACTCCCTGGTCCTTGAGCTCCGCCAGCTGCTTCAGCGCCGTGTACTTGTCTGTGGGTGCGGCCGCCGGTGGCGGGGGCGGTGCCTGCTCCGCATACGCAGCTTCCTGCTGCTGCTGGTCCTGGGCACCCCAGCGGCCGGCCTGCCGCCGGGAGACCCGGTTGGACACCGCGGTTGCCGTGCCGGCGACCACTGCGGTGCGAGCGATCCCGCGCATCAGTCCTGGCATCTCTTCTTCTCCTTAATCTATGTAGCAGCCTCGGCCGCATCGAGGGAGGCGAGCAGCGCCTGCACGGGGATGCGGCCGTCGGCCACGAGCTGGGCGCCTCCGCGCCGCAGAGCCGTGGCGAGCGGAGCAGCCCAGCGGTTTTCGTACACCATCAAGCCGGCGATGCTGCCGGGCTCGATGACACGCGCCGCCGCGTCGATGTCCTCCTGGTCGAGAAGGCCCGACGACGCCCCGTCGAAGACGGCGAGCTGCGTGACGTCTTCGCCGCTGAGGCCCTTTAGGTCGATCCGCACGACCGAGCCGTTCGGCAGCTTCTTGATGAACAACAGGTCCAGGATTCGCACGATCCCGCGGGCGGCGAGATCAACGAGCATGGGCAAGCCCTCGCCACTCAACCGTCCATGTGGAAACTCGATGACCAGGTAGTCGATCGAGCCCATCTCATCGATATCGCTTCTCACTTCGATATCGCTTCTCACTCACTCCACCTCCTTTGCCGTATTCCGCAACGCTGCGCGCAGCGGACGCGGGACACGGTCTGACAGCTATCGAATTTTCAGATGCCGGTATTCGTCCCAGATGCTGGTCAGGGATATGCGCCTGTGCTCGAGGCAACGCGGCGGCGCTCGACCAAGAAAAAGCGGCCGATCCCGACCAGGGCCAGCGTCAGCGGCACGGCGCTCAACGACCGCCTCGGCGCTTCGTCACTCGCCGAATCTATCGCCTCCTCCGCGGCCAGGCTCGAGTGTCGAGCCGGAGCTTGGACGGAATCCTCGACGTGAGGCTACGGACCGGTTGGATCTTCCTGGAGTCATCCGCCATGGCTCCCATCCTTCTGCCCAGGGCGAAGCAGAGTAGTGTCCCGTTAATACACCAGCCGGTTAGACTCGTCCCCGCCGATGGGGCAGATCCAAACCGATTACCTCGTGGTCGGTGCCGGCGCATCGGGCATAGCGTTCGCAGACGAGCTGCTGGCTCGGTCCCATGACGACATCGTGCTCGTCGACCGGCGGCACCGCCCGGGCGGTCACTGGCTCGATGCCTATCCTTTCGTCCGGCTCCATCAGCCGTCCGCCTACTACGGCGTCGGCTCG
>DATINX010000363.1:0-15739 GCA_035473835.1 Candidatus Dormiibacterota bacterium | reverse complement strand
TGGCTGTTCACGACGCCGAGCGCCAGGTGGTGACCGATGGCCGCCCGCTCCGCCGCGAGTTCGCAGTGGACGCGCCCCGCATCGGCAACGTGGAAAGCCTGGTGGAAGGCGTGCCCTACGCAGCCGGATCCCTGGAGTTCGCGGTCGCCCACACACCCGGCCACAGCCCAGGTGGCGTGTCGCTGAGGATCGGGAACGCCCTGTTCACCGGAGATGCACTCTTTGCCGGCTCGATCGGGCGCTCGGACTTCCGCAACTCGGACGGCCGCGCTTTGCTGGAGGGGATCACGAGCAAGCTACTGACGTTGCCGGACGATCTGGCCGTCTACAGCGGCCACGGCCCCGCGACCACTATTGGAGACGAGCGCCGCACAAACCCGTTCTTGACCTAGTGTCGGGTCGAGATGCTCAGTGCGACCAACAACGCGGGACCAAGCAGGATCAACCAGAGAGTCGGGAACACGCAGCCGACGGTGGGGAGGAGGATCTTCAGCGAGGCCCGGGCGGCCTCAGCACGAATGTGAAGTCTGCGTTTGACCCGCATCTGAGCCGCATGCGCGGCGATCGTGCGCGCGATCGGCACGCCGGTCCGCTCCGCGTGGAGTATCGAGCGGATGAGGGCTGTGAAATCCTCGACGCCGCTCGCCGTAGCCATCTCTTCGAGGGCATCCGCGCGGGGGCGGCCTAGCTCGATCTCGCGAAGCGCCCGCGCAACGAGGAGTGTGAGCGGGCCCTCTTGATGCCGAACGAGCTGTTCGAGTGCTCGGTCCAGGCCTAGCCCCGCCTCCATGCTGATGGCAACCACATCGAGTGCGTTTGGGAGGGCGGTCTCCAATTCAGCGCGGCGCGCGCGAACCAGCTGATTGAGCCAGACGATAGGCAGGTAGAAGCCGACGCCGACGCCGACGACCAGGAACAGTCCGAGTGCCAGCGGTGAGCCCGCGAGCACCCCGAGTGCGGTGCCCATCGTTCCCAGCGCTGCCGCGGCCGCGATCCGCAGGGTCTGAACGCCGGCAGGGTCGAGCCCAAACGGGTTGCCGGCAAAGTCCAGCTGTCGTTGGAAGGTCTTGGCCTGGGTGACCGGCGTGACCCGGCTCACTTGACGTCCGAACCAGCCGCGCACAGGGGCGAGAAGGCGCTCGCGTAACGGCCTCTCCAGCTCGAGGGCGATTGCGCTCTGTCCCAGCCCTAGCTCTTGGCGAGCCAAGCGCTGTCGCGCCAGCGTGACCGCATCGGCTGCTCGAGAACCCCTGACTCCAGCCGCGATCAGCCAGGCGCCAATGGCAGCCACGAGGCCCAGAAAGATAGGTAGGGCGTTCATGCGATCGCCGTCACCCGCCGGATGATGATGTTGCCGATCGCAAGCAGGCCCGCGGCCAGGCCGATGATCACCCAGCCGATCGGATTGGTGAACATGGGCCGGAAATAATCAGGGACGACGAAGTAAAGGAAGGCCGCTGCAACTACGGGCAGGAGTGTGATGATCAGGCTCGAGGCCCGGGATTGCGCCGTGGCTGCCAGGATCTCCTCGCGCATCTCCGCACGCTGGCGCATGGTGTCCGCCAGCGTGGTCAGGATTGCGGGAAGGTCGCCGCCGACCGCGTGCTGGATGGTGATCACCATGACCATCAGCCTCAGGTCGGAGCTGCCGATTCGTGTGACCATGTTGGTCAGGGCGTTTTCGACCGAAGCGCCCAGGTCAACCTCTCGCTGAGCGAGCCGAAACTCGTCCGACACAGGTGGTTGTGCGTTCTCGGTGACGGCGCCGAGCGATTGGGCCACAGACTGCCCCGCCTTCATCGAGTTGGCGATCAATTCCATTGCGCGGGGCAAGCCCGCCTCGAACGCGCGCAGCCGGTGACCACGCCGGTTGGATAGGTAGATGGCGGGCAGCACGTAACCGACGACCGCCAGCACCGGCACGGCGAGGTTCACGTTGAAGCGCGCGTACCCGATGAACGCAAACAAGATCGCAGAGGCCACCTGCAGGATCCGAAACTCGTAGGGACGCAGCTGAAGGTCCGCGCTGGCGAGGTCGGCCGCCAACCGATTGGGAGCCTGCTGCACGGCGATCCAGACTGGTGCCCCGGTCGGCTCGAAACGGCGGCGGAGCTGCTCGCGAACGTCGGCCAGCGTGCGGTAGGTAACCCGCGCATTCGGCCCGGTGAGCGCAACCTCTCCTCGATTTCGGGAGACGATTCCGTACGCCACCAGAACCACACCGAGGGCGGCGGCGACCGCAACCAAGGCGACCAGAAAAGGCGACAAGCTACATCAGCCTGCGGTGAAGTGCCACCGCGTATCGACCTGTTTTGGACCAACGCCGGACGCCGACGCCAGCTGGGGACATGTCGAATCGGGCGCGGTCGGTGCGGTGCCGTAGTCGTGGAATGACTCGAGCTCGTACTTGAGCTCGGCATTGCTCAGCAACCAGTCGATATATTCGGCATCACAGGCGGTGACCATGAGGGTGAGGCTGCTGGTGACTACAGGGCCGGCCGCGTCGGTGTTGACGGGTCCGACTCGAATCACGTTGAGGTCTTTGAAAACGGTGCGGACCACGACCAGCCCCGGGTTCGCTCCGAAGGTGGACGTGTTGATGCTCGCGAGGACTGCGATCCGATCACCGACCTGCACGTATCCACCGACGCCGAGCTGTTCCGAGGTCGGAATGGTCACGGCCACGTAGCCAGACGGGATCGGAAGGTACGTGACATCGGTCGTGCTCAGCAGGTCCGATGACGACGCGATCAGGTTGGCGGTGACCGGTGACCCAGCCGGGATGTCGACCCGGGCGCCCTTGCCGGCCACGGTGTTGACGTCCGTGAACGACTCTGGCGGAGCCGGATTGATGACCTTGAGCATGAGGTCGCCGGCCTGGATCTTGGTCCGGGACGTGATCGTGTTTCGAGCCACCACGACGCTAACGCCGCTTTGCTGCTGAAACAGATAGGGAAAGCTCGCCACTCCCGCGGCGGCGACGAATGCGGCCAGGGCGAGGATCGTGCCACCGATGATGTAAGCCCGCCCACGGCGCGAGCGGCCGATCTCAGCAGCCACCACGGGAACCTCTCGGGGCGTCGATAGTGCTTTTCACGGTGCACATAATGAGCGAACGGCCCCCGATTCGACCCCATCTCGAAGTCGGGGACCAACACGCTTTTGGGGAAATCACTCGACGAGGACCGCCTCCACCGTGGCGGTGCTGACGCCTGAATCGCTGCCCACCGCGGTTCCCGCACCGACGGCGGCCGAGATCGTCAGGTTCCCGCAGGCCAGGCTCCCAGCGATCGAGGCGGTCCCGTTTGCCTTGTAAGTGCAGGTACCCGGCCACTCGATCGACCCCAGCAGCCAGGCCTTTATCACGTCGCCTTTGAGCGCGATCTGCCCGGTGCTTGCGGGCGCCGCCCAGGCGAGCAGGTTGGAGCATGAACGGTCCCCTGCCGGGCACCATGCCGACCCGGGGCAGCTGGTGGCATCGAGCGGGCTCGGCGCGCTGGAGCACGGCGCCGCGAACCAGGTCTGGTTGCTCGGGGAGTCGGCGGGGACGTTGGGCGGACAAGCCTGGAGCGAGCATGGGGCGGATCCGAGCTGGCATGCTCCCGCACAGTTGGCGCCGCCGCCGACCGCACAGGTTCCGGAAGAGAACCCGGTCTGGTTGACAAACTCGAGAGTGACGTCGCGCGCCAACATGATCCCGCCGTTGAGGCAGATGCCGCCGCCGCCGGCGAATCCGGAGCCGTTGAAGTAATAGAACCCGGGGTCGAGAACCGCGGCCCCGCCTCCTCTGAAGGTGGCGATCACACCCGACCACCTGGTGGCCTTGGTGACGGTCACCGTCTCGCTGGCTACAGCTGCCGGGAGATTGAGCCGGTACTCGGCTGCGAATCCGTTGGGCATGTCGCTGACCAGACTGGTCCACCCTGCCCCGCGGGTGTAGATCTGGGCCGCCTGAACCCCTGGGCCCATGTCGGTGATCACGAGCTCGTTCGCCTGCGTCGTGGCTCCGGCTGTCGAGATGGTGACCGAGGCCTGGTTGGCGTTGACTCCAAGGGTTCCGGTCCGGTCCAGCGGAGCGGCGGCGACCACGTTCCTCCACTCGGACAGCTGGGCGATGCCAGGGTTCGGAACACGGAAGGCGGCGCTCACGATCCCGCCCGGATTGTTGGGGTAGTACCAGATCTCGGTGCGCGATGCGCCGGCCTGGTTGCGGCTGTTCGCGCGGACCCAGCCGGCGGGTGCGGTGAACGCAACGCCCGAGGGGCCGGACCTGATGTCCGCCACCAGCAACGTGCCGGCCTGGCTCGCCACCGGCAGGGTGGGCGTCACCAACGGGCTCGTGACGGCGCTCTTGGGCCCAATCTGAACATTGGAGATGCCACCCGTCAAGGCGCTCACGTTCAAATAGCCGTAGCAGCTGGGCTTGAAGTGGTAGTAACCGTTGGCGTCGCTGATCGGAGCCGGCCCGCGGCCGGTGCCGACGATCACGCCGCCGACGACGATGTTCGGATAGACTCCGCCGGCGGTGCATGCAGCGCCGCCCGTCCCCTGCAGGGTGGCGACCGCAACCGGGTCCAAATTCGGTTCGGGTGCCCGGTTCGCTGGGCGCGGCGCCACGGGCTGGGGTCCCGTGCCCGCCGCGCATGGGTTTGGATTGACCGCTCTGTCGCCGGCGGAAAGGAAGGAGGTGGCGTTGGTGGCGCACACGGGTGCGATATGGCCGGTCAGCTCGAAACCATCTGAGCAGATGGCGCTGGCGGAGCCTGTGAGCAACGCCGCGCGGCAGATCCCAGCCGCCGTCCAGGTCTGTCCCGCCGCGTAGACGCTGACGTTGCCAAGATCGGAATAGGTACCAGAAGCGACATCCAGCCGAGCATGCGCATAAAGCGCGCAGGTCCCGACGCGGGCGATCACGTTCTGCGCGAAGACGCTGCCTCCAACGTTCACCTGGCCGCCGGCGCAGGTGATGGTGGTGGCCGAAATCGCCGACGTCGACGCGGGCAGGGCCTGGGCCACGGCCCTCCGGACGACCGACGTGCCGGATTTGCCCAGCTCGGCGCCGAACGAGATCGGCAGATTCAGCGTGAGGATCAACTCCACCTGCTGCTGGTGTGCTCGGTACGGATAGTGGATCGTTGCGCTCAGCCCGCCCCCAAAAGTGTCGGTACCTGTGTACGGCGTGGCGCAAGTACCGGCTGCGATGCTCAGGACCCCGGTTCGCGTGCGCTGCGTGGCCAGGAAGTTGTCGGCTTCGGTGATCACTGCGGCCGCTTGGGCCGCGTCGCACCCCACGCCGATCTTCATAGCCGAATCGAGAGCAGCCTGGTCAGCCAGCTGCTGGAGCTGGTTCTTCTGCCACTCGACCGACCCCGCCAGCAGCACAAGGGCGGCCGAGCCGATGAGAGCGAGTAGTGCCAGTGCGACCAACACCATCACCTGGCCGGACTGCGACCGCGATCGGCTCATTCAGAACTCCATCCGGACGACCGTTTGCGAGTTGAACGTGATCACAGCCGGGATGCCCAGCAGCCTGGCCAGCACCGGCTGCCATTTGAGCTTCAGGTCCACAACTGCGCGCTGGTGACCGCCCGTGCGTACGGCGGCACCGTTCGCGTTGGTGCAGGCGGCGGTGCGGCAGCTCCACCGCGGATTGGGATTCCCGGCTGCGGAGTCAAGCTCATAGATGAATACGTAGACAGTGTTGGAGACGGTGGCGGCCGTCAGTGTGATGGTGCCGGGCTGCTGAGGGTTGACGTTCGCCACGTAAGTGCCATACGCCGGCGGCGATGAGATCGCATTGGAGTCGAGATAAACCACCTTCACCCCAAGCGAGTCGAGCTGGTGGGCGCCGTTGACAAGCGGGCTCAGCGAACACGGTGTCGTGAGGGCGGTGCAGTCCGGCGTAAGGGTGTTGGAGCCGCTGTAGTAGGAGAGCGCCGCTTGCCGCGCGGTGTCCCGGGAGGCCCCTTGCAGCAGCGCGTTCAGAAGCATCCCCCGTCCCATGTCGACGGTGGCGCCGATGATGAGGAGAACCACCGGCGCCACGAGGGCGAACTCCACAAGGGCTTGAGCGGCAGCGCGGTGCGCGCGCCGACTTCGCTTCTGGTGGCTCACCAGGAGGTTGTGGAGCGGCTCGACCCCGAGATCGTGATTCCACCTCCCAGGAGGTTCAGGTCGCTGAAGCCGTAGTACACGTACACGTCGACCTCGGATTGATACCGGGTGGTCACGGATCCCGCGCAGTTGAGGCTCGTCCCGCAGTAGACCGCGACCACCGCCTGCCCAGCGAGCGGCTTCGGGTAGTCCACCCCGACGACGAAAGGCGGAGCGTGGTTGACCTGTGTCGGACAGATGACGTTCGAGCTGACCGCGGCCAGGTCTGCTGTCACGAGGCTGCACATGTTCGCCAGGCCGGGGCCGTTGGTCGTCGCTACCTTGCCCGCCACGTACCGGGCACCATCACGAGCTGCGTCGGACGAGGCCGTGGCAAACGAGTACCCGCGTCCCAGCTCTAACACTCCCGCGACCAGGAGGATGAGGATCGGGAGAGCGATCGCAAACTCGACCAGGGCCTGGCCTGGGCTTCCGACCGCATGGGGAGCTCCCCCGCGAAGCAGGGGTGAGGGGAAGACGGCTTTTCTACGCATCGAGTTTCAACTTTCCAACGATCCCGCGGGCCAACTCAGTCGCCCCGCGAGACACCTGGGAAGATGGATCCCGCTGCAGGACGAGGCTGCCGGCGAGGGTGGAATCCTCGGGCCTGGTGTCGTCGAACCCGATCGTGAGCGACATCTTGTGGCCGAGGATCGACTCGATGGCGCCGCGGTCGAGGGGGGCTCCAGGCACCCTCTGGTTGAGGACGAGCTCGAGCCGGCTGTCCGGCACGTTCATGATGTCGCGAAACACCGCCAGCGAGCGCCTGGCGTCCGTCATCGCCGCAATCTCGGGCGGAACGACGACCACCAGGCGTTCGGCCCGTTCGATCACGACCAGAGCAGCCTCGGCGAGAGAGGTCCCAAGGTCCGCGACCACCAATCGGTGCCACGTCGCGGCGACGTCCAGGGCGCGGGCGGTCAGGTCGGCGGTCATCAGGTCGACCTGTTCGGGCCGCAGAGTTCCGGGGAGCACCCCGAGGCCGGTCTTGTGATAGACGATCGCGCCCCTCAGGTTTTTTTCGAAGTCGGCGGGCGCTGCTTTCGACGCCCCGGCGATCGAGCCCGTCGCCACCAGGTCCGCGTAGAGGGCCGCGTGACCGAACGGCGCCGAGAGGTCGATGAGCAGCACCTGGCGCGGGAAGCGGCTCGCCAGAGCCGCGGCGGTGTTCACCGCCAGAGTGCTTACCCCCGAACCGCCCTTGGCGGAGAAGAAAGCCACGATTGGCGCCGACGTCCGCGAGGCGACCTGGGCCTGCGTCGCGGCGGCGGCGGCGACCTGCTGCTCCCAAAGCCGGTCGAGCGCCATCGCCACCTTCTCGACATCCTGCCCGAGGCCGGCGAGAAGCCCGTCGCGGTCCAGGGTGAGGAGGATCGAATCGGAGATGCCTTTGATGCTCGTGACGTAGCGGTCGCCGGTGCGGGGGACGGGGAGGATGAGCAGGTCGCCGGGGGCCGGCCGTCTCGCGAGCAGCAGCTTGCCGGAGGCGTCTGTGATGCTCTGCTCAGCCGCGCCGGACGCGAGGAAAATCACGACGTCGCCGCCCTTGCCGCCCAGGCGGAGCGTATCGCCCGGGGCGAGAGGAACCGCCTGCATCCGCCGGGCCAGCGCGCGGAGCACCCCGTCGGACTGCTCTGCGAACACCGACGACATTTCGAGGACACGTATGCGGATGAGGAGTGCAGACGGAAGTTCCGCCCCGGGCTCGCTCGCAGCCACCTGTGCTCGTTGCTCCCCGGCCCCGAAGCCCTGGGGAACCTCGCGGGCGTTCAAAGCGCCGATAATGTACCAACGTCCCCCCAGATCGACCGCGGCATCGCAGCACAAGTTTGAGCACCAAACCATCGCCTGACCCCGATTCACGACGAACCACGCGGCGGATGGGCGCCTTCCGGCCGGCGGCTTCGGGTGCACGCCTGGCCTCTAAGATCGATCGGGTTCTGACGACGGCGCTGGGCGGCGACCCGCGAGTGGTCCTGGACGTCAAAGCGGCCGAGCTGCTGGCCGAAGCCGTGACCGCCGCACAGGTGATCTCGGCAGCCCTCGACCATGCGGGGCCTGGGCTGGTGCCTCAGCTTGCAGTGACGCAGACGTTTCGCCGGAGCGGCCTGGAAAACGACCTGGTCGATGCTTTGGGCAGCGACGACCCCGACGTCCGGATCGCCGGGGCGCGGGTGTGCGGGGCGCTTCGCCTGCCGATCGCGATTCCATGGCTTGCCGACCTCCTGGACGATCCGCACCCAGCGGTCCGAGAGGTGGCCGTTCGTGCTCTCGGGCAGGCTGGCGGACGCCGTGCGGCCGATGCCCTGATGGCGCACGCCGACCGCCTGCCTGCGTACCGCGTGGCGCCGGCGCTGGCCCGTGCGGCCTCCGACATCGATCTCGAATCGCTCGTTCGAGGAACGAGTGCAACCCAGACAAGAGTGATTGTGCTGATGGCGTGCGGATTGCGTAGAGATGCGCTGCAGACCCCCCTTCTGGTCAAAATGGCGCAGGACCGCCAATGCGAGACAGAGATTCGAGTGGCCGCGTGCCGAGCGGTGGCGATGATTGCTGATCCGGCAGGCGCCGATGCGATGCGCATGCTTGCGACCGAACCCGACGCCACGGTTCGGAAGGCTGCAGTACGCGCCCGCCTTCGTATCAGCGTCGCGCTGAGGAAGCGGAGCGGATGAAGCTTTCTGAGCGGTTCGACCGCCGCTACCAGCAGGCGCCCGTGACGGCGACGATTGCGCCGCCACCCGCCACGGCGACGCCCGTAACGACACCGGCGGCTGCGCCGATCCCACCGCCCGAACCAGCAGTCGTCACCTCGGAAGCCTTCACGCCCGAGATATCAGACCAGGTCCTCGCCCTGAGCCCGGCCCTGGCAGCGGCCAAAGCGGAGATCCACGCGCAGCTCCTCTCGCATCACACAGCCCAGATCGACATCAACAACCGTATGGGCATCCGGCGCTTGCTGCTCCAGTTGACGGAGGAGCACTTCCGCGCCAAGCCTCCCGCGGCCGTGGTGACGGCCGCCGACAAGGACCGCCTGGTGGAGATCCTGTTCGACGAGGTCATCGGTCTGGGCCCCCTCGAAACGCTGCTGCGCGACCCTGACGTGAGCGAGATCATGGTCAACCGGCCGGAGCAGATCTTCGTCGAGCGCCGCGGCAAGATCGAGCTGACGACGCTGTCGTTCGAGGACGACCGCAGCCTCCGCCGCGTCATCGATCGCATCGTCTCGACGATCGGCCGACGCGTCGATGAGTCAGAGCCGATGTGCGATGCGCGGCTCAAGGACGGGTCCCGGGTCAACGTCGTCATCCCGCCGGTCGCAATCTATGGTCCGTGCCTCACGATTCGAAAATTCGGGCGTGATGTGCTGACCCCCGAGCAAATTGTCAGCTCGGGCGGCGCGACGGCGGCGATCTTCGGCTACCTGGACGCAGCCGTTCGGACGCGGCTCAACATCATCGTGTCGGGCGGCACCGGCTCCGGCAAGACCACCCTGCTCAATGTCCTGTCGGGCTTCATCCCCGCCAACGAACGCATCGTCACCTGCGAAGACGCTGCAGAGCTCCGGCTCCGGCAGGTCCATGTGATCAGCCTCGAATCCAAGCCGCAGAACGTCGAGGGGAGAGGCGCGATCTCGATCCGCGACCTGGTTCGCAACTGCCTGCGGATGCGGCCGGACAGGATCGTCGTCGGCGAATGCCGCGGCGCCGAAGCCCTCGACATGCTGCAGGCGATGAACACCGGTCACGACGGATCGATGAGCACTCTGCATGCCAACAATCCTCGCGACGCGGTCAACCGGTTGGAGACTCTGGTGCTCTTGGCAGGCACCGAACTGCCTTCGCGCGCGATTCGCACGCAGATCGCGTCGGCGATCAACGTCGTGGTGCAAACCGAGCGATTGCGCGGCGGTGCCCGGAAGGTGGTCAGCGTCGCGGAGGTGCTCGGCTTGAGGGACGGTGAGATCGTCCTCCAGGAAATGTTCGCCTTCCGGCAGGTTGGTGTTTCCGCGGACGGACGGGCCATCGGTTACCACACCGCCACCGGCGCGCAATCGGCTTTCGTCCAGCATTTCCGCTCGGACGGAGTCGAGCTGGCGGAGGAGATCTTCGTACCCATCGCCCAGCCTCCGGCCGAGCAGCTGTACTGAGCACCATGGACCTCGAGGACGCGGAAGACACGAACCCGCCCGCCAGCCCGATACCGATGCAGGACATCGAGCCGATGCGGCCGGTCGTCGCGCGAGAAGACTTGCTCGCGGACTTCGGCCACCAGCTGCGCAACGAGCTGAACGCGATCGTCAGCGCCGCCAACATGCTGTCGGCGACGGCCGCGACCAGCGAGCAGCGCGAGCTGTCGGCGATCGTGGAGACGGGCGCGAATCGAGTGGCGAGGCTTCTCGATGACGTGCTCGATGCGGCGGTCATCCAGTCCGGGGGCTTCGAGCTTGCGCTCCACCCGTTCGACATCCGGGCCAGCGTCGAGTCCTGCCTCGGGACGGTCGTCGAGGAGGCCGGGGCCAAGAGTCTCGACCTTTCTTTTCGCGCCGAGCCGGACGTTCCCAGCATCATCGTCGGGGACTCGCGCCGCATCGAGCAGGTGATGCTGACCCTGCTGCACGGAGGCATCGAGCGCACGGAACGTGGCGGTATCGGTGTCGAGCTCAGCTGCCAGCCCCGAGGCGATCTCACCGAGCTGCATTTCCGAATTCGCGACACCGGGCATGGAGTGCCGGCGCGCATCCTGCGCAGCGGTCTTGCCGACATTGCGCCTCAGGCTCACCTGGATACGCCTGGCGACGCACTGGCGATCGTCAGCCTTTCGATCTGCCGCCGGCTGGTCGAGATGATGGACGGCGAGCTGCGGGTGGAGCAGGCCGGCGTCGAAGCCGGACCGGATGCGGGCACCACTTTCGACTTCACGATCCTCACGCAGGTCATGCACGCCCCGGTGGCCGTCGCCCAGCAGTCACTGGAGGGAATGCGCATCCTCGTCATCGCTGCGGACGCCACCGAGCGGCGCGTGCTCGCGCTGCAGGCCGACCTCTGGGGTGCGCCGGCCACCTCCGCCAACGTTGCGGATGCCCTGGCGCTCGTGCAGGCCGGGCAGCCCTTCGACATCGCGCTCATCGAGCACAGGCGGCCGGCCATCGACGGCCTCGCAGTTTGCATCGCGCTCAGATCACTGCGCGGACCGGCGCACTTGCCGATCGTGCTCATCACTGCGTCGCTTCCCGGTCCGGAGGAGGCGGGTGCTGCGGACAGCGGGGTCGTGCAGGCGACGCTGACCAAGCCGGTGCCGCCACACAAGCTCCACGATGTGATGGCCCAGGTCGGGGCGCACAAGGAGGTGGCGCCGGAGCCGCACCCCGTCGTCGAGCCCGGAGTGCTGAAGGTGCTCGTCGCGGAGGACAACGCGCTCAACCAGAACACGCTCCGGCGCCTGGTGACCAAGCTCGGCCATCACGTGGACGTGGTCGCGAATGGTCGTGAGGCGGTGGCGGCGGTCGCGAGGGAGGCGTACGACGCTGTCCTGATGGACGTGCTGATGCCGGAGATGGATGGACTGCAGGCGGCGGAGGCGATCTGCAGGCGCTGGCCGCGCGGCACGCGACCCCGCCTGATCGCGCTCACCGCGATGACCGCCCCCGGTGACCAGGAGCGATGCCTGCGGGCAGGTTTTGACGGTTATATGAGCAAGCCCATCCACCTCGACGAGCTTTCGGAGGCGCTCACCGCAGCCGCCGGTTGGCGCGCGACGCCCAAGGGCCTCGGCTAGCGGCTCGGCCCCAGCGCAGCCGCCGTTCGCGAAGCCCGTGCCTCGAGGAAGACGACGACGATGACGATCATCCCGCCGATGACCATGAGGCCACCCAGCGCTTCGCCAACCTGGCCACGTGGCTGCGTGACGATCTGGATCATGGCCGAGCCGAACACCAGGATGTAGCTGAACCCGAGCAGGCGGACGCGCGGCGCGACGCTCTCTCTTTCTTCCTCGCGCCAGGGCCGCCTACCGATGACCAAAAGGTATGCCCCCATCACGAGCGCAAGGGCCGCAAGGATCAACGAAACCAGCTGCACAAGTGATGTGGCTTCTGCTGGCATTTGCGCCAGAGATACTAAATGGCCGCGCCCGTCTCTGCGGCCTGTTTCCCATCTCTACCTACAATCGAGGCCCATGCCCCGAACCGACCCGATCAAGGCCGTGCGCGGCGTTCGCGACATCCTGCCTCGAGAGATTCCGTACTGGCGCGAGGCGGAGAAGGCGGCCAGGGACGTCGCGCAACGATTCGGTTACGACGAGATCGTGACCCCGATCATCGAGCACGCCGAGCTGATCGAGAGGGCCGGCGAGGACACCGATGCCTTCGCCAAGGAGCTGTACAAGTTCGAGGACCGGGGTGGCCGCAAGCTTGCGCTCAGGCCGGAGGCCACGGCCGGCGTCGTCCGCGCCTATTTCGAGCACGGCCTCAACCAGGGCCCCCAGCCCTCGCGCCTCTATTTGATCGGGCCGATGTTTCGCTACGACAGGCCGCAGAAGGGCCGCTACCGGCAGTTCTTCCAGCTCGACCTGGAGGTCATAGGCAGCGCGAGCGCAGCCCTCGACGCCGAGGTGATCGAGGTGGCGCGGAACTGGCTCAGGCAGGTCCGCCTGGGCGATTTGCGGATCGAGCTCAACACCATCGGCGACTCGAGGTGCCGTCCCGCTTACCTCGAGCTGCTGAAGGACTACTACCGCCCTCTCAAGTTGAAGCTGAGCCCTGACTCGCAGCAACGCCTGGAGCGCAATCCGCTGCGGCTGCTCGACAGCAAGTCCGAGCAAGACGTGCCCTTCAGGTCGAACGCGCCGCGTATCACCGACCACCTTTGCGCGGATTGCGCCGCGCATTGGGCTCTCGTGCGCCGCCTGCTGGACTCGGCCGGGATCGAGTACGTGCTCAATCCCTACCTGGTGCGCGGCCTGGATTACTACACGCGCACCGTGTTCGAGCTGTTCCCCTCGGGCAGCTCGGGACAGCAGGACGCGCTCGGTGGCGGCGGACGCTACGACGGCCTGGCCGAAGCTGAGGGGTGGCCTGCGACATCGGCGGTTGGGTTCGCCAGCGGCCTCGACCGTGTGACCGAGCTGATGGAGGCGGGCGACAAGCGGGTTGGCGGCCAGCCGGCCGCTGATGTGCTCGTTCTGCCGGACGGCGACCTAGTGATGGAAGCAGCCGAGGTCGCGCGAATCTGCCGGACGGTACGCTCCACCGTCGTCGACTATGAATCGGGCAAGTTCACCTCCAAATGGCGACTTGCCGAGAAGGTCGGCGCCAGATGGGTCGTCCTGATGCGCCCGGCCGAGGCCGCCAAGCGCACAGCCCGATTGCGTGAGGTCGCCAGCCGTACCGACATGGCGGTCAGCTGGGAAGACCTGCCGGGGAAGCTCGCATGAGCGGATTCAACGCCCCGCATTGCGGCTCGCTCCGCGCGTCCGACGTCGGGCGCGAGGTCGAGCTCTATGGATGGGTGGCGCGACGGCGCGACCAGGGCGGCCTGATCTTCATCGACCTGCGCGACCGATGGGGCGCGGTGCAGGTGGTGTTCAACCAGGCCCGGTCACCCGAAGCCCACGCGGTCGCGGCGGAGCTTCGCTCGGAGTTTGTGGTCCGGGTCAAAGGAGTCGCCGGCCGCCGGCCGCACGGCTCGGAAAACCCGCGCATGGCGACCGGCGAGGTCGAGGTCACGGCCACGGAGCTCGAGGTGGTGAACGCTTCCGAAACCACTCCTTTTCCGATCGAGGACCCGGAGGAGCCGGATGAGAAGACTCGGCTGGAGTACCGGTACCTCGATCTCCGGCGCCCGCGTATGACGCGAATGCTCGAGCTGCGTAACCGCGTCAACAGGATCATCCGCGACTACATGGACGGCATCGAGTTCATCGAGGACGAGACTCCGATCCTCACGCGCAGCTCGCCTTCCGGTGCGCGCGACTTCCTCGTGCCGTCGCGCGTGCACCCAGGGGATTTCTACGCGCTGCCGCAAGCGCCGCAGATGCTGAAGCAGCTCCTGATGGTGTCGGGGATCCAGCGCTACTACCAGATCGCGCGCTGTTTCCGCGATGAGAACCTTCGGGCGGACCGCCAGCCGGAGTTCACGCAGCTCGACATCGAGATGTCCTTCTGCGACGAAGAGGACGTGTTCGCGTTGATCGAGGGATTGTTCAGCCGCCTGTGGCACGAGATCGTCGGCGCCGAGCTGGCGGTGCCCTTCCCGCGCCTGGACATCAAGGAATCGCTGCTCCGCTACGGGACGGACAAGCCCGACCTTCGATATGGACTGGAGATCGCCGACCTGGGCTCTGTGCTCGCGGGCACCAAGGCGACGGTATTCCGAAATGCGCTCGATGCGGGCGGTGTCGTCCGCGGCCTCGCGGTGCCCGGCGGCCGGGACATGGTGCGGCGCGAGCTCGACGAGCTGGTCACCGTAGCCAAAGGGGCGGGCGGCATAGGGCTCGCGTGGCTTCCTGGCGGCGCGCTCGACAAGTACCTCGCCGACGAGGAGATCGAGGGCATCAAGCGGGCCACCGGCGCCGGCGAAGACGACCTGGTTCTGCTTGTCGCGGACCGCAGGCGGAAAGCCGAGACCGTGATCGGCCGCATCCGCCAGGAGGTTGCGCAGCGCCGCAAGCTCATCAGGGAGGGCGAGTGGAAGTTCCTGTGGATCAACCCTACCTATCTATTTGAGGAAGACGACCAGGGCAAGCTCACCTACGCGCACCATCCGTTCACGCGTCCGTTCGGGGAGGACATGGCGTTCGTCGAAGAGCGGCCCTACGACGTGCGCGCGCACGCGTACGACATCGTGTGCAACGGCTATGAGCTGGGCGGCGGCAGCCTCCGCATCTACGACCCCGACACGCAAGAGCGCGTCTTCCAGCTGCTTGGGATGCCTCTCGAGACCATTCGCGAGCGCTTCGGCACGCTCCTGCAAGCGTTCCGGTACGGCGTCCCGCCGCATGGTGGCATCGCTCCCGGCATCGATCGGATTGTGATGATGCTTGGCGGGACCGACAACATCCGTGACGTCATCGCGTTTCCGAAGACGCAGTCGATGACAGACCTGATGCTCGGCGCGCCCTCGGAAGTGGATCCCGCGCAGCTCGAGGAGCTTCGCATCCAGGTGGTCCCCCCGCCAAAGTCCGAACCGTAATATGGGTAGGCTTCCAAAGGGGCGCGGTAATGTGCGCGTTGCCCAACAGACGATCGTTAGGGACCCCGGAGTCCGGATAGCCGACCAAAAGCCCGCTAGAGGACCCCACGAAATCTTCGATTTCGCGGGGACCCCCCTAAGACGGGACTTGGAAAGCCAAGGCAGGGGACCCACCTGAGCTCGCTCAGGACAACCCACCGCCGCGTCCCGGAGGGAGCATCTTGGGGTCGGCGCTGAAGCTGCTGCCGCCCGGGCTGGTGGTGGCGGTGCTCGCGGTGCTCATCGTGTCCCAACTCTTCTACGCATTCCTGCGCTACCGCCGGCGTGCCTACCTGCCCATCCTGCTGATGACGGCGGTCGGTTTCGGGCTGGGCCAGCTGTGGGACTACCTCGGC
>DATINX010000362.1:0-5794 GCA_035473835.1 Candidatus Dormiibacterota bacterium | reverse complement strand
CAGGGCGTGTTCGAGCGGACCGGCGGCCTCCACGCCGCGGGCCTCTTCGGCGCCGATGGCGAGGTCGTAGCTCTGCGCGAAGACATCGGACGCCACAACGCCGTCGACAAGGTGGTGGGGAGACTGCTGCTCGACGGCCGGCTGCCCGCGTCCGACATGGTTTTGGTGGTGAGCGGCCGGGCCGGTTACGAGATCGTTCAGAAGTCCATCAACGCCGGTATCCCGATTCTCGCCGCGGTCGGAGCGCCCTCCAGCCTGGCGGTCGCGCTGGCTCGCGAGTTCAACCAGACACTGGTCGGGTTTTTGCGCGGTGACCGTTTCAACGTCTACTCGAGCCCCGAGCGACTCATAAAGGGTTGACGGATAAGCAGCCCCAGGCCCTCACTTCCACGATCTAGCCTCTTATCTCGCTCGCCGATAATCGACTCGTGCTTTCGGTCCTGGCCGCACGCCCAGCTCTCCGGGTGGCGGTGATCGCGACCTACATCCTGCTGGTCGAATGGTCGCGGGCGCTGATCTCGACCGCTCCCCGTGCCGCGATGGGGGCGCTGGTGCTTGGCGGCCTCGCGCTCGTGCTCGCGGGGGTGGGATGGCCTTTCGATAGGCTGGGGATCGGGCGGTCGCGGCTGGCGTTCAGGATCCTCGGCGGGCTCGCGCTCGCCGTCGTGCTCCTGATTCCCGCCGCCGCGCGCGCAAGCTCGGCGCCAATCCTTCCAGCCTTCCTCGCGGCGCCCGCAATCGTGGTTTCCATCGGCGAGGAGATCGCGTTCCGCGGCGCGCTCTACGCGGCGCTCGAAGATCTCGGCGGCGCGCCCGTGGCGATCATCGGCAGCACGGCGCTTTGGACGGCGGCGCACGCACTCTCGCACCCACCGGAGTTTCTTTTCGCGGTCTGCGCGGCCGGCCTGCTGCTCGCCTTGTGGCGATGGGCGTGCAAGGACCTGGTGGGTCCCATCATCGGCCACGTCCTTGCGGACCTTGCTCTATGAGGCGCATCTGGCTCATCGCGGCCGCGGCATCCGCCTACCTCCTCGCGGCGTGGATGGTCGCTCCTGGTTTCTATGACGGTTTCGCGCCTCAGCAGCCCTACAACTGGGTGTGCCCACCCGTCCACGTCACGTCGAACCTGGCCCCCAGCTCGGGCCACGTGGAGATCAAGGTCATCGGCGGCGTCAGCGATGCCGCCTCCGCGTACACGGACGACGGCCAGGTTGTGATCGGCTTCCTGCCGGGGGCGTTCGACGCCACCGGCAAGACCGTGATCACTGTCGACATCAAGCCCGTGAGCCCGTGTCCGAAGCCACCTGGTATCACGTTCGCAACGAATGCCTACCAGGTCACGTGGGACGCGCCACTCGTCAAGAGCGCGACTCTCGTGACGCGCTACTCCGACGTCATCCCCGCTCCGAGCAACCTCTACTACGCGACGTCCGCCGATGGGTCTTGGGAGTCGGTTCCGGTGCAGTCGCAGGCCCAGCCGTTCACGATCGACGCAGTCGTCAACAAGTTCGGCTACTACGCGGCCGGGTACCCATCCAACTCCGTGGCGCACAGCAGCTCGAACAGCCAGCTGCTGCCGATCGCGATCGCAGTGCTGATAGTCGGGGTGCTGGTCGCCGGAGTCCCCCTCGCGATCATGAGGCGACGTGGCAAGACTGACGACCGAGAGGCGGACGACTCGGACGCGTGAGCGCATCAGCCCTGCTGATCCTGAATCGCGCATCCGGCACCGGGTATCCAGCGCAGATCGTCGACCAGCTGGCCAGAGCACTCCAGTCGGGCCATGACTCTCCACTGAATGTCGATGCGGTCGTCGTGGACGACCATCCTGCTGCTCGAAAGGCGACGGTGAATCATGCGAGCGCGGCGGCCCGCCCCTCGCTGGTGGTCGCCGCCGGTGGCGGCGGAACGCTGAGAGCCGTCGTCGAAGGGGTGATGGAGTCGTTTCCCGCCGGCCCGCCAGGCCCCGACGTGGTCAGGTTGGCCGCTTTGAGGATGGGTTCTGGCAACGTAGTCGCGCGCAATCTCGGTATTCCACTCGATCCGCTGGAGGCGGCTCGCCAGATCGGCGCGAACATGGCACGCAACATGACGAAACCGTGCTCGGTCCTTCGCTGCTCGCACGGCCTACCGGGAGGAGCCACCGCCGTGAGGTATGCGGTCACGATGTGCGGGCTCGGCCAGTGGGGCCTGGTGCCGGGCGACATAGTGCGCTGGCGAGAGTCGCATGCGGCCGGGCGGAAGCGGGCGGCTTCATGGATCGGCCTCGAACGCATCAACGCCCTCGAATACGTGGCCTTCGGGGCCGCTCGCATGCTGGCGGGCACCGTGTCAGCATCTCGGTGCGAGATGGTCGAGATCGACGGCGCGCCTCGGATGCGCCTGCTGGCGGCCGTTGCGCTGAACCTGCCGCTGCCGCCACTTCCGAATCCAGGTGTCAGCATGGGCGAAGAAGCAGCCGGCTTGACCGTCGTCCCGCGTCTCGGGCGTCCGTTTCGGCGCCGCCTGGGCCCGGGCGACTCATTTGCGCTTCGCCTCCTCGACCGAGACACGACGGAGTTCTTCCTGGACGAGGACCCCGAGCGAGCAACCGGATGGCTGAAGCTCGATGTCGCGGGCGTGCTCGCATTCGTCCCGGGACAGGCGGCGTGACGGTCCAGGTCGCGATTGTCGGCATCGACGGGAGCGGCAAGAGCACGCTCGCGGCGTCGCTGGCCGCGGTGCTTGCTGCCGAGCACGGGCTGGTGGTCGGTTCGGCGGTTGGCGCCGACGTGTGGATTCGTTCGCCCGACATCGACCTGGCCGGTCCCGGATTCCATCCGCACGGTTACGCGGTCGCGGCTCGGCTCAATCGCTTCTTCCGCGCGCTCTCGCGGCTGGTGGTCGACCACAAGGCGCTGTATCCCGGCGCCAAGGTGATCCAGATGCTCCTGCAGGACAATGCCGCAGCCAAGCTTTCGAGCAAGTACCAGGTCGACGTGATGGTCAGCGACGGCAACCTTCTACTGTCGGGCGCGGGCCGTGCGTTCAACTACCGCGGGCCGGCCGACAATCCGCCATCAACAGATGACATCGACCACGCGTTCCAGCACCTGCTGCAAGGAACTCCCATCGGGCCCGAAAGCCGGCAGCGGCTTCCAGACCTGAGGACCGCGGAGATGCTTGCCAACGTGGCGCGCCTGACCCGACTCCAGGGAATCTGGATACCGGACCAGGCAGTCTTTCTCGACCTCTCCCCGGATGCCGCAGCGGACCGGGTCACGGCGAGAGGCGAGAAGGTCGATCGCCACGAGAACCCTGCCGATCTCACCATCGCGCGCGCCGGCTATACGCGTGTGCTCGAGGTGATGAAGCGAATGAAAGGCGCTGAGTCGGTGTACGAGATCGAGGTGGGGCCGATGCGGCCTGGGGCGGTCCTCTCGGCCACGGCGCAGGCTCTGGCGCCTGTCCTGCCCGCGAATTCGAGCAATTCGGCGCGTGCCGGCGCGCTGCACGAGGCCACCGGCCGCCTGAGCGCGGCGCGGCGCGTGCTCAGCTACCAGTACCTCGTGCGCTACCTGCTGCGCCACTTCTTCGATGGCGCGTGGCGCGAGCCTCTATTTCCATTGAGCGCTCCTGGTCGCGCGTTCCTGAAGGACGGCTACTCGGCCGGCGTGATGCGGTTCATCTACGACCAGCCCGAAAGTCCTTCGCCGCTGGACCGAGCCTTCTACGGCTATCCGCTGCACCGGGCCGTGCGCGACCGGCTCGCGATCCTCTCGCAGCACATCGAGGCAGAGCTTCGGCGGCGGCTCGCGACGGGCGCCGAGGTGCGAATCTTCACCGCGCCTAGCGGCTTCGCGTACGACCTGCGCCGGCCGCTCGTGAAGCTGGCCAACGAGAACCGCGAGCAGATGCGGCGAATCCTGCTGGTTGCCGCCGACCTGGACCCGGCGGGCGACCTGGGTCCGGAGCTTGCTGTTGCGTCCGAGCGGATCGGCGTGAGGCTTGAGTTCGTTCGCGGCGACCTGACGGCGTCCGACTTTCGAAGCGAGTGCGAGCGGCACGGGCCATTCGACCTCGGATTGTTCGTCGGCCTTTCCTCATGGCTGCCGAAGAAGCCGATGCTCGAACACATGCGCTGGATCCATTCAATCCTGCGGCCCGACGGTCTGTTGGTGACGGACTGCTTCACTCCCGCCGCGTACGCTGTTGGCGGCGCGGCGATGGGGTATCGGGCCAACTACTACCCGCCGGCGGTGATGCGAACGCTGCTCGATTACTGCGGGTTCGACGGGTTGGGCGCTTCGGTCGAGTCTGGTCGCGACGGAATCAATCACGTCATCCTTGCCGGCGTCGAGCAGCGTGTCAGCTAGTCGTACTTGATCGCTTCGAACAGGGTGCCGCAGCGCTTGCAGCGGTACTGAAGCGTCATCGCCTGGGTGCCGAAGAGGGAGATGACCTCGGCGTCGCGCGCACCGCAGTGCGTGCATTTCGGGTCGGCGCGGGGCTCAGGCTTCCTTCGCTTGGGCAAATCGCTTCTCCTCCAGGCCGCGGAGCATGGCGAAGGTGCGCTGGTCGATGGCACCGAGCCGGCCGCGGCGGCGGGCCGGGTTCCAGTGGTCCCAGCTGACCTTCACGTGGGGCGCTTTTGTCTCAAGCCGCTCTTCGAGCCGGGCTCGCAGCTCGGCCGGGCCCATGCTGAGGCGGCCGTCGTCGTGCATCTGGGCTGTCTCGCCATCGGCCGGCCCAAACCATTCGATGGCCTCCTGCCAGGCCTGCCGGAGCGGCACAGCGTCGATTCCGGATTTCAACCAGCTCCGGCCGTGCATGAAGTGGTAGCGCTCTTCCATGAGCATCTTGCGCAGGCGGTGCTGGAGCACCTCCACCGATCCGCCGACGCAGGCCTCGATCATCACGGTGAAGGAGGTGTCGAGGATGGCGTTGGCGGCGACGAATTGGCTCCACTCGGTCCAGGGCTCGTCGAAGTAAGGGAGGGAGCGGAGGCTGCTCGCGTCCGTCTCGCGCTCGGGGCCGCGGGGATCCTCGCCCAGGGGCTCGAGACAGCCGTAGAGGACGCGGCTGTGGCCGAGATCGTCGAGACCCATCGCGGCCGCGGCGATGTCCGCCTCCAGGGACGGCGCGCGCGTCGCCCATTCGGCATAGCGCAGGCCGAGCATCTGCTTGTTGTCGGCGATGCTGAGGACGAGGTCGGAGAGGCTCATGTGGTGTGGTCGATCTAACTATGGATCACGCGGGACGGGACGGACTGTGAGGCGGGAGTTGGGGAGGGTCCGGAGGTTTGCGTTACCCCAGGTGGCCCAGGCTCGAAATTAACAGCCGACTCCTCTTGCATTGCCAAACATTTGTTCGTATACTGGTGGCATGGTAAGTGGGGAGGGGGAAATTGCACCCCGAGCCGGTGAGCCGATCGCGCTTGAGCTGATCTCGCTTCGGCAAAAGATCGACCAATTCGAGCTCGAGTTCTCCCTCCTTGCCGCCGAGTTCGCCGCCACCGACGAGTACGAGGAGCAGGGCTTCGAGAGCGCCATCGGCTGGATCAAGGCCCACTGCCACATGTCGGGCGGGGCTGCCGGTGATCGTGTCTGTGTCGGCGAGCAGCTGGAGCGCATGGCCTGAGCGCCGCGGCTCTGGCCGAGGGCAGCATCGGCTTTGCCCACTTCGCTCACATCTCGCGCACCTCGGCGGCTCTGGGTGAGCGGCTGGATGAAGCCAGGCTGCTGCGCCAGGCGAAGCAGCACAGCGTTGCCCGGTTCCGCAACGACTGTCTGCATGCTCGCCACGCGGCTGACCC
>DATINX010000361.1:0-1791 GCA_035473835.1 Candidatus Dormiibacterota bacterium | reverse complement strand
GCGACGACCTCCGCGCCGCGGAACAGCATGTTGCCGTAGTGATAATCGCCGTGCACGAGCGTGGGCACGCGCTCTGCAGGTACGAGGCCCGCTAACAGGCCGCCGAGCTCACCCGCGCGCGTGGTCAGCTCTTCGGGCGCGCGCTGCATCAGCCAGGCCCATCTCATCATCTCGGCTTGCAGGCTGACCGGTTCCTCGCCGCTGATGCCGGTGCGCTCCAGCGGCAGCGCCTGCAGCTGCTTCAACACCCGTACCGCGGAGGTGGAGATGTCGAGAGCACGCTGCGCCGCGCCAGCCTTCTCGATGCGGTCGCCCTCGACCGCCTCCATCAGAACGAAAGGCCGGTCGTCCACCACCGGCTCGGTCACGAGAACCGGGATGGCCGGAGTTGGCAGACCCGCGTCGTGGAGGGCGGCCATGATGCGTCCCTGGCGGATGACGTCCGCGGGCCCGGCGATGCGCGCCCCGGGAGGGGGGAGGCGGAGGACGTAGCGAGCATGAAGACCATCGCCGTCGTCAATGGTCACGAAATATGTGAAGCCAGAGTGGCCCTCGGGAATGGGATCGACCGAGATCACCCGCAACCGCGGGCGGCCAAGACGCTCGCGACACTGCGCCTCGAGGTCTTCGCGAATTCGCTCGTTCACTCCAGGTGTGAGACGTCGCCCAGCGTCGCGATGATGTGGCGATCGCCCAACACCCTGACGACGTTCACTGACGTGAAGTAGGGCAGGAAGCGCAGCTGGCCCGGCTCGAGCTGGAGCACGTGGGTGAGAAAAACGATCATCGCGGCACCGTGGCCGACCACGATCACGCGGCGTCCTTCATTCGCCGATGCTATTTCGCCGATGGCCGCGTTCATGCGTTCGACGACGGCGGCCGGGTGCTCGTGGAGATCGAACTCGCCGTCATCGTTGAGCTGCATCTCCATCTCGACCAGTCGCTCATCCACGTGCACGTCGTCGGTGATCGTTCGCGCCGTCTCGATCGCGCGGCGATATGGGCTGGAGTAGACAGCTGCCGGGTTGAGCTTGCGCAACCGGCCCGCCAGCAGCTCGGCCTGCTTCCTGCCGAGTGCGCTGAGAGGCGGATCCGACTCGTCTTCCATGTCCTCATAGCAATCGCCGTGGCGCACCAGCCAGACCTCGGTCACGCCCTCGACACCGACCAGGAACGCGGCTTCGAGCGACTTGATCGCCTCGGTCACGCGCCCCGCACCGGCCGCCATGGGTAACATTCGACCACATGCTCCGGGTAGCGGGCATCGTCGCCCTCATCGTTCTAGCCGCCTGCAACCAGACATCGGCGAATTCATCGCCGTCACCGACGCCGATCGTGGCGCAAGGGGCCTGGACGCAGAATCTCAGCTTCTCGGGTGACATCTCGGGCCACATGGCGTCGATCGTGCCGGACATTGGAGACCAGAGAAGTCAGTGCACCGGCGGACGGACGCACAACGGAGAAACCTGGGCTGACGTTTTCTACGGGACTTTGGACTCGAGCGGGCAGGTCTATGGAGTCGTGTTCTCGATCAACAACTTTCGCGGTCCCGGCACTTACCAGGGCACGGCGGTCACGATCGAGGTCCACAGCGCGGACACGACAAAGGTGTGGGAGGGTCTGGGCAGGGACAAGGTGACCTTCTCGCTCGATCGCGGCCAGCAATCCGGGACGGTTGACGCCACATTGACCAACGCCACCACCGGCAAGGACGGCCTGCAGATGACCGGCAGCTGGAACTGCAAGCAGTAACGAGGGTGAAGCTCGACGAGAAGGTGAGGGCGGCGCTCG
>DATINX010000360.1:0-8864 GCA_035473835.1 Candidatus Dormiibacterota bacterium | reverse complement strand
TTTTTGCCTCCAAGGGACGAGGTTTATGTAAGGGCCGATTGAGGTCCCGCGACCGATCTCATAGACCTTCTGCCGAGAAACGCCAAGTCGTGATGCAACGGTGACGGCGCTGAACTCGTCGAGCAGCGCGTCGACCGCAAGCGCCCGCACCGCGGATGCCCGTGAGTTGAGGTGGGCAGCCAGCGAGCTCACCTCAGCCGCAAGCAGCGCTGCCGCGAGCGGGCCGCCGAATCGGTCAGCCCAGTCCCGGTCGCCGCTCCGCGCCGCCGCGTAGAGAGAGTCGCCACAGTCGTCCAAAACGGTCTTGACGAGTTCAGCTGCGACGCCGTGCTCGTCAAACCGACCTGAGACCTCACCGCGCATCTCGGGCGGCCGGTGGCCGAGCGCGACATCCCACGAGAGCGTGTCACCCCAGGGTTGTCGTTGCATGTGCCGCAGCATACGTCGGGCCCCTACCTGATGTCAACCCCGGGGTGACGGCAGTTGGTGATGTTTTGTCGCTCAGGCGCCCTAAGTGAGGTAGTCGCGAAGTTCCACTGAGCACGGGTGTTGGCGGAGCTTGGTCAAGGCTGTGGCCTCGATTTGGCGGATACGCTCACGACCCAGACCGAAACGCTTGCCGACCTGCCTCAGGGTTTGCTGCTGGCCGTCAACCAATCCGAAGCGGAGCTGGAGCACGCGCCGCTCGCGCGGGGCGAGGGCATCGAGTATGTCGTCGACCTCCGAGTGGAGCATCGAGCGCGAAGCAGCGTCGCACGGTGAGACCGCCTGATAGTCCTCGACCAAATCGGCGAGGTGTGACCTCCCCTGCGCGCCGATTGGCCTATCCAGCGACACGGGAGGCTGCGCATACTTGACGACCTCGCGCACCTTACATGGGCTGATCCCCATCTCTTCGGCGATTTCCTCGTCATTCGGCTCACGATCGAGCTCCTGGAAGAGTCGGCCCGAAACTCGCACTTTTCTGCGGACGATTCCGATCATGTGCACCGGGATACGGATGGTGTGAGATTGGTCGGCGATGGCGCGTCTGATAGCCTCCCGAATCCACCATGTCGCGTATGTGGAGAACCTATAGCCCTTGTGATGGTCGAACTTTTCGACCGCACGGATCAGACCCAGGTTGCCTTCCTGGATCAGGTCGAGGAATGACATGCCGCGCCCGATGTAGCTCTTGGCGATCCAGACCACCAGACGTAAGTTGGCCTCGGTCATTCGTTGTTTGGCCACGCAAGCGCTCTCATACCTCTCGGTGAGGCGGTAGCCGGCCATCCGGTAGGCCTCCATGTCCTCCGTGCGCACGCGCGAGCGGGCCGCGCCATTCGCTTGGCGCCGGTGCTTGGCCACTGCGGCCTTGAGCAGACCTGGGAGCCCAGAGAGGTGATTGAGACCCAGGAGCTCATGCGCAAGATGGGCCCGGTACTCGTTGTGTTTGACGAGTGCCAGCCGCTGGATGATGTCGGGCAACATCTCCTCGACCGAGCGTTGCCGGCCCTCGATCTCCTCGAGGACACCTAAGGCCTCTAAATCGTCGTGAAGCGGCTTGGCCTCGATCGCCCGCGCGAGCTCGACCTCGTCGTCGGCCGTCAGCAGGCTGAAGCGCCCGATCTCCTCGAGGTAGATGCGGACCGGGTCGTCCAATGAATCCGAATCCATCATCTCGATGTCCAGGAGCATCCCGGGGTCAAGGTGCTCCGCATCCTCGAACTCCGTCTCGCCTTTCGTGACCTCGATCCCCATCTCGTTGAAAGCGGCAAATATGGGGAGGATTTGGTGTGGCTCGGCGTCCATCTCGGGCATGTCCCGGAGGATGTCTTCGGGTGTCAGGTAGCCGTGCTCCTTACCCTTGACGATCAGCTTTTTCGCAACCGCGATCAGCTCATTTTCGAAACCGGTCGCCGCCCGCCGACAGCCAACGCGTGCCTGCCCCATTTCGCCGATAGTACTCTCGGCCAGTTGAGACTGGCAAGAGTAGATTTCACCCACACTTGCTACTGTTCTCACGATGCCGGCCAAACGCGCCAGTCCCGTCAGGTCGGATCGGTCTGGCCAATCCGCGGCGATCCCCGTCACGCGTCGGGAGGCCAAGCAGCGAACCCGCAAGCGCTTACTCGGCGCCGCTCGACGACTGATCCTGGCCGGAAGCGAGAGCCGCCTCGCCGCCAGCATCGTCGCCCAGCAGGCCGGCGTCGGAGGTGCGACCTTCTACGAGCATTTCGAAAATGGCGACGATCTGCTCCGCGCGCTGTCGGGCGAGCTCTTCGAAGAACTCAGGGACAAGCTCGCGAAGGCCCGACGGGAAGCGTTAGCGGCGCCCAACGACGAGGAGAAACTGCGCCAAGAGTTCAGAACGCCACTTGAAGTCCTGGCTGCCAATCCGGACCTCTTCCGGCTCGCCCTCCGGGTCCGGCACCACCCGGGTTCACCGTTGGGCGACTCCAGTCGACGCCTGACAGGCAACACGCGCAGTGACCTGGTGGCCGAGCTCGTCGCCCGTGGCTACCCGAGCGATACGCCCGATGAGACTCGGCGGTTAGAGATGATCGCCGACATCCACATCGCAGCCACCGAGGTGCTCGCGTTGGGCTACTTGTCCGGACGCTACCCCGACCTCGACGAGGTCGTTAGCATGCTCGTTCTGGTCACACGCGGCACTCGCCTAACGCGGACCTGGCGGGCGAGCGCCCCAGGGGGGCAAATGTCTACCAAAGCAACGAGGACATAGGGCGCGAGATGCCGTTCGGGATCGTTGAAGCGATGGAAAGCTTGCAGGATGGACGGGGCGGGAGGCTGCGCTGTCTGGCGTCTCGCTGAGCTCCAGGACGAGTCACGCTGTACAGGATATGAAGCTCTACGACGAGCTGGCCGAATGGTGGCCAGTCTTTTCGGATCCTAAGGAATACCGCCGCGAAGCGGCTCACATCATGCGGGTCCTCCGCAAGTCGACCGGGCCCCCACCGCGCACTATGCTCGAGCTTGGTTCAGGCGGCGGAAACAGCGCTTTCCACCTCAAGGCGTACTTTGCGATGACCTTGGTGGATCTATCGCCGCCGATGCTCTTGGTGAGTCGCAAGCTCAACCCGGAGTGCGAACACATCAAGGGCGACATTCGCACGCTGCGACTCCGCCGCACCTTCGACGCGGTCTTCGTTCATGACGCGATCTGCCACATGACTACCGAACCTGATCTGCTAGCAGTGATGCAAACCGCATACGAGCACTGCAGCCCCGGTGGCGTCGCGCTGTTCGTTCCGGACTTCGTGCGCGAGACCTTTGTCGCAGGCACTGATCAGGGAGGGACCGGGAGACTGCGCTTTCTGCAGTGGGTCTTCGATCCCGACCCGACCGACACCACGTATCTGGTTGACTTTGCGATCGTGCTGCGCGACCAAGAAGGCGAGGCCCGCGTGGTGCACGATCGCCACGTCCAGGGTCTTTTTCCGCGAGCACGGTGGCTTCACCTGTTGCGCGAAGTCGGACTGAAAGCCGTCGTGGTCAAGGACGACGAGGTGCGCGACCTCTTTCTTGCACGACGCCCACTAAAGTCTCTGAACGGGGTCAAGCAGAAGAAGGTCTCTTGGCCGTCAGCGTAAAACCATCATGCGAAATCCATTGACAGAAGTGCTGCTGTTCGAGTATCACAATAGTTTGAGAGCGATGCTGCTCATGGTTGCCATCACAGAAGCGACCAACTGATGAGCCGGCAGACCTTTCCAAGGAATGCATTTGGGGCCCGTCACCAAAACCATTCATCGGGTCCGAAATAGAGTGAAGGAGGTAAACCAACATGGCCGCGAAGAAGAAGGCTGCTAAGAAGCCAGCTGCCAAGAAGAAGGCCGCCAAGAAGAAGTAACAACTTCTTCTTAAGTTTCTATTCGTCCGGTAAACGCCGGGGTTCTGTGGCCCCGGCCTTTTCATGTGTGGGCGACCGCACCGGCAGTGTGGCTGCGTGCGGATCTGAGACGTACACGTTGCCACTCGTATCCAGGGCCAGGCCGTAACCCACCTCAGAAAGCTGACCTGTTAAGTCACGACCAGCGTCCGGTCGAAATGCTGGCCCCTGTACGTCACTCTGATCGTGTAGCGACCGCCGCCTGTATCGTCCCTGCCGGCCAGCACGTGGACGTGGGAGACCCCGAAGAAACCGTCGTCGATCTCGATCGACATCGTGATCCGGGTCCCAAAAGCGTCGAGCACTTCGATGCCCAGCACCGGCTCGCCTTTCGGGTTGGAAGGGTCCTCCTGATAGAGCTGACCGGTGCTTTGGGATGTCGCGCCCGTCATGTCCACGTCGACTGCGATAGTCGCGGGCGTGTAGCTCATCGACGTGAACCTGAAGTGCGCCGCGCCCACGGTTCCTGGCGGAGGAAGCGCAACCGATACGCCTTCGTCGACACCAAGGATCGCCGACACCGTCCATTTGCCGTGAATTGCCGTGGGCGGTGCGTGCCCGTCCAGGTCGAGTTCGGTCACGGTGAGTGTGATGCGCGCACCGGTATTCGCGTCCGGCCAGGCCAGCGCCTCGAACTCCTCCGTGAGGTCGCCGGTCAGCGCGTTGCTTCTGCCGTTCACCGAGTGGTAGCTCCTTCCGAACTGGTCGGTGATCGCCGAGGACAGGCCGATGAACGCAACTGCCGGCGAGGAGTGCAGGCGGAGCTCCGTCCGAGTCGAATCCGCGTATGCCGCAACCAGAGTCAGCGTGTAGCCAGACGACGTAGCACTCGCGCCAACCACCGTAACGCGGGCACGGGCGCCAAGCGCGTCGCCGGCAAACGGAACCCTGGCCACCACCGTCCCCGCGGCGGGCACGAAGTAAGCGACCATCGCCACGAGCACGAGCGCAGCGACCACGCTCCACGCGAATCGCGGCCACGCCGGCGCCCGGCGGGCCGGCTTTCTCCCCAGCACGTTCTCGATCACGCGGCGGGCGTCGGGCCCGTCGTCGGCCAGCCTCTCCAGGCGCTTCTCAAGGAGCTCGGATGTCATCGCGCGGTTTCCTCCAGCCGCGCACGCAGGCGGGCGAGCGCGCGGCGAATCGCTTTGGATGTCGAATCGGGACTGAGGCCCAACGCCTCGCCGACCTCGCGCGTCTCCAGGCCGGCGCCGTAGCGCAGGGCGAGAAGCGTTCGGTCGCGCAATGGCAGCGCCGCGAGCAACCGATGCAGCGCTGCGTCCCCGACGTTGGCGAGGGCGAGGTCCTCGACGCTCGCGGACTCGCGCGGCGTGAGGAGTGCAGCTCGGACCACCAGGTCGGCCAGGCGCTGGCGGCGAGTCGCCGCGTCCCTGGCGGCGTTGGCGACGATGCGCCACAGCCAGCCCGCTGCGGACCCGCGCGACGCGTCGAAGGAGCGCAGGCTGCGGATCGCGCGCAGGAGAGCTTCCTGGGCGAGATCCTCGGCGTCAGCGGGATTCCGGGTCATGAGGGCGGCAAAGCGGCAGACGTCGGCCGCGTAGGCATGGCAAAGCTGCTCCGCGGTGAGCGTTCGGCCGGCGGTCAGTGTCTCGGGGCTCGACAGCGTTGCCACCATCCTGATAGCAAGTACTGCCGCGCCAAGCCAAACCGGACAGTCACGCCAACTTCTGCACCACCTGCGACAACCCGGGTGTTCCCGTTCGACACGCTGGAACGTCGCACGCAGGCACCTGGTGGCGCCAATTTGGCTCTAGATTGCGATCTTGGGCGCACCCACGATGGGGCGACTGGTCCGCGTTACGGTACCCGCGCGGCCCGCCATGCAAATCGTCCTGTGCGTAGCTTCTCAGCTCTTCCCTGCGTTGAAAGTCATGTCGGCGGCACATCGAGCCTGCCGTGATATGGAATTGGACAAGGGACGGTTGAAGCGCGCTTTTGCGATTGCATTGGTGTTCCTCACCGTGGCGTGCGGTTCGGTTGGGACCACCAGATCCGGAGCCAGTTCCGCGCGTTGACTGAGTCGCCATCCCGATGGGCCACGCCTGGGCCGTGGGCTACGTCTCAGCCGACATCGGCCCCGAACCCGACTCCAGGCTCCGCAGCGAGAACCGGGCCAGGGGCGAGCCCGACTCCGTGTCCAAATCCAGCACCGCCAGCCTCCTTTCCTGGAGTTTCTGCCTCCAGCCGAGTCCTGGTGCTCGCACGACTCGCAGGTAGCAACTCCCTGGTCGTACGAAACATCACGGATATCAACCATCCGTTCACAGTTACGACCGTCGATTACGGAGGCGGCCTAGCCACATTTGTGGGGTCGGACGTTCTCTCCGCGCCTGGAGCGCACGGATTGGACGTGATGCCGCTCTCGGGGGATCCTAAAAGTACCGTCGTGATCTCGTGTCTTGGAGTCTGGAATTACGCTTGGAGCCCAGACGCGAAGTTCGTCACCTACGTCGTAGAGACAGGGTTTCCTGGCACACTGCCGTGGACGCTGGAGTGGCACCTCGCCGGCGGTGGCAGCGATCGACTGATCGGACACGCCGCGCCGTCATGCCACTGCGACGGCGAGCACAACCTGCATTTCTCGTTTGACGTTGCGTTCTCGCCTGATGGGCGCTACGTATCACTGGTCGAAGACATCCCGGGCGGGGGTGATTTCCAGGTTCGCCGCGTGAGCGATGGCAGTCTCGTGTCAGAGATCGGTTCCAGCGCATACACCCCTGCGCCGCCAGAATTCACAACCCTTGGCGTCTGGGACGGCAGGGGGCTGTACTTTAGGGACTCAAAAGGAATAGAGGCGTGGCGCGATGGTGCGGTGTCTTCTGTTCTTGCTGGACTTGGCTGGACGGAGGCGGCGGCCTCGCCAGCTGGCGGGCAGATCGTCTTCGGACAGGAGGACTCTAGGGGTCTTCACCATCCCAGCCTTCTGGATACCAAGACCGGAGCTGTCAAGAGCCTTACGACACAGGCGGGAGTTGGATATCGCTATCTGGCCGCGCGGTACCTTTGGTACGCGGGCGAAAGGAGTTGTCGACCTGAGGACAATTGCGTATTCAATTCCAAACTTCCGACGGGCAAGACCTACATCCTCGATCTGGTAACGGGCGTCGAGTCAGAGTCAAGGATCGCTCAGGTGCTTGATGTCTGGCCGCACGGTGCGTAGCCGGGGTTGTCCGCGGGGGCGAATATTGGCAGCGCGACGCTTCGAAACCAGCTAAGCCTTCGGGGCGATGTATTTTTTGAACCTCACAGATCCCGCGCTCGTCGGGGAGGCCGAATTCCGTTGCGAGCCGCGTGATGCTCCAAAGACTCCGCGACGGAGGAGGGATTTTCAGCTAGTCACGGCCGCGCCGCTCGAAAAAGGTCGCCACGCCGCCGCCAATGGATGTGTGGCTCGCTGCGGGATCAAGGTCGGAGAACGAGGCTCAGCTGCTTCGCGCGCGCATGAAGCGGCGGTCGGGCACGAACCACATAAGCGCCACGGCTACATAGATGCCGTAAGAGATCCACGGGCTCAAGAACGCGAGCCCCACGGCCGCGGCGTACAGCACCAGCGACAAGTAGCCTTTGACGTCCGAGCCGATGGCCCTTGCCAGGCGCGAGTCGCGGCCATTGGCCTTGATGAGAGTCCGTACGAGGATCGTGTATGCAAGGCCGGCGGCCAGCGCCACGGCCCCATAGCTCGCCGCTGGAAGCGCGTGCCGATACTCGTCTCGAACCCACTCCGTCAGCACTGGGATCAGCGAGAGCCAGAACAGCAGGAACAGGTTTGCCCACATTGCCGCTCCGCTAAGCCGGTCAGCTGCCCGGAGCAGGTGATGATGGTTGTTCCAGTAGATGCCTATGAAGACGAAACTGAGCGTATACACCAGTACGCCAGGCAGCTGGCCGCGCATCGCGTCCAGGCCCGCACCCTGAGGAGGCCGTAGCTCGAACGCCATGATCGTGATGATCACGGCCATGACCGAGTCACTGAACGCCTCGACGCGGGTCGTGCCGACCTCTGGCGAGCGAGCCGAACGTTCCTGTTCGTGTGCCGTGGAGCGGATCATATGGGGCTGGCCTCGAATCCCCTCAACTGAGGTCCCGTAGATCTCGGCGACTTGTCATCGGGCCGCGACGGGCGAGTGGGCTTTCCGCTTCTTCGGGGCAGCCATCGGCGAACGCTACTGATCTCGTAGTCGGAACCCATCAAGAACCGTGGGTGTTGCCGTCACAGTGTGTGTGACCAGCTTTCTTAACCCCACAGCGACCACTGCGTCGGTAACCACTCGAGCGAGACGCTCCATTGCGGCAAGTGTCTGCCGAATCGGCGTCGGCCCCGGCGGATCGATCTGGTCGTTCCGTTCTCACTGGCCCTCCGAATTCGTGCCTATCGATGATTTGCGTAACTCTGAGCCACGAGCTATCTGACTCCAGGTCTCTAGCCGCGGCACCGACCACATCCTTGCCTTCGGTGCGGAGGCGGTTCGTCAGCGCGAAGCTTCGATCCATAATGATGGAGAGGAGGCCGATGGGACTGCAAACCGCCGTCGTCGATTGGCTTGACGAGCGCTTTCAGCTTGCAGACACAATCGACGCGGAGCTCTACCGCCGGGTCCCGAACTTCGCGACCGCCGCGTACAGATATCTGGGCGGACTCGCCGCGATCCTCATCGGCGTCGAGTTCATAACCGGTTTCCTGCTCGGCATCTACTACGTGCCAGACGGTGCCGGCAACCCGGCTCCGGCTTACACCAGCGTCGTCTTCATCCAGCATGCCGCCTACCTCGGCTGGCTGATTCGCGGGATGCACTTTTGGGGCGCCAACCTGTTGCTCGTCGTGGCGCTGCTGCACATGACCTTCGTTTTCTGGAACGGAGGCTATCGAGCCCCGCGCGAGCTGAACTGGATGGTGGGCGTTCTCGTTTTTCTGATGGTCGTTCTGTTCAGCTTCACGGGGTCGCTGCTGCCC
>DATINX010000359.1:0-5081 GCA_035473835.1 Candidatus Dormiibacterota bacterium | reverse complement strand
CTCCCAGATGGAGTTGAGCGGCGCCTCGCGATAGAGCCGCGGCATGATCGATTCCTCGACATAGCCGTTGCCGCCGTGACACTCGAGCGCCTCCGCGACGACACCGATCGCGCGTTTGCACGTCCAGTATTTCGCCACCGCGAGCGCCAGGCGCTTGAAGGCCGCTTCGCGCGGATCGTCCGACCGGTCGCACGCGCCGGCCAGGCGCATCATCAGCAACGTCGTCGCCTCGGACTCGACAGCGATATCGGCCAGGACGTTGACCATCAGCGGCTGCTCGCTCAGCAAGCGGCCAAACGCGGTCCGGTACGCGGTGTGATGCGTCGCCTGCGCGACCGCCTGCCGCATCAGCGATGCCGAGCCGATGACGCAGTCGAGGCGCGTGTGGTTGACCATGTCGATGATTGTGCGAACCCCTCTCCCCTCCTCGCCGATCATCACCGCCCACGCGCCATCGAGCTCGATCTCGGCCGAGGCGTTGGAGCGATTGCCGAGCTTTTCCTTGAGGCGCTGGATGTGAAACTGGTTGCGAGTGCCGTCGTCGAGAACGCGCGGGAGCATGAAGCAGGAGAGCCCGCCGGGCGCCTGCGCAAGAACGAGGAACGCGTCGCACATCGGCGACGAGCAGAACCATTTGTGGCCGGTGAGCAGGTGCTCGCCATCCGCACCGGTCGGCACCGCTCGTGTGATGTTGGCGCGGACGTCCGACCCGCCCTGCTTCTCGGTCATGGCCATGCCCAACAGCACTCCCCGCTTCTTGGCTGGCGGCCGCAGGCCTGGGTCGTAGTCAAGGGTCGTGGCGAGCGGCTCCCACCGAGCGGCAAGCTCGGGCTGCTTGCGCAGCGCGGGGATCGCCGCATATGTCATCGAGACCGGGCATCCGTGCCCGCCTTCCACCTGCGACCACACGTAGAAAGCTGCCGCCCGTGCGGCATGCGCGCCTGGGCGCGGCTCGCGCCACGGCAATGCGTGAAGGCCATGGCCGATGGCGACCTCCATCAGCCGATGCCATGCGGGATGAAACTCGACCTCGTCGATCCGGTTGCCGAACCTGTCGTGCGTGTGGAGCTGCGGTGGGTTGGAATTGGCCTGGAAGCCCCATGCGATGGCTTCCTCGGTGCCGGCAAGGCGGCCGAGCTCGCGCAGCATGTCTTGGGCCCAAGATCCGCCCTCGCGTTCGAGCGATTCACGGAGCGCCCGATCGGCATCGAAGACGTTGTAGTTCACCAGCGGCGGCGGCTGATTCATCGCTGCGCTCAACGCACCCCGGCCTCAACCTCTTTGGCGATTTCGGCAACGAGCCGGAGCTGTTCCTTGCGCTCCTCGTTGTAGAAGAACATCGGCGAGACAATCAGCGTCTCGACCCCGGCGGCACGGAATGCCTGGATGCGCTCCCTGGCCCTCTGTGGAGATCCGGCGATGCTGACCGCGTCGATCAAATCGTCCGGCAGCGCCAGCATCGCTTCGTTCTTGCGGCCCGCGAGGTAGAGCTCCTGCACCTCCTGCGCCTCACGCTCGAACCCATATGACGAAACGAGTCGGTTGTAGAAGTTCTGCTCGCGCGAGCCCATCCCGCCGACGTAGAGCGCGAGCAACGGGCGCATCGCGTTGCGAGCCGCTTCGGCGTCGTCGCTGATCATCACGTTGACGCTCGGACAGATCCGGAAATCCTCCAGCGAGCGGCCGGACCTGGCTGCGCCCTCCTCGAGCGGGACCCGAAGCGCCCTGGTGTGCTCGGGCGAGAAAAACACCGGCAGCCAGCCGTCCGCGATCTCGCCTGCGAGCGCCACGTTCTTCGGTCCGAGCACCGCCAGGTAGACCGGGATCCTTTCCTGGACCGGCCGGATGGTCAGCTTGAGCACCTTGCCCGGCCCATCCGGCAGAGGGAGCTCCAGAGTCTCGCCGTGATATTCGACCTTCTGGTGGGCCAGCGCCATCCGCACCACCGCCACGTACTCGCGCGTGCGCTGGAGCTGCTTCGCGAACCGCACCCCGTGCCAGCCTTCCGACACCTGCGGCCCGGACGTACCCAGGCCGAGCAGCATCCTGCCGCCCGAAAGCTGGTCGATGGTCGCGGCGGTCATTGCGGTCATCGCCGCGCTGCGGGCGGGGATCTGAAAGATGCCGGAGCCGAGCTTGATCCGGCTCGTGCCGGCGGCCAGCCAGGCCAGGACCGTCGCCGCATCAGAACCGTACGCCTCAGCCACCCAGACAGAGTCGTAGCCGAGCTCTTCCGCCGTTTGGGCGATCTCGAGCTGGCTGGCCGCCGTCAGCCCGAAGCCCCAGTAGCCGACGTTGACCCCGAGCTTCACATCGCCACCCTACCCTCTTCGGGCGCGGCGGACTACCTACCGCTGAGGAGGAGGTAGATCAGAAACACGTTCAACGTGAGGATCACCCCGATCACGACCGTCGCGATCGCGGTCGTCGAAGCCTTGTTGACGAGGTTGCCCATCAACCCCTTGTCCCGGCAGAACACGAGCAGGGGAATCAAGGCGAATGGGATCCCAAACGACAGCACGACCTGGCTGAGCACCAGCGCCCTCGTGGGATCGAGGCCGATCGCGATCACAATCAGCGCCGGCGCCATCGTGATCCCCCGGCGCAAATAGAGCGGAATCTTGCGGCGGATGAAGCCCTGCATCACCACCTGGCCCGCCAGCGTGCCGACCGAAGACGATGACAGCCCCGAAGCCAGGAGGCCGAGCCCAAAGAAGATGTCCGCGCCGTGATCGAGCGTGTGGCCCAGCGCGTGGAAAGCCTGGTCGAGGTTGTTGACGTGGATGTTGTTCGCGTGGAGAGCCGCGGCCGCAATGGTGAGCATGGCGACGTTGATCAGGCCGGCGAGACCCATCGCGATGATCACGTCCCACTTCTCGAAGTTGAAGATCTTCCTTTGCTCATCCTCGGTCGCGCCGACGACGCGACGCTGCGTCAGAGCCGAGTGGAGGTAGATCACGTGCGGCATCACGGTCGCCCCGAGGATGCCGGCCGCGAGCAGCACGCTCTCCGTGCCGCTGAAGCGAGGCGTGATGAGCCCGGTAGCCACCGCGCCCACCGAAGGACGAGCGAGGACGACCTCGAATGCGAAGGCGCCCACGATCACCGCCACCAGAACCGTGATCACCGCCTCGAAGCCTCTAAACCCGCGCGCCTGCAGAGAGAGGATGCCGAACGCGGCAAAGCCGGTGATGATGCCGGCCGTGAAAAGGGGTATCGACGGGAAGAGCAGATGGATGCCGATCGCTGCGCCGATGAACTCCGCGAGGTCGGTCGCCATGGCTATGACCTCCGCCTGGATCCACAGTCCGACCACCGCAGGGAAGGGAAAACGCTCGCGGCAAACCTCGGCCAGGTTCAGCCCGGTGGCTATGCCCAGCTTCGCGCTCATCGACTGGACGAGCATCGCCATGAGGTTGGCCACCAGGACCACCCACAGGAGCATGTAGCCGAACTGCGCGCCGCCCGCGATGTTGGTGGCGAAGTTGCCCGGATCGACATATGCCACCGAGGCGACGAACGCCGGTCCCAAGAATGGGAGCAGTGCGCGAAGTCCGCGGGTCTGGCCGGTGAGAGCCTTTTCGGCAGCTCGGAGCACCCGCTCCTCGCCCGGCAGCGCGGCGACCGCCGGCGGCCTCGTCGGCAGGGTGGTTTTCGCGGGCTTCTGCGGAGGGCGGTCTTCTATTACCTCTCGCGGGTCTCGACCGGCCGGTTCGGCCACGCCTAGCGCTGCTCCACGAACACCGCGCGCGCCAGGCCCAGGGGGACGTTCACCCGCCGTCCTTTGAGGCGGATGTCGATCGGGCCTTCGTATTCGCTTGGCGCCATGACCTCGATCTGCGTGCCGGGCATCAGGCCTCGGCGTTCCAGCTCGCGCAGCTTGGCCGGATCGTCGTCGGAGACGACCTGGACGACCACCTTCTCGCCGGCTCGGCACTCGTTCAGGGCCCGCTCGCTCGGATGGCGGACCTTGCCGGTAAGGCTGGGGATGGCGTGTCCGTGGGGATCGAGCTCCGGGCGCCCGAGCAGCTCGAAGATCCGCTGCTCCATCCGTTCCGAGATCACGTGCTCGAGGCGCTCGGCCTCGTCGTGCACCTCGTCCCAGCTGTAGCCGAGGACCCGGACCAGGAACATCTCGAGGAGGCGGTGGTGCCTCACCAGCTCGAGCGCCACCTTCCTTCCCTCTCGAGTCAGCTGCTGGCCGCGATATTTGTCGTGCTCGACCAGACCCTGGGCGGTCAGGCGGCTGACCATCTCGCTCACCGACGGCGAGGAGATGCCGAGGCGTTGGGCCAGGTCGCGGGTCGGTACGGGCCGGGTGTCACCGTGGAGGTTGTAGAGGGCTTTGAGGTAGTCCTCCTGGGCCCGGGTGAAAGTGCTCCGCCTGGCGACTTCGACCATTTTTTGGCCTAGGCCATCCTAAATGGCGTTGCCGGTATGCCTATCACAAAGTGTAGGTTAACCTAACTTTACTGTGGAGGGCAATAACTTATCGGATAGAGTTTCGCCCCACAGGGTCGGCGCCTTCGGCGCGGACCCAGCTCCCCACGGTGTGTGGAGCCCAGAGAGTTTCGCCCCACCCCGCATGCGCCCTGCGGGCGCGGGCGGAGCTCCCCGCGGTGCGGGGAGCCCAGGGGAGCCCAGGCTAAGCGCAGGCTCCTGTCGAGCTGGAGGCTGGGTTGTAGGTCACTCCGACGTTCGGGGTGACGGTGATGGCGCGTGTTGAAGTGAAAGCGACGACGTAGTCGGCGCAGCCTTCGGCGCCGTGGAAGTCGTACGTGACGCTCGTCACATTGGTCCAGGTGTGAAACGGCGTGCCGGAGTGGTGCATGCAGTAGTTGGTGTTTCCGCTCCCGTTCTGGACGCAAGCGAGGGCCTTGGCGAAGTCCTCGAGGGTGAGGATGCTTATCGACATCGGCCCGGTCGAGGTGGCCTGCAGGTGGTAGGTGAACGTGTCCGGAGCGCCCCCGGCGAGGTACCAGTCAGGGCCTTTGATCTGCTGGGGCACGTTCCAGATGGTCAGGTTCGGGTGCTCGAGCTCGGCTCGCACGGTCGCCAGCTCGCCGAGGGTGGCGGTGAGG
>DATINX010000358.1:0-9898 GCA_035473835.1 Candidatus Dormiibacterota bacterium | reverse complement strand
GTTGCGTCAGAACAGGATCCCACCACCGTCGTGCCGTTCAGGTTTGAGCTGGCGGAAGTTCTTGCAGGCTCAGGCCTCGGCGATCGTGGTGAGCGACTTCTTCACTGTCGATACCGTCTTCCTGAAGCGCTTCTACATCCTTTTAAACGGCGTCATCTCAAGTGCCGGCACAAGCACAACGCTCTCGTCGTGGGTCATCCGCGAGATTGTCCACTCACCTGGCGTTTGACAGCCTATCGGGTGCACTCCAGTGGACTCTGACGGACTAAACGACCACTGCTAGTGTCGGGTTTGAACTCGAAAACGACCCTGGTGGACGCTCGTGGACGGTCATCCCGCTGCATGGCATTCAGAAGGTCAGGGGTTCGAATCCCCTCGGGTCCACACCCTCGGGTCCACCAAATTCAATCCAAAATTCGGCTGGGGAGCAGTGCCGGCCGCGCGCTCAGCGACATTTGCACCCTAACTTGCACGGTACGTCCTAAGCGGTGGGGCAGCTAGCGGCTCCTGCCCAGCCTATGGCGCATGCCGGAGCGTGAGCGTTGGCGGTGATAATCCCAGACACATGAAAAACTCCACCCAACACGCGGCAACGAACCCCAGCAGCCCTGTCGAACCCACGTGGTCGACTCACGTCCTCGAGGTGCGGGGCGTGGTCGGGTCATCGGTACCCGTTTGAGCCAGCCGACACGGTTTGGGCGCACGCCGAACAGCTTGGTTATCTACGACGCTCGACCGTGACGACCAGCACCGAGCATCAGGTGGAAGCTTCGTTTCAGGCGATGGCCGTCGGAGATTGGGCCGGGGCGCGCGATGGGTTCTCAGCGGTGGTCGAGTTCGACGATGTCCCCGAGGCCCGGTTCGGGCTCGCGTTGACCCTGTTCTGGCTTGGTGACGCCGCCGGGACCATCGCCAACTGCGAGCGGGCCTACCTGGGGTTCCGTCAGCGCCCGGAACCAATGATGGCAGCCGCGGCGGCGCTCTCGCTAGTGGGCTACTACAAGCAGTTCTACGGCAACATGGCGGCCGCTCGGGGGTGGCTCGCCAAAGGTGCTCGGATCATCGAGGACGAGGTCCCGCAGATGCGAGGGGAGCTCTTGGGGGCCACGGCGTATGTCACCGAGGACCCGGTCGAGAGCGAGTCATTGGCTCGCCGAGCGCTCGAGATCGGGCGCGCCGAAGGCAACGCTGATTTGGAGCTCCTGGCCATGACCGCGGTCGGCAACGCGCTGGTGCAGCAGGGCCGCACCGAGGAGGGCATGGTGCTGCTCGACGAGGTGATGGTCGGTGCCATCGCCGGCGAAGGCGAACCGCTGACGGTCGCGCAGGCGAGTTGCATGACGATGGTCGCGTGCGGCAGCTGTTTCGACATCGAGCGCGCCGCCCAATGGGTGCAAGCCCTGGAACGGTTCATCGATCGGTACGGCTGCCCGTTCCTGTACGCGGAGTGCCGTACCTACTACGGCCGGGTGCTGTTCGAGAACGGCGACTGGGACGCGGCCGTCGGGCTCCTCACTGAGGCGATCGCGCTCGCCAAGGATGTTTACCCCGCGCCCCACGCGTTCGCCTGTGGCACGCTCGCGGAACTGCGACTCGCGCAGGGGCGCCGCGAAGACGCCGCGAGGACGCTGGAGGGCCTCGATGGGCGCGACGAAGCTGCTGTCGCGTTCGCTTTGCTACACCTGGCCGATGACGAGCCGTCTCTCGCGGTCGCCGTGGCTCGCCGCCGACTCGACGGCGCCACGCCAGAGCGCCTCGACGTCGCATCGTTGATCGAGGTGCTCGGCCTGGCCGAGATCGCCTTGCACCAGAGCGACGACGCGACCGAGCGAGGGCGCCGACTCATTGCCCTCGGGTCCGTCAACGGCTGTCAGCTCATGGTCGCCCATGGCGAACGCCTGGTCGGGCAGGCGGTGGCGACCAGCGATCCAAAGGCGGGGCGAGCGCATCTCGAGACCGCACTCGCCGTGTTCGTCGCGGCGGGCCTGCCCTACCGTGCGGCGCAGACCCGCTTGGCGCTGGCTCGCCTTCTCGGGCCAGGCGACCGTTCGCTCGCCCGGGCCGAGGCGCGAGTCGCCTTCACGGTCTTCGAGGATCTCGGTGCCGGTCGCGACGCGGATGCGGCCGCCGCGCTCCTACGCAGCCTCGGGGTGAAGGCCGCGAGGAGCGGTCCGAAGCACTTCGGGCGGCTCACCAAGCGAGAGCAAGAGGTGCTCGAGCTCCTCGGCGAAGGGCTCTCGAACCCCGAGATCGCTCGACGTCTCTTCATCTCCCGCAAGACGGTCGAGCACCACGTCGCCCGTATCCTCTCGAAGTTGGGCCTCCGGAGCCGCGCCGAGGCCGCCGCACTGGTGTCGCGAAACTCGTCCTGACGCCCCGAACATCGCCGATATGGGTGAGTTCACCGATGCTCCGCCGCCGCCACCCTGTCATCGTCAGGCCATGACCGAGATGCCTGAGCGGCCGCGCGAGACGAGGTTGATCGACGTGGGGCAGTTCGTGCTCGAGACGAGGAGGGCGATCATGGTGGAGCAACTTAACGACCCCGTGGTGCGAGATCGGGTCGACACCAACGGACTGGATACCTACTACGAGATCCACGGCGCCGGCGAGCCGCTCGTGTACCTGCACGGCGGGTTCAACTCGATCGAGATGCTCGCTCAGAGCCTGCCGGCACTCGCCGAACGACACCGGGTCTACGTGCCGGAACGGCAAGGACATGGACGCACTCCCGACCGGGACGGACCGATCACCTACGAGACGATGGCGAGCGACACGATCGCCTTCCTCGACGCCATGGAGCTCTCTGCTCCAAGCATGGTGGGCTTCAGCGACGGGGCCATGGTCGCCATGCACGTCGCCCTCGCACGACCCGACCTGGTCGGACGACTCGTCCTGATGGGGTCGGCCGCGAACCAGGACGGCATCCCGCACGCTCACATCGAGATGATGAAACACATGACGGCGGACACATTCCCTCCCAAGTTTCGCGAGATGTACGGCGCCATCTCACCCGACGGGCCCGACCACTTCCCAGTGTTGTTCGACAAGGCGAAGCCCAACTTCTTCACCGCAGGCTTCACGCTCGACCGCCTCGGCGATGTGCGATCACCGACCCTCGTCCTCATCGCCGACGATGACGCGGTCACCGTGGAGCACGCTGCCGCGATGGTCCGCGCCCTTCCAGAAGGATCGCAGTTGGCCGTCGTCCCCGGGACCTCCCACGGGCTCCCCTTCGAGAAGCCCGAACTCGTGAACCGACTCGTTCTCGACTTCCTCGACCCACATCAGGTGGAGAAGATGATGTAAAGCGGTTTTGATCCGATGACGGCCTAATGGGGTGGACTTCGGTGGACTAATCGCCCAGCGTCGACGTCGCGTCTGATCTCGAAAACGACTCTGGTGGACTCTGGTGGTCGGTCTACCGTGTGCATGGCATTCAGAAGATCAGTGGGTCGCCTCGAAAATCACCGGCCGCTCTCTGAAATGAGGAGCGACGTCCTCAGCAAATCGCGTCATCTGACGGACCTCGTCAGCGACCGGCCAGAGGAAGACCTCGTCAACCCAGGCAAGTTCCCAGGATCGCCGACGGTCGCCGACCCGGCCATCCAGAACTCGCCGGCCGGGTCCGCAAGGGCTCCAGGCTTTATGCGGATCCGCATAACTCGAATCCGCATAATGCGGTTCCGCGCAAATGCTGTGCCTTTTAGTCCAAGTCGATGCCGGCCCGGCGGATAGCGGCCCGGAAGCTGCCAAACCGGCGCCTGATCGTCCTTTCGGAGGGCCTCATGGCCGCCGCCGTCCAGGACGCTGACGTGGGCAACGTTCGCCGCTGCGCCACGAAACAGCGGATGGCCTCGAGGGCCTGGTCGGAGGCTCTGCTTCGGTTCGAATTCAGTCTCAGTCGCCATCCGCCGAATACGAAGGTGTTCGAGTTGTTTATGGCTGGGTCCACCAAATTTCTGAATACGAAATCGTGTGTGAAAGGTCCGGCGGCGAGGCAATCGGTGATGGGCCTGGTGATGGGCAGACCTATGCCGCCGGGTTCTGGATCCGGCTGGTGGCCCGTCTCATCGACTTCCTCATCCTCGGCGTCCCCATCAGCCTTGGGATTCAGAGCTGGTTGCTTGCCGGCGCGGGGTCCCTGAGTGACGAAGTGGGCTGTCCTGGGCCCGCCGATGATTCGCGATTGCCATCTCGAGGGCTCCAACATCTGGTGCCAGTCCCATCCGTAGTCCCCGTCGCCTAATACCCCAGGGCCGCTGGACGCGCTGTAACGGCTGGCCGCTCAGTCCTTAGCTGCCTTTCAGTCCAGCCCTGGTTCGACGCGGGCATGGGTCCGTAGCCGCTCCATGTCGAGGATCGTGAAATAACCACCCTCGTGGCTCACGATTCCGCCGCTGAGGAGGGGCGCCAGGGAGCGGTTCACGTTCTCGCGGCTGGCGGCCACCATCTCCGCCAGCGTGCCCTGCGAGATCCGGATCCCAATCCTCGTCGCACCGCTCGAGGGCTTTCCGTGAATCGCGGCGAGTTCGAGAAGCTTGCGCGCAACCCGACCGGGAATATCGAGGTACGCCATCTCCGAGGGCATCGTGAGGCTGTCTCTGAGCATCTCGCTCAGCCGCTGCAGCACTCTCCGGTTGACCAGCGGATGGTGGTCGATGAAATCAAGGAAAGCAGGCCCAGAGATGACGATGCCGAAGGTTCGCTCCACCGCCTCGTTGGATGTGCCGCGAAACCCCGCAGGCAGGAACAGGCCGGGCTCGCCGGTGGTATCGCCAGGCCCGAACAACCAGAGTGCGAATTGCTGCCCGTCAACCCCAACTCGGTAGCTTTTGATGTGACCCTCGCCGATGACATAGACGCCGTCGACGGGGTCACCCTGCAGCCACAGCGGCTGTCCCGGCCTGATGTCGAATCGCCTGGCCGCGCGCAGCAGGGGCTGAAGTTCGGCCGTGGGCACGCCTGCGAACATGCGGGACGCCCGAATGACTGCGAGATCGTCCACGGCGGCAGTTTAAGGTGCGGCGATTCGGTGGCCGGTCAACCCGAATTTCGGCTCGGCAGGATGTTTTGGTTCAGCCGGAAAATGTTGCCCGGGTCGTAGCGGTCCTTCAACTGGACCAGCCGGTCGTACCGGGACGCGCCGTATGCCGCCCGCACCCGGTCGTCGCCTTCGTCGCCGAGGAAATTCACGTAAACCCCACCGGTGCCGAAGGCCTCGAGGGCATCCGCCAGCGTCCGCGCCCACTTGACCTGTATTTCCTGCAGGGACGGGTCGGGCGTGGTGGCGATGACGTTGAACGCAAAAGCCGCGTCTCGGTTGCCGAACGCGGTCGACTCGGATGCAGCCTTAGCCACCGCACCGCCCAGCTGGTGAATGTGGACAGCGTCCATAGGAAAGGGTGCGCGCGAAAAGTGCTCGAGGGCAACGGCGATGAAGTCGTCGCTGAGCTCCTGAAGATAGCCGGCCCGGAAATAGTTCTGGAGCCCCGGCGGCGCTCCCCCGTCAAGCATTCCCTGCAGGGCCGGGTAGGGCATCTCGGCGAACATGTCCACGGCCGGCCCAAGCTCGGTGATCGGCCGGAGCAGCTCTCGACCCGCTGCCGGGTCGCCGCAGTGGCAGGCGAGCACGGCCAGGGCGGGCTGGCCGACCAGGGCGGCCGGCACGAACGGCTCCGGCGGAGCGAACATCAGCACCGCCATGGTGGTCATCTCGTCAGGCAGCGACCCCTGCCAGTCGCGGTAGCGTCGCAGGATGTCCGGCGCGCGGCCGATCGGGAACAGCGCCAGGCCGCCGAGCACCTCGGCCACCGGGTGGAGACGGAACTCAAAGGACGTCACCACCCCGAAGTTGCCGCCACCGCCGCGGAGACCCCAGAGCAGGTCGGCGTGCTCCGAATCGCTCGTATGAACAACCTCGCCGCTCGCCGTGACCACCTCTGCCGCGGCCAGGTTGTCACAGCTCAGCCCGTACTTGCGCATCAGCCATCCGATGCCTCCGCCGAGCGTGAGGCCGGCCACGCCCGTATGACTGACAAGGCCACCGGTGGTTGCCAGGCCGACCTGGAACGCCGCCCGGTCCAGGTCCGCCCAGGTCGCGCCCGCCTCCACGATCGCCAGGCGACGGTCGGCGTCGATGGAGACACCGCGCATGCCCGAGAGGTCGATGACCAACCCGCCGTCACAGGTGGAGTGACCGGGCAGGCTGTGGCCGCCCCCCCTCACTGCCACCAACGCTCCTGTCTCGGCGGCGAAGCGAACTGCCGCGACGACGTCGATGCGGGATCCGCAGCGGGCGACTATCGCCGGGTGCCGGTCGATCGCTCCGTTCCACGTCTTCCGGGCCTGGTCGTAGTCAGGATCGGTTGGCACCAGCAAGCGCCCGGCGAAGCCTGCCTTGAGGGTGTCGAAAACCGGTCCTGCGGCGATCCCTTCCGTGTGGTGACTGATGGTGGTCATTTTTGCTGTTCTCCTTAAAACCTGACAGTGGGAGTCCTGCTGGTGGTGCTGAAATTGGTGAGCCAGGAAATCGTGCCGTGCCCGTTCGACCCTGGCTGTGTCGGCCGTCACAGCGATGGAATCATCCGGAGCAGAACCTGACTGCGTGAAATATGAAGAACCGGCCCGCAGCTTTCTCCTGGTGACCTGGGACGGTGGCGGAAACCTGCCACCTGCCATCGGCATCGCCCGTAAGTTGGCCTCGATGGGTCACCGCGTCCGATTCCTCGGGCATTGCAAGCAACGGCCGGTCGTGGAAGCGGCCGGCCTGCCGTTCCGCACCTACGAGCGAACGCCCGACTATGACTCCCAGGTCCCGATCTCGCCGGAGGATTTCGCTCCCTTCCTCTTCGACCACCTCATCTTTGAGCCCGCCATGGCCATTGACCTCGAGGCCGAGCTGGCTCGCGAGAGAACCGATGCCGTTCTCGTCGACTGCATGCTCACCGCTCCCCTCGCGTTCATGGAGACGCGAGACGAGCATTCAGCCGTGCTCGTTCACACCCTCCACCGCTTCTTCGATGGCTGGGACCTCGCCTCGATGCCAGGTTGTCAGCGGCTGTTCTCGCTGCGGCGGAGCCTGGATCTCCCGGCCGTTGGGTCGCTGCATGACACCTGGCTGGCCGCCGACCGGGTGCTGGTGGTATCGCCACTCGAATTCGATCCACCACGCCACCCGCTCCCCGTCAACACCGTGCACGTCGGCCCGGTCGCCGATCGAAACCCACTGAGCGCGACTTGGGATGACTCGTGGGGTCCGCGGACCGAGGATCCGCTGGTCCTGGTGAGCTTCAGCACCACCGCGATGGACCAGGAGGATCTGCTCAACCGGGTGTCCGAAGCGCTCTCAGCGATGCCCGTGCGAGTGCTGATGACGACCAGCAATGGCATCGATCATGCGGCTATCCGTCAGTCTTCCAATCTCACGGTGCGCGACTTCGTGCCGCACCGGTCGGTTATGCCGCACGTCGACCTGGCCATCTGTCATGCCGGTCACGGCACGGTCATGTCGGCGCTTGCCCACGGGGTGCCGTTGCTGTGCCTCCCGATGGGGCGTGACCAGCCCATGGTGGCCGAGAGGGTCGAGGCCCTCGGTGCAGGACGCAGCCTCGGCGCGGATGCCGACCCGACGGCAATCAGGAGGGTCGTGGAAGAGATGCTCGGTGACAGGCGATTCCGAGAGAACTCGCAGAGGATGGCGTCCCTCATCGCCCAGCGCGAGGGTGGGGCCGTGGCCGCTGAGGAGCTCCAGGCAATGCTGAGAGTCGCGACTTTCCCGCGCCCGTCAGCCCACAGCTCGGTTTTCGGCACTTGAGCCCTCAGCCACGCATCAAGGATGCTCTTCAGGGTCGCCAGGTCCCTGCGGTTCGCGCGCCGCATCGCAAGCTCCAAGGCACAGGCGCCGATCCTCGCGAAACCACGCGGCTCGCTCCTCCTCCGCCCGAGCAGCAAGGTACTCTTTCAAGAAATCGGCCCGCTGGATCGCCTCTCGGAAGCTGCCGAATCGGCGCCGGATTGTCTTCTCAGACGGCCGCATGGCGGCCTCCGTCCAGCTCTCGACGGTCAGAAGCGAGCCGTGCTCAGTGACGAACCTCCAAAGAGTCTCGAGAGATTCCGCGATTCGGGCATCGGCCACGTCGGACAGGGGAATCGGCTCACCGTCGAATACGCCGGGTGGGTTCGCATTGTGGGAGGGGTGTCCTGGCTTAGGTAGAGCCGGGTAATTGGAAATCATGCTGCTGTCGATGGCTTGCGACGTCGAGCTTCGAACTCGACGGGGGTGAGCATACCGAGCGACGAATGGCGACGCTTGCGGTTGTGAAAGATCTCGAGGTACTCAAACATCGCGTTAGCGAGCTCGACGCGCGTGCTCCATCGTTTTCGGTCGAGCAGCTCAACCTGCATCCGACTCCAAAAGGCCTCCATTACGGCGTTGTCGAAACAGTCGCCGACCGAGCCCATCGATGGCAGAAGTCCCGAGTCGACGGCTCGTCGAGTGAATGCCCAGGGAAGTGAACTGAGTGCCTTGGTCGCTATGAATCACCGTGCCGTTGGCCGGACGACGTTGGTCGATTGCCATGCCAAGGGCGTTGGTGACAAGAGTGGTGCTTGGTGAACCATCGATTGACCACCCAATCACGCGCCGTGACCATGCGTCCAGCACGACGGCGCAGTAGACCTTGCCCTCTCTTGTCGGGTGCTCGGTCACATCGGTGACCCATAGCTCATCGGGATTGTCTCGGTGGAACTGCCGCTCAACACGATCGGCCGCGGTAACGACCCCGGGGACTCGGCGGAACTTCGGTCGGCCCGAGATGCCCTGGATGCCCGCTCGACGCATCAGAAGCTCCACCGCCTGGTGTCCGACGGCGACGCCTTGCCCCAACGTCAGTTCGGCATGAACACGTCGAATGCCATAGGTGCCTCGCGAGGCGAAATGTGCTTGTCGGATCAAGTCGGTCAGCCACGCGTGCCGGACCGCTCGCACGGAGGGCGGCCGTGAGCGTCTTGCGTAGTAGCCAGACTCCGAAACCTTGAGCACGCGGCAGGCGAGCTTCACCGGAAGCCCCTCAGGGGCCATCACCTCGACTGCCGCGAACCTTTTGGGGTTGAGGCGCCCTTCAGCAACTCGGCCCCCCGGCGATGGACAGCTAGTTCAGTCTCGAGCTCGCGAATGCGTCGACGGCAGAGATGAGCTCGGTGCGCTCCCCCGTGGTGAGACCGCTCTCAAGTCCGCCGTCAACTCGGTCTTGCCGGCGCCAGCTGTACACCGCTTGGTCGCTGATACCCAGGTCGCGGGCGATGTTCTCGACGCTGCGTCCAGCCGCGACAAGGTCCAACACCCGTTGCCGAAACTCCGCGGCGTAACTGCGTCTTCCCATGCTGTCCTCCAGTGTCTTGGTGGGACAGCAGCATGGCGGATTCCATTAATCCGACTTCAGGAAATCCAGGGCGCACTATAAGGGACCGAACCGGCAGTTGACAGACTAATTGACAGACTACGAGACAGACTCACGGTCTCCTGATCCGGATATCGATCGGCGAGCCAGACAGGTAGTACCTGTGACTCTGGACAAAATGGAGTTGGTTCTTGCAAAGGGGGTGGGGCACACTTATTGATCAGCGGGTTGGCTACCCGGCAGAGGTTGGGTACCGCGTAGGGATCGCCGGGCTCCGATGGTCTTTGGTCTTCTCTCCGCCGCTCTCCGACTGCTCCTTGACTCTTGAACAGGACTGACTTTTGCCACCCTACAGGGATCATCTCGGCTGGAACGCGGGGCGCGGCCGGCGCACGTCACGCCGGCGCGCCTCAGGCCCATGCCTCTCCGGGATGCCAGAGCGGAGTCAGCAGCGCCGGAATGGCCCTGGGTGGCTGCAGCTCGATGCTGCCGTCGCA
>DATINX010000357.1:0-2969 GCA_035473835.1 Candidatus Dormiibacterota bacterium | reverse complement strand
GTGAGTTCACTTCTGGCTCAGGCGAACCATCGCGCGATTGACCTTCGGCAGCCTGAAGTCGAGGCGCACCCAGCTGTCACCGGCGTCGTGGGTCTCCCACACCTCGCCATCTGAAAGCCCAGCCACAAGGCGTCCCGGTTCGGGCCCTGCGATCAGTGCGTAGGGCATCGCGAGCATGGGAGACGGCAGGCCGCCCGAAAGCATCTCCCACGGACCGCCGTCTCGGCAGCGGTGTATCGCGGCGTCGGCATTGTTCGAATGCGCTCGCACGCCGGGCGCCGATGCGAGATACCACAAGCTGGGATCGACTCTGTCGGCTGCAACCGCCCAGCCGTACTTCCGCTTCAGGCCAGTGGGCCGACTCCACGTGACGCCGCCGTCGTCGCTGACCGCACCGCCGCGGTCGCCGCCCTCGAAGAACCGGCCCCCGGTCGCGTCTAGACTGTGGCAATCTCGCAGGGCCCCGGGACGGTGCCCTTGCCACGTCCGACCCCCGTCGGCGCTGCGGACCACAGCGCCGTATTCGATCCCGGCGATGACGACGTCGGGATCGGCCGTGGAGACGGCGATCCCCTGCACGTATGGCGTGAAGGGTCGCTCGGACGGTGAGAACCAGAAGAACCGCCGCACGCGCTGGAACCCGACGAGCTCGTCCCAGTGGCCGCCGCGGTCAGCGGAAACAAACAGATGGGGCGGTTTGGTGCCGGCGTAGACATGGCCTGACCGCGCCGGATGCACCGCCAGCGACTTGACGACCAGTCCGTCCAGGCCGGCCGGCTGGAACGTGAGGCCGGCATTGTCGGACCGGAGCACACCGCCGCCCTGGGTACCCGCAAACACTGTGCCCGGTTCGTGAGGGTCGGCGGCGAGGCACCGAATGTCCGCGTTCGGTGCAACGACCTCCACGTTCCATTCGCCTTCCGGTGGTCTCTCTGCGCGCGCGAGGCCAGGCGCCAGTGTCGACAGGTAGACGGTCATCGAAGCAGCAGTCGTCGCCCAGCCTCCACCAGCCATCGCTCATACCGGCTGGGCGTCCAGCCCCGCTCGTAGACGAGCTGCCGGAATGTCTCTGGACCACCGATCGTGTACAGGACATCGCTTGCGGTTCGAGCGTCGACGCCATCGCGCAGAGCTTTTCGTGCGTGGAGTGATCGCGCAACTGCTCCGACTGCGGCCAGGTGACGGTCCTGCCAGGTCCGCCATACCTTTGAGAGCGCGGGGTCCGTGCGCGCCCCGGTTCGCAGGACGTCGGCCAGCATCTCGCTCCGCTGATGCAGCCGGCGCAAGAGCCCGGCGCCCACCTCGAGCATGCGGACGGGCTCGGTTTCCGCGAGTGCATGGCCGACGCTGAGGTCGGCTGAGCTGGCGACGAGGTCCGCCAGGCTGCGGACCAGTGCCGGCTTGGTGCCGAAGTAAAGGTAGACAGTGGGGAGGGAAACACCGGCCGAATCGGCTACCGCCTGCATGGTGGCCGCGCCGTAGCCGCGCTCCCTGAACACCTCTTCCGCGGCCTTGAGGATCGCCAGCTGGGTCCGGTTGCGCTGGTCCTGGCGCTCCGGTGAGCTGTATCGCCTACTAATCGGGCGCGCGTTGGCCATTGGCTATATGATACCCCTACTTCCCTATATGCTACCTATAGCAAATTCAGGGGTAGGAGGCAGTGCATGTCCGAAACGATCCACAACCCGATCACTGGTGCCTCGCTTACGTTTCTCGAGTTGAATGAGGAGCTCGTCCGATTCCACGGGACTGGCATACGGGGCGATCGAGGTCCCGTTCTGCACGTCCATCCTTTCCAGGAGGAGCGATTCCTGGTTACTCGCGGAAGCGTGGCGTTCGTGATGGGCAAGCAGGAGGTTGTCTGCGGTCCAGGTGAGGGCGTGGCGGTTCCGGCCGGCGTCGCACACACCTTTCACAATGCCGGCGACGGCGACTTCGGCATGTTCGGCGAGTACCGGCCCGGCCTGCCCAAGCAGTCGTACAGGTTCCACGACGTGTATTACGCGCTGGCCCGCGCCGGCATGACCAACGCGAAGGGCATGCCCTCCATCTGGCAGATGGCTGTGGAGATGCCGCTGGTGTCTGACCACGTCCGCGTGGCCTCCCCTGCATGGCCGATCCAGCGAGCTGTCCTCGCGTTGCTCCGGCCGCTGGCCCGGATCATGGGCTACCGGCCCTTCGAATCCGCGAGCGTTGAAACGATCACCGCGACCCTGGCCGTTCCCGACGCCTCATGAAGCTGTTGGTCGTCGTCGCGGCTGGGCTGGCGTGGGCCGGGCTCTGGTTGCATGAGCTCTACCGTGTTCCGCGCCTACTCGGCTTCACCCCGGACGGGGACCTGTTCATGCTCCCCATCTGTGGGGCGCTCGTGTTTTGGTGATTGAGAGACGATGGGCGGCACCGAGCTCCATCGATTGCGCTGACCGTCTATGCGGCATTCAATCTCGTTGGCGCGGTCATCACAGTCCTGCCCATGGGTGTCCTGCCGTTTGTGCCCGAACAGACGCTGGCGCACTATTTCGCTCACTCCGTGTACGCGGCCTGCCAGCTTCCACTCCTCGCGGTCTCGACAAATGGACTACGGAATCCGAACCGTCGCGGCGGAGGCCCCGACTCTCGGCCAGGCCTATACCCAATCGACAACCAAGCAGGGCGCGTTTAACAGTACGGAGTTGCCCCGCTCTCGTGGACGGGTCATCGATTGGGGATCGAAGCTCCTGCGCCCACTTCTCCGGTCTGGTTCGCGCGGCTCGCCACTGGCGGTCGAATTTCTCATGGCGAAATCTGCCCCAGGGGCACTGCGAATGCCCGTGAAGGCAGCGTCAGCAGCTGTAGGAGGGCAAAACTCCATCCGACCGCATCCGCGATCCTGCCAGGATGCTCGAGCTATTGCGCATCTTCCTCTCCACGCTGGCAGGACTCTTCCGCAGGCGGCACGACCTTTTGGTCGAGAACTTGCTCCTGCGCCA
>DATINX010000356.1:0-2499 GCA_035473835.1 Candidatus Dormiibacterota bacterium | reverse complement strand
CTTGAAGTCCATGTCGCCGAAGGCATCTTCGGCGCCGAGGATGTCGGTCAGGGCGGCGTAGCGGGTCTGACCGTCAACCTGGTCGGAGACCAGGCCCATGGCGATACCGGCAACGGGAGCCTTCAGCGGCACGCCGGCGTTCAGCAGCGACAGGGTCGAGGCGCAGACCGAGCCCATGGAGGTCGAGCCGTTGGAGCCGAGCGCCTCGGACACCTGGCGGATCGCGTAGGGGAACTCCTCACGCGTCTGCAGCACGGGCATGAGCGCCCGCTCGGCCAGCGCGCCGTGGCCGATCTCGCGACGCTTCGGCGACCCCACGCGGCCGGTCTCACCGGTCGAGTAGGGCGGGAAGTTGTAGTTGTGCATGTAGCGCTTGCGCGTCACGGGCGACAGGGTGTCGAGCTGCTGCTCCATGCGGAGCATGTTCAGCGTGGTGACGCCCATGATCTGGGTCTCGCCGCGCTCGAAGATGGCCGAACCGTGCACGCGAGGCAGGACCTCGACCTCGGCGGACAGCTGGCGGATGTCCGCCAGGCCGCGGCCGTCGATGCGGACCTGCTCGGTCAGGATGCGCTGGCGCACAACCTGCTTCGTGACCGAGCGGAAGGCTGCGGACAGTTCCTTTTCGCGGCCCTCGAACTGGCCTGCGAGCGAGGAGGTGACCTCGTCCTTGAGCGCGTCGGAGGCGGTGTCGCGTTCCTGCTTGTCGGCAATCTGGAAGACAGCGGTCAGCTTCTGCGCGGCGGCGGACTCGACGGCGGCGAAGACGTCGTCCTCGTAATCCAGGAAGACCGGGAACTCGACGGTCGGCTTGGCGGCGCGGGCTGCCAGGTCGGACTGTGCTTCGCAAAGGGCCTTGATGAACGGCTTGGCAGCCTCGAGGCCTTCGGAAACAACCTCTTCGGTCGGGGCGGTGGCGCCCTGTTCCTTGATGAGGTTCCAGGAGTTGTCCGTTGCTTCGGCTTCAACCATCATGATGGCAACGTCATCGCCTGCAACGCGGCCGGCGACGACCATGTTGAAGACGGCGTTCTCAAGCTGTGAGTGCTTCGGGAACGCAACCCACTGGGAGCCGTGCTCGTCGGCGACGAGGGCAACGCGGACGCCGCCGATCGGGCCGGAGAAGGGCAGGCCGGAGAGCTGGGTGGACATCGAGGACGCGTTGATCGCGACGACGTCGTAGAGCTCGTCCGGGTTGATGGAGAGCACGGTGACGACGATCTGGACCTCGTTGCGCAGGCCCTTGACGAATGCGGGGCGCAGCGGGCGGTCCATGAGGCGGCAGGCGAGGATGGCCTCGGTCGAGGGGCGGCCTTCGCGGCGGAAGAACGAGCCCGGGATGCGGCCGGCGGCGTACATGCGCTCTTCGACGTCGACGGTCAGCGGGAAGAAGTCGAAGCCTTCGCGCGGGTGCTTGCCGGCGGTGGTGGCGGACAGCAGCGCGGTCTCTTCGTCGATGTAGACCATGGCTGCGCCGGCTGCCTGCTTGGCAAGACGGCCGGTTTCAAAGCGGATAACCCGCTTGCCGAAGCGGCCATTGTCAATGACGGCTTCTGAGAACTGGATTTCGGGACCCTCCAAGAGAGTCACCTCCGTTTCTTGGTTGACGGAGTCCAGCCGCATCAACCCAGGCCAGCATCTGTCTACTGGCCTGCACTACACCCGGTCATCGATCGAGACCCACGGGCTAAGGCTTCAATCCTTGAAGCCGTTCCCGGAGATCACTACCGAGGACCGCGAATGCGCGATGCGGTTGATCCTCCTGTTGAGTTTTTTTGAAGAATTTGAAGAAGGCGGCCCCTTCCCGATGGAAAGGGCCGCCCCTTAAAGCTGACTAGCGGCGCAGGCCGAGGCGCTCGATGAGCGCACGGTAGCGGTTGATGTCAGTGTTCTTGAGGTAGGTGAGCATGCGCTTGCGACGACCAACCATGGCCAGCAGACCGCGCTGGGTGTGGTAATCGTGCTTGTGCTCCTTCATGTGCTCCGTCAGATCCTTGATCCGCTGGGTCAGAACCGCAACCTGGACCTCCGGCGAACCGGTGTCGCCCTCGGACGTTGCGAAATCCTTCATGATGGACTGCTTTACAGCGGCTTCAAGTGCCACGATAACTCCTAGAGATGTGCCGTGAGGCCCGAGTCAGTACTTCACTGCCGGGGGTGCCGCGCCGGAATCCCCGCCTAATGGAGGGTCTACGTAACACAACAAGAGCCAGCCGCCACGGACTGCAGCCGGATCCAACCTTTAGTTTACTGGCAGGCCGTCGAAGTGTCTAAACAGCCGGCGGCATGCGCGGTTAGGCAGGGCCGGGCGCTTTGCCTGGCTCTGTGCCGGGCTCTGTGCCGGCCTCAGCGCCGGGCAGCAGCCCGCGGATCGCCGCGACGCCCCGGTACAGCTCGGTGAACGAGGTGCTCAACGGCGAAAGCCCGAGCCGGATGCCCTGCGGCGCGCGGAAGTCAGGGATCACGTCCTGTTCCCACAGCGCCGCGGTCATTTCGCGG
>DATINX010000355.1:0-8121 GCA_035473835.1 Candidatus Dormiibacterota bacterium | reverse complement strand
ACCGCCTTTCTGAATGAGGGTGGCGTGCAGTGTGGGTTCTGCACGCCGGGAATGCTCATGAGCGCGAAAGCCCTCCTCGACGCGAACCCTCATCCAACCGAGGCTCAGGTGAAGCGCCACCTCGGCGGCAACCTGTGTCGCTGCACCGGCTACGCGGGAATCGTGCGGGCGGTCATGAGCGCTGCGGGGGATCCGTAGCCGGAAAATATTTCGGCGCTACCAGCGGCCTGGATCATCGCTCCAGCTGATGGTCTCCGGCCTGCGCCGGGAAGCGGTCACCTGAACCTCCAGGCGAACCTCATTGGTAGGTAGGAGCGCGTTCACAGCCACAACGGTGCCGGCGGGCGGGTTCTCGGGCCAGAACACCTGCCGTACGCGATTGAACGCCACATAGTCGTTCATGTCGGTCAGGAACTGCTCCATGCGGATCACATTCTCGAGCCCCAATCCTTGACGCTCGAGAATGTTCCGAATCTGATCGAACACAAACCACGCCTGGGCGACGATCGGACCTTCGCGCGCGTCGGTCACGAGCAAACCGGTGCTCAAGTTCTTGGCGACGTCGGCCGGCAGATCGGCGTACCCATTCACCACCCGCCCGGTGTGGCGGTCCGCGGCGGTCACTCCTGCGAGGTAGAGCGTGTCGTCGACCCACTTTCCGATCGAAAACGCCATGCGCTGATTGACACCCGAGCTCTTGGTTTCACCACTCACGAGTGCTGCCCTCCATGCCGGCCTGCGGCCGCGGCCTCGCTTCCGATCATCGCGGCAACGCTAGCACGCGCTTTCTGACACCATCACGTGCTGATGAAATTCGGCCTGTTCATCGAAAGCGACCAGGACCAGTTCTCGAAGGCTGTCGAGCAAGCGGAGCTTGCCGAGGACCTCGGCTACGACTCGATTTCGGTGGCCGAGCATCACAACGCGATCGGATACCTGCCGCTCCCATTGGTGGTGCTCGCAGCGTTCGCGGCGCGCACAAGGCGCGTCGAGCTGGTCAGCAACATTGTCATCTTGCCCCTCTACCACCCGGTGCAGGTCGCCGAGCAGGCGGCGATGGTTCAGTTCATATCGAAAGGGCGCCTCGTCCTTGGTGTCGGACTCGGTTACCTGCCCGAGGAGTTCGCCAGCGTCAGCGTCCCGTTCGAGGAGCGCGCCGGCCGAATGGCGGAATCGCTCGGCCTCCTGAAACGGCTGTGGACCGAGGAGGACGTCTCGTTCGACGGGAGGTTCTACAAGTTCACGCACGCGACAGTTCAGCCGAGGCTGGGCGCACTAGGTCCCCCGACGGTCCTGGTCGGGGGATGGGTCGAGGCCGCCATTCGAAGGGCGGCGCAGCTGGCGGACGGGTGGATGCCAGGTCCGACAGTGGACTTCCAGACGCTGCGCGACTGTTACTCGATCTACCGCGACGAGTCGGAAAGGCAGGGCAAGGCGGTCAGCTCCGAGTACATGGCGTCCCGAGAGATGTTCTGCGCGCCGACGCACGAGCAGGCAGTCGAGGTTGGTGGCAAGGCGATTTACAGGTTTTACAAGGACACCTACCTCCAGTGGCCCCACCCACTCCTGCGGGAGGCGGAGCGAAAGATGTCGTACGAAGAGCTGTGTCGCGACCGGTTCATCGTCGGCGATCCCGACGAATGCGCCGAAGAGGTTGGCAAACTGCGAGAAATGGGCATCACCCATCTGACGTTTCGGATCCAGCAGCCAGGCGTCAGCTGGGAGGACTCGGTCGCGTCCATGAAGCTGTTCAAGCAAGAAGTCGCGTCGCGGTTCCACTAAAGGAGCAATCGATTTGGTCAGGAGGAGCTGCTTGCTCGGGGGCGGAGCATTGGCGATCTGGACCAACATCGACCCGGAGGACGAAGCCGAGTTCAACGAATGGTACACACGCCAGCACCTGGCGGAGCGAGTCGGCATCGAGGGCTTCCTACGCGGACGGCGTTATGTCGCCGCGGCGACGGCCGCGGGGCGAAACGAGTCGAAGTACTTCACGCTCTACGAGATCGAGCGCGTCGACACGCTGACGTCGCCCCCATACATGGAGCGGCTCGACAGCCCCACCGAGTGGAGCAGGAGGGTCCTGCCTCTGTTCCGCAACGGCAACCGCCGAGCCTTTCGCGTTGTCGTCAGCCTCGGCGCAGGAATCGGCGGGCAGGCGGCCACCATCGGCTTCAGTCCAATGGAGGGGCGCGAATCCAAGCTTCGCCGCTGGCTGCAGACTACGGCGATGCCTGCCGCGTTTGACACCCACCGGCTGCTGACCGGGATCCACCTTCTGGAGTCGGATGAGGCCACCACCAGGGCCAAGGACCAGACCGAGGAGGGAAGGACGGCAAGAATGGCGGCGCCGACTGCCGATTGGGCCCTGATGGTGGAAGGCACCCTCGAGGACGAGGTCGCGCATGCATGCGACGAGATCGTCGCCGCCGGCGCGAGCCACGGGATGGCCGAAATCCACATCAATCGATACCAGCTCGTGCACGGACTTCTACACTGGTCGCCGTCACAGGGTGAACTAACCTAGCGCGGTGCGAATAGCCGCGGCTGTTGCCATTGCTCTTGTCGCCGCGCTGCATCTCTACTTCTTGGTGCTCGAGATGTTCCTGTGGCGAACGCCCTTCGGGCGTCGAACGTTCGGGACCACCGTAGAAGCGGCTGAGTCGTCCGCCGTGCTCGCGGCCAATCAAGGTCTCTATAACGGATTCCTGGCTGCCGGCCTGGTGTGGGGCCTTGCAGCGTACGGGGTCGTCGGCGGGCGCCCGATCATCACATTCTTCCTGGTCTGTATCGTGGTCGCCGGCATTTATGGCGCGGTAACCGTCAATCGCCGGATCCTGATCGTCCAGGCGCTGCCGGCAGCGATCGCGGCGGCGCTGCTCTGGTTGTCCTAGCCGAATCTGCGCGGCCGCTTCTGTACACGCTGAACGGCAAGGTCCCATGATCACCCTGGAGCGATGGAGCGATGACGGTGAAAGAGGGTTGGCGCGGCCGATTTTTCGAGGACTTCACAGTCGGCGACGTCTATGAGCACCCGCTAGGCCGGACCATCACCACGGCGGACAACATCTGGTTCACGCTCTTGACACAGAACACCGCGCCGATCCATTTCGATCATCACTATGCGGCGAACACCGAGTTTGGCAAACCGTTGGTCAACAGCTGCCTCACGCTTGCGCTGGCGACGGGCCAGAGTGTGACTGACGTGTCGCAGAACGTGATGGCCAATCTCGGGTGGGACGAGGTTCGACTTCCCAATCCGGTATTCGAGGGTGACACCGTGTACTCGCGCTCGGAGGTGCTCGAGACCCGCGAATCGAAATCGCGCAAGAACGTCGGCATCGTCACCGTGCGCACGACCGGCGTGAATCAGGAAGGGACTGAGGTGATTACGTTCCGGCGAACAGCGATGGTCTACCGCCGCGGGCAGGGGCCGGCTACCACAGCGCCGCGCAAGGGTTAGATCGCGGTGGACTTCCAGCTTTCTGAGCAGCAGGCAGCTTTTCGCGATCTGATGCGCGACTTCGCGCGTAAGACCATCAGCCCGGTTGCGCGTGAGTGGGAGCTGGCTGGTCGCTATCCCGAAGAGATCGTTGAGACGATGAAGGAGATGGGCCTGTTCGGGATGCTTGTGCCTGAGGAGTACGGAGGCATCGCGATCGACGCCGTCTCCTATTCGGTCGTCTTTGAAGAAATCTCGAAGGCCTGGATGGGCGTTGCCGGCATCCTGGGCTCACATTCGCTCGCGACGCTGATGCTCGCGAAATCAGGCACGCCTGAGCAGCGAGCGCGGTGGTTGCCCGACCTTGCCACCGGGAAGCGGCGTTCTGGCATCGCGCTCACCGAGCCACAGGCTGGGAGCGACCTGCAGGGCATCGCCACCGTCGCTCGGCGGGAAGGCGATCACTACGTCGTGAACGGCGCGAAGACATGGATCACAAACGCCCGGCACGCGGATCCTCTGCCGGTGCTCGTCAAAACTGATCCAAACTCCCAGCCCCGCCATCGGGGCATGAGCGTGCTGATGATCGAGCAAGGAACCCCGGGCTTCTCGGTCGGGAAGGACCTCGACAAGCTCGGCTACAAAGGGCCGGAATCCTCAGAGGTCTTCCTGGCCGATTGCCGTGTTCCTGTTGAGAACCTGCTGGGCGGCGAGGAGGGCCATGGTCTCCAGCAGGCGCTGTCGGCGCTGGAGTTCGGACGGGTCAACATCGCCGGGCGCGCGGTGGGTGTCGCCCAGGCGAGCCTTGACCGGGCCCTTGCATACGCGCGTGATCGCCACGCGTTCGGCAGGCCCATCGCGGAGTTTCAGGCCATTCAGCTGAAGCTGGCGGATATGGCTACCGAGGTGCAGGCTGCGCGGTTGCTGACATGGTGGGCCGCCTCCGCGCTCGATTCGGGCCGGCGGGCGGACCTGGAAACTGGCATGGCGAAGCTCTATGCGTCGGAGGTGTGCATAAAAGCGTCGCTGGAGGCTATGCGCATCCACGGCGGCTACGGATACTCGACCGATTACGAAATCGAGCGCTTTTACCGGGATGCACCCCTGATGGCAATCGGGGAAGGCACAAACGACATCCTCCGAACTGTGATCGCGCGCCAGCTGGTACGTGAAGACATTTCCTAACTTCGCCGGCGGCGGAGTCACCCGGTCGCCGCGCAGCTGGCTCTTTGCCCCTGGCAACAACGAAAGGCTGTTGGGGTTGGTGTTTGACGCGGGGGCCGACGTGGTGCTGCTCGATCTCGAAGATGCGGTGCCGCCTGACATTAAGGATCACGCGCGCGAGATGGTCGCCGAGGTGGCGGCTTCCAGGCCGTGCTGGGTGCGGGTCAATCGGCCTCGGAGCGAGGCTTGCGCCCGTGATCTGGAGGCACTGGCCGGCTCGGTGCTGGGACTGCGCGTCCCGAAGGTGGAGTCCGCGGACGAGGTTGGGTGGGTCGCCGAACGTGCTCCCGATGTGCCGCTCGACTGCACGATCGAATCGGCGCGTGGCGTGCTCGCCGCCTACGAGATCGCCTCTGCCCCAGCGTGTACGCTCCTGTCCTACGGGGGCCTCGATCTTGCCGCCGACCTCGGAATCGCAGCGGGTGAGCAGGAGACGATGTTCGCCCGTTCCTACCTCGTGATCGGTGCGCGGGCGGCCGGCAAGCCGTCCCCGAGCGACGGCGTCTACCCGCTTCTGGAAGACGACGCTGGCCTGCGAAGAGATGCCGAGGCGGCGCGACGGTTGGGTTTCTTCGGCAAGTCCGCCATCCATCCAAGGCAGGTGCCGATCATCCACGATGTCTTCAAGCCGACTGCGGAGGAAATCGAGTGGGCGAGGCGGGTCCTGTCGGCGTTCGAGGCATCGGCAGGAGCGGCAACAAGGACCGCCGAGGGTGAATTTGTCGACCTACCTGTCGCGGAGCGGGCGCGCACGATCTTGCTCGGTTAACGAGCTTCGGGTTTTTGCCACCTCAGTTCTCGCGTGACCACCTGGATCAACCCGGACCTGCGGCACTGATGCACGAACACCTCGAGCGAGGGGCCGACGGGCGCAGGTCCCCAACAGGTTCCGTACGCCGTCCTGGGCGTGGGAGCTGCCGGGTTTCCGATGCTCCTCGTGTTCACCTTCGCTTCCTACCGGAGTTCGCGCTGAACTAACGCTTGCTAGTTTGTCGGGCGTCCAATACAGTCTGTCGCGGGTGGGTCCCATACCAGGCCGCTATGCCGAAATGCCAGTGACCTCCGGGGTCGTTTCCGCGCCTTCGCGCCTGGTGCTGGAGGTCGCGGCGCTCGACGTGCGCCTGCCTACCGAAGACGGAGAGGTTCACGCTGTCCGCGGAATCGACTTCTGCGTCGAGCCCGGTGAGGTACTCGCCATAGCCGGCGAATCTGGATCAGGCAAGTCCATCACGTCGCTGGCTATCCTCGGGCTTCTGCCCAGGACGGCAAAGCGGTCGACGATTCCGAGCTGCCGGTGCGGGGTCGCCAGGTTGCCGGGAAAGCAATGCGACCTGGGGCTCGCGCGACCGATGTCGATGCCGCCCGGCGCGCGCGGTCATCGTTGAAGCCGGGTTTGGTGACCACTTCCGCCACGTAGTGATCTAGTGGTGGACCGCGGGAGCTCACGCCGGGGAGAGCTGACGATCAGCCGGGTCGGCTTCGGGGCCTGGTCGATCGGCGGAGCGGGCTGGGCGTACACAGGCGATGCGGAGCGAGATGCCCGGTCGATTGCGGCCATGCTCCACGCCTTTGAGCGCGGCGTGAATTGGGTTGACACGGCGCCCATCTACGGCAACGGTCACTCGGAAGAGCTCGTCGGCAGGGCCCTGAAGCTCGCGCGAGGCGAGCGACCGCTCGTGTTCACAAAATGTGGCCGGCGGTGGGACGGTCCGGATGCATCCCCTAGATCAGACCTTCGCCCAACCGCCATCCGCGCCGACTGTGAGGCGTCGCTGAAACGGCTTGGGGTCGACATCATCGACCTGCTTCAATTCCACTGGCCCGATAAGGACACCGGCGTTCCGGTCGAGGAGTCCTGGGGTGAGCTCCTGCGCCTAGTTGAGGAGGGCAAGGTGCGCGCCGCCGGCGTGTGCAACTTCGACGAACCGCTGCTTGCACGATGCGAAGCAGTCGGCCACGTCGATTCTCTGCAGACACCGCTGTCGGTAATCGCGCGCGATTCGGCGGGCGGCTTGGTGCAGGCGTGTGCGGCGCGCCGAACTCGGGTGATCGTCTACAGCCCGATGCAGGTGGGGCTGCTGACCGACTCGTTCTCAGCGGATCAGGTCGATAAGTTGGAACCCGACGATTGGCGCCGGAGCCACCCCGAGTTTCGGACTCCAAAGCTCGAGCGCAACCTCAGGCTGAGGGACGCATTGCGTCCGATCGCCGCCGCGCACTCCTCGACGGTGGCGGCCATCGCGGTGGCCTGGACGCTGGCATGGCCCCAAGTGACTGGAGCCATCGTCGGCGCGCGGACGGCCGAGCAGGTCGAGGGTTGGATCATGGGGCCGACGATCACCTTGAGTGATTCCGACCTCGATGCGATCGCAGCCGCATTGGAAGTGTCGGGCGCTGGACAGGGGCCGCTCAGGCCCATCATTCCATCACCACCAACACCTGGCCCTCTTTGACGACGTCCGTTTCTTTGACGCGGACCTCCAGCACCGTGCCTCCCCGTGGCGCCACGACTTCGATCTCCATCTTCATTGACTCGAGAATGAGCAAGGTCTGATCCTCGGAAACCTTGTCGCCGGGCTTGGTCACCACCTTCCACACATTTCCGACGAGCTCGGCCTTGACCTCAATCATTTCTAACTCCTTGCGAGTGGTGGCGGCCGAAGATGTCCATCGGGCCTGCCAGGTCGTTATCGAGGACGGAGGCCGGAAGCAGGTATGGAATGTAGGTCACGGAATCGGACTCGACAATGGACACAAGGCGCTGCTCCGACAGGTTGGCAACCAGAGGCCGCTCGAGCCGGGAATGGTGATCACGATCGATCCGGGGGTATTCATCAGACGTGGATGCCGCTTCACATCGAAGACACCGTGCTCGTGACACCTTATGGATGCGAGAACCTGAACTCCTTCACGCATGACCTGGCCGTCATATGACCGCCAACCACTAACTCCAGCCCCTCTCGATAAGCTGGGGTGAGGGCCGGCATTGAGCCGGCCCTCACATAGGTTTCTAGCTTTGTGTCCTGCTTACGAAGGATGCACCCAGGCGAGGCCGAAGGTGTTCGTGTACATGCCCGGCAGCTGGGCATTGTCGATGTTGTACGAGATCCAGTTATCCAGCCAGCGCCACCACAGGTAATCGCCCGCAAGGACGCCCCAGCAGCCGAACTCCGTCGCCACCCCTTGGCCGTTGTTCATCAACTTGACATTGGAGTGCTGCGCGACGAACGGCTTGGCCAGGTAGTCCTCCACGAGACAGGCGTCAGCCTTGCCTGTCGCCACATCCAGCAGCGCCTCATCCTGTGCCAGCGGAATCACGGTCGCCTTGGGGAACAGAAGCTGTGCCCGGAAGAAGGCCGTTGAGGCCTGAAGGGCGGTGATTTTCTTGCCGGCCTTGTTGAGGTCCGCGACTGCGTTGACGCCTCCGGTTGTCGTCACCATCAGGATCTGCGTGT
>DATINX010000354.1:0-15482 GCA_035473835.1 Candidatus Dormiibacterota bacterium | reverse complement strand
CGGCGTGGACGTGATCGGCGGCTACACGGTCGTGCGCAGGGAGCCTCTCGAGCGGCTGGAAGGCTCGTTCATCGAGCTCATCCACGAGCCGACTGGCGCGAGGCACATCCACATCGAATGCACGGATGACAACAACGCCTTTGCGGTCTGCTTTCCGACCGCTCCGATGGACTCGACCGGCGTGGCGCACATCCTGGAGCACGTCGTGCTGGCGGGCTCTCAGCGCTTCCCGGTCCGCGATCCCTTCTTCGCCATGACACGCCGATCGCTGGCGACGTTCATGAACGCGTTTACCAGCGCCGATTCGACCACCTACCCGTTCAGCACACGAAACGCCAAGGACTACATGAACCTCTTGCGGGTCTATCTCGACGCCACGTTCTTTCCACAGCTTTCGGAGGACTCCTTCAAGCAAGAGGGGATCCGCTACGAGTTCGAGGACCCGGCCGACCCGAAAAGCGGGCTTCGCTTCAAAGGCGTCGTCTTCAACGAGATGAAGGGAGCGTTGGCGAGCCCGCAGGCGGCCATGCACCGAAACCTTGGCCGCACGCTGTTTCCCGGCCTCACCTACGCCAACATCTCGGGCGGCGATCCCGAGCACATCCCGGACCTCACCTGGCAGCAGCTGCGTCAGTTTCACGCCAAGCACTATCACCCGAGCAATGCGTACTTCTACACATACGGCGACCAGCCGCTCGAAAAGACGCTGGCCGCGATCGAAGAGAATGCGCTGTCGCGGTTCCAGCGCATCGGGGTCGACACATCGATCCCGAACGTGAAGCGCTTCAACAAGCCCGCGGAGTCGAACGAGCCATATCCCGCACCCCCGGGGGAAGACCTCTCGCGCAAGGCGCAAGCACTCGTGGGCTGGGTCACGGTGCCCGGTACGGATTCGTTCCAGCAGCTCTCGATGAGGGTGCTCTCGGAGGTGTTGCTCGGCAACCCGGCGTCACCGCTTCGCAAAGCGCTGATCGACTCGAAGATCGGGAGCGCGCTCGCCGACGCCAGCGGATTTCAGGACGACTTCAAGGAGTCGGTCTTCGGAGCGGGACTCAAGGGGATCGCTTTGGCCGACGCCCACAAGGTCGAGAAGGTCGTGCTCAACACGCTCGAGGAGCTCGTCGCCGGCGGCGTGGATGCGGACCAGGTCGACGCCGCCATCCATCGCCTCGAGTTCGAGAAGCGCGAACGTTCCAACGCCGGCTTCCCGTATGCGCTCAAGCTCATGTTCAACATCTTCGGGCCGTACTACTACGGCGGAGATCCGTACAACGCACTCGATTTCGATGCCGATCTCGCACACCTCGAGCAAGCCCGTAAGGAAGGGCGCTTCTTCGAGAACCTGATCGCGGCCGAGCTGCTCGACAATCAGCACCGCGCGCTGCTCACGCTGGAGCCGGATCCAGACCTCGAGGAGCGGAAGCGGCAGCAGGAGCTCGCGCGCCTGGCAGCCAGCGAGGCCGCCCAGACAGAAGAGGACAAGGCCCGCATCGTCGCCGACGCCCTCCGCCTGAAGGCCGAGCAGGAAGCGCCTCAGGACCTGGGCATCCTGCCTTCGCTGGAGCTGAGCGACATCCCAATGCGGTTCGAGGACGTTCCCAGCCGAGAGGTGACGATCGGACCGACGACCGCCGAGTTCTTTCCGCAGCCCACCAACGGGATCACGTACCTGGATATCCGCTCAGATTTCGCCGCCTTGAGCCAGGACCAGAAGGACCTCTTGCCGCTCTTCAGCCGTGTGTTCACGCAATCGGGCGCCGCCGGCCAGGACTATGTGCAGATCGCCAACCGCATCGCTGCCAACACGGGCGGCATCGGCGCCTCGCCCGCGGTGCAGCCGCTGGCCGCGGTCGACGACTACCTGCAGTCGTTCATGGTGTCAGGGCGCGCCCTCGATAGAAACGTCGGTCCATTCATCGACCTGCTCGCGGATCTGACCGCTCGTCTCGAGATCGATCCCGCGAGGCTGAAGGAAGTCATCGACGAGAGCGCGACCCGACTGGAGAGCGCGATCGCCGGACTGGGCTTTCAATTCGCAATTCTCAGAGCCACCTCGAAGCTCAACTCCGAAGGCGCCATCAACGATGCCCTGCAGGGAATCGGCATGCTCCACGAGACGCGCCGGTTGGCTCGCCTCACGGAAAATGAGCTCGTCGAGCTCATCGCCAAGCTGCAGACGATTCGGACGACACTCTTCCGACAGGAGTCGATCAAGGTCGTGGTGACCTGCGAAGACTCGATGATCGAGCCGATCGCGGAAAGGTTGAGAGGCCTGGTCCAGGCGTTGCCCTCCGGCAGCGGAGATGGCCGTGCGGAGAAGCCCGATCCATTGCCAAAGGTGCCGGAGGCGCGAATCGCGCCCGTTCCCGTGGCGTTCAACGTCCGGGGCTTCCAGACGGTGCGCTACATCCATCCCGACGCGCCCGCCCTGCTCGTGCTCGCCAACTACCTTCGCGACACGTTTCTGCATCGCGAGCTCCGAGAAAGGGGAGGCGCCTACGGGGCGATCGCGCAGGCGAGCATAGGCAGCGGCACTTTTCAGATGGGCTCGTACCGAGACCCGAACATCACCCGCACGTACGACACATTCGACCGTGCCACCCGGTGGGTGATCGACGGTGACATAGCCCCTGACACGCTGAAGGAGGCGATCCTCGGCGCCTGCGGCGACGTCGATCCGCTCGAATCGCCAGACATCAAGGGTCGCCGCGAGGCCACCAACCGGATCGCGGGGTTCACACGCGCCCAGCGCGAGCGCTTCAAGAAGCGGCTCCTGGAGGTGACAGCCGCCGACCTGAAACGCGTCGCGGCGACGTATCTGTCGCCGGCCGGCTTCGTCCAGACGACCGTGGCTGGGCCCGAGTTGGTTGAGGCCGCAACCAAAGAGCGGCCAGACCTCTTCGAGGTGGTTGCGCCCGTCTGAAACCTGGCATGTCAGAATCGGCGCCATGAATCTGTGGCGACGCGACTACTTCTGGCCGGCTGTGTTGATCGTCGTGGGGATCTATCTGCTGCTCAGCAACATGCACCTGCTTTCCTGGCTGCGCGCAGACCTGGTCTGGCCTTTGATCCTGATCGCGCTTGGTTTGTGGCTGATCCTGCGGCGAGCGCGAACCTGACCGATGTGGCGGCGGGCCTAGCGAGGGAGTAAGGGAATGCGGAACAACTATCGGAGCTTCTTCTGGCCCGCGGTCCTGATCCTCATCGGGGTCTTCGCGCTGCTGGTCAATGCCGGTCTGGTGCCGGTCGAGCGTCTAAACCGGCTGGTCGACCTGTGGCCCCTCATCCTGGTCGTGATCGGCCTCGAGATCCTTGTTCGTCGAGCGTTTCACGGGCCGGCCGCTGAGCTTGCCGCCCTGCTCGTAGTCCTGGTGGCGATCGTCGGCGCAGCCACCTTCGTGGCGCTCGGACCGGCGGTCCCGACGGGCACTCAGACGCTCGACACATCGGGCAAGGTCGGGAGCCTGGACCACGCCACGGTCACGGTCGAGGTGGGCGCCGCCAACATCACCATGCAGGGAGGCGGTATCGGGGACGATCTGTATCGTGCCCATATCGAATACTCCGGGAACAAGCCGGACGTGAGCCTGGACTCCTCCAGCGGCGACCTCCGAATCTCGCAAGGCAGCAGCTCCGGGTTCTTCTTCTTCCAGAACCGCCGTTTCGTGCTCAACCTCCAGCTCAACCCCAGCGTTCAGTGGAAGGTCACCGTCGACAGCGGGTCGGCGGCCGACACATTCAACCTGCCCAACATTCGCGTCGCGAGCATCGACATCAACACCGGGGCGAGTCACGAGGACATCACGCTCGGCCAGCCATCGGGGACTATTCCGGTCACCATCAACGGCGGCGCGCTGACCGTGAACGTCCACCGGCCGAGAGGCGTCGCGGCCTCGGCTGCGGTGACCGGCGGTGCGGTCAACCTCAACTTTGACGGGCGGCAAAGCCACGCGGTAGGCAGTGCGACGGACAAGACGAGGGATGACGACGGAGCTTCGGATCGCTATCAGATCCAGGTCGACGGAGGTGCCTCGAACGTCAGGGTGGATACGAGCGCGCCGGTAGGCTAGTCGCCCGGGGCACCGACCCTCCGGTCGAGGGCATCGATCCTGGCTGAATACAGCGCACGCGTCTCATCGGAGAGAGCTGCGCGTAGGCCGCGAGCCGCGACATCAAGCATCGCGTGCAGCTCTTCGCCCAGCACTCCGGCGGCCCCGAGCACCGGGACGAGGGCAGCCGTTCGCTCTGCGGCCGCGAGCAGCTCGGATTGCTCGATGCCTGTGTGGGCGAGCTTGTCTGCTTCTCGCTCCAACCGGCCGGCAAGCCTCGCATGCTCATCGTCTCCGTGCTGGATAGAAAGCTCGGCGCCGCGCCGCGCGGCCGCGGCAGCCAGTCGCGCCTCCAGCAGCCGGCCGGCGGCAGCCTCGTTGGCGACGGCGGCCGGGCAGAGCCCGATCACCTGCTGGGCACCGATCCGCACGCCGCGCCGTTCTAGTTCGGCGACCACAGCCGAGGGTGGGGTGTCATCAAGCCGGAAGAGGTTCATCGAGAGCTGGACACGCCTGCCCGGCAGCTCGAACACGAGCGCCTGCACCCCTCGAAGGCCGCCCCGGGTCTCGCGCAGCGATCGGGCAAGGGCTCGTGCGGCGGCGGGGTCCATTCCCGGGAGAAGGACGTTGAACGCCAGCAGCGGTCGCCGCGCACCCACGCAGACAGCGCCGGCGGACTGGTGCGGATCGGGCCCCCCCAGCGAAGGCTGCGCACGCCCGGCGCGAATGTCGGCGAGGGTCTGGTTTTCGCCATGTCCATAGAAGTAGATGGGGACGCCGACCTCCTTCCAGATTCGCTCGCCGAGCTCCCTGGCGAGGTCGCGCGCGTCCGCCAGGGAAGCATCACCAAACGGCACGATGGGGATGACGTCGGTCGCCCCAACTCGCGGGTGCACGCCGCGATGCTCACGCAGGTCGATGCGTTCGGTCGCGACCTGGGCGAAGGCGACCAGCGCATCGAGCAGGTTCTGCCCGTGGCCGGCGAGCGAGATGACAACCCGGTTGTGCTCAGCGTCGGGGTCGACATCGAGGACATGAGCGCGCGAAGCCGCGCCGGTGAGCTCCGCGATCACGTCCGCGCGGCTTCCTTCCGAGAAATTGGGCACCGATTCGAAAAGCCGATGGCGGTCCATGCGCCTGCTAGCCTACGTGCCCATGCCTGGAGCGGTCGCCCTCGTGTACGGCGATGAGCTGATGAAGCACCGCCTCTCCGATCAGCATCCGCTGCAGCCGATCCGGGTCAAGCTGGCGGTGGACCTGATTCGCTCGACCGGCCTCATCGAGCACAGCCACCTGCTGCCGCCGCGGAGGGCGACCATCGCCGAGCTCGAGCTCGTCCACTCGCCCGAGTACATCCGGTTGGTACGCAAGCTGAGCGATCCCTCGCAGCGGCGCAGCGTACCGCCTGAGCGCATCGACGCCGCAGGGTTCGCATCCGCTGTCAACCCGATCTCGGACGAGCTGCACGAAGGTGCGGCGCTCGTCGCGGGTGCGACCCTGGTGGCGGCCGAGGCAATCGAAGGCGGGGCCGCCCTTCACGCCTTCAGTCCCTCGGGCGGCCTCCACCACGCACACCGCGATCGGGCGTCGGGCTTTTGCACCTACGACGACCCCGCGATCGCGTGCAGGTGGCTCAAGGATCGCGGCCACCGCGTCGCGTACGTGGACGTCGATGTGCACCACGGGGACGGTGTCGAGGACATCTTCTACTCCGACCCCGACGTGCTCACGATCAGCCTTCACGAGAGTGGGCACTACCTGTTTCCCGGGACCGGGTTTCCCGAGGACGGGGGCGCGGGCGAGGGGAGAGGCACCGCGGCCAATCTGCCGTTCGAGCCGTTCACATGGGACGAGCCCTGGCTCGAGGGTTTCGAGAAGGTCGTGCCGGCGATGCTTCGTAGCTTCAAGCCGACCGTGCTGGTCACTCAGGATGGCTGTGACACGCACTACCTCGACCCGCTGGCTCACATCGCCGCGACGACGCGAATCTGGCCGCGTGTGGGGAGGATCTTCCACGAGCTCGCGCACGAGCTGTGCGAGGGCCGGTGGCTGGCGCTGGGGGGTGGGGGGTACGCGATTTATGAGGTGGTGCCACGCGCCTGGACGCTCTTCTTTGCGGAGATGGTCGAGCGGCCCGATCTGGCCGCGGACCTCAACGATGCGTCGAGCGTGATCCCGGCGGCGGAAGCCCAGGAGCGGGTGTGGCGGGCGCTGCGACGGGACATGAAGACACTGGGCGAAGTCCACGGCATCGAATTCGACTGATCGGCCCGGTCAGGTGCCCCTGCCGGCCCGGAGGATCGCGACGACCGCGACCTGCAGCGGCAGCGCGGTGCCGAAGATGGCCGCGATCGCTGGGGCGATCCAGGCGTAGCCGCGCGTGTGCATGGATGCGAGGAGCGCCACATACGAAGCGGCGGCGATCAGCACCACCACCTGCCAGGCCAGCACCACCTTCAGCCAGCGGCCGATCGCCGGCCTCATCACCGCGACGTCATGCGTCCGCAGAGGCTCGCGCAGCAGCTGGTGAAAGAGGCCGTACTGGACAGTCAGCGTCAGCAGAAACGCGAAGAGCCCGAAGCTCAGAAAAAGGCTGTCGCTCAGGCGGCGTAGGTGCGCAGGCAGCGGGTGCAGACGCGCGCTCGGAACGATCGCCCGGACACGGTCACACGGCCCATCTGCAGGTTGGGCTCAAATCTCCGGTTGACCCGGTTTTTGGCATGACTGACGTGGTGTCCGTACTGCGGCTCCTTGCCGCAAACCGCGCAACGCTTGGCCATGAGTCACCTTCAGATTGGGAATTGCCGTCGAAACGAGACGCCAAGGATCGCCGAGCTCCCCCGGGCGTTTCCGAATTGTACCATGGGCTCTTCATGGCCTCGAAGACCCCAACCGCACTCGGGCGAGCTCAGCAGTGGGGCCGTATCGAGGTATTTCCCTCGGCGGTCGCCGCGCTCGCCGGCCATGCCGCCCTCAGCTGCTATGGGGTCACCGGGATGGCCGCTCGCGGGCTCCGCGACGGTGTGGCCGAGCTCCTCCGCCGCGAGAACGTCGATCGGGGGGTCGATGTGCTCGAGGTCGAGGGCGGGCTCGCCATCGACGTGTTCGTGATCGTGCAGTACGGAATGCGCATCTCGGAGGTGGCACACAACCTCCAGGAGACGGTGAAATTCGAGGTCGAACGGGCGGTCAACGTGCCCGTCGTGGAGGTCAACGTGAACGTTCAAGGCGTCAAGGAAGAGCGGCGCTGAACCATGGCCTCCCGTAGGCCGGTCGGGGTGGACGGGCCCCTTTTCAAGCAGGCGCTCCTGGGCAGCCTGAGCTGGCTGGCCGCCAACCACGAAGAGGTCAATCGCCTCAACGTGTTTCCGGTCCCCGACGGGGACACCGGCACCAACATGCTGCTCACCCTTCAGTCGGCGGTCGAGGACATCAAGGAGTCGAACGCAGCGGAGGTGAGCAAGATCGCGAAGCTCGCCTCGCATGGCAGCCTGATGGGCGCTCGCGGCAACTCCGGAGTGATCCTCTCGCAGATCTTTCGCGGGTTCGCGCGTGCGGTCGAGGGCAAGAGCTCGCTGACGCCGAGACAGCTGGCCGCGGCCTTCGAGGAAGCCGCGAACGCTGCTTATCGGGCGGTGAACAAGCCGACCGAGGGCACCATCCTCACAGTCGCGCGGGAGGCCGGCCGCGCCGCCGCCGCGGCGGCCAGTGACGCCGATGCGAGCGTGCCGGGCGTCATCGCCGCGGCGGCCGCGGGCGCTCGCGCGGCGGTGCAAAAAACGCCGAGCCAGCTGCAGATCCTGCGAGAGGCGGGCGTCGTCGATGCCGGAGGGTTCGGCCTCCAGCTGATCATCGAGGGGATGCTGAGGACTGTCGAGGAGGCGGAATCATTTCGCCTCGAGATGGCCCCGGTCAGGCCGGTGGCGGCGCAAGCTGCCGTCGAGCTGCCCGAAGGCGGCTGGGGCTACTGCACAGAGTTCCTCATCGAGGGCGCCAACCTCGACATCGACGTCATTCGGGACGAGATCGAGTCGCTGGGCAACTCGGTACTGGTGGTCGGCGAGCCGGAGCTGGTCAAGGTGCACGTGCACACGGACGATCCGACCGGCGTCATCACCCTTGCGCGCAGCTTCGGCAAGCTCTTGAAGTTGAACGTCGGCGACATGTCGACGCAGCACAAGCGCATTCTCGACAGCGAAGCCGCGGCCGGCCGCCCACCTCGCGCCAACGGTGTCGGCCTGGTGGCCGTGGTTGCCGGCAGCGGCCTGGTCGACATCTTCCGCGGGCTTGGTGTCGACGCCATCGTCGAGGGTGGCCAGACCATGAACCCGAGCACACAGGACATGCTCACCGCCGTCGACGGAGTGCCGTACGAAGAGGTCATCCTCCTGCCCAACAACGGCAACGTCGTCCTGGCCGCCCGCCAGGTCGCCGGCCTCACGAAGAAGAAGGTTCATGTGATCGAAACCCACAGCGTCCCCCAGGGCGTCGCGGCGGTCGTGGCGTTCCGGCCTGAGCGAAGCGGCGCGGACAACCTGGGGGCGATGAAAGGGGAGGCGGATCGCGTGCAGACGATCGAGGTCACCCACGCGGTTCGCGACACACGCTCCAACGGTCTGAAGGTCAAGAAGGGGGACGTGATCGGCCTCATCAACGACCGCCTCGAGTTCGCGGGCGCGGACTACGCCGAGGTCGTCAACAAGGCGCTCGGCAAGCTGGGCCCCGACGCGTATGAGCTGGTCACCGTGTATCGCGGAGAAGGCGCCAGCGACGACGAGCTGGCCAACCTCGAGTCTGCGATCCGCTCGAGCTTCCCCGGCCTCGACGTTGAGGTCCAGCAGGGCGGCCAGCAGCACTACCCGTTCATCCTCTCCGTCGAGTAGTCGCGCCCTGTGAGCGCGAAGCGCCGCTTTGCGGTGGTCACGGACTCGACCGCGGACCTTCCCGATGAATGGCGGTCGCGCTACGCGATCGAGGTCGTCCCGCTGAAGGTGATCTTCGGCGGCGAGACCTTCAGGGATCGGGTCGACATGTCGGACGAGGAGTTCTTCCGCCGCCTTGCGGCCTCGACCAAGCTGCCGACCACCTCGGCGCCCTCGCCCGGCGAGTTTGCAGATGCGTACGGGCGACTTGCCAGTAGCTACGAAGGCTGCATCTCCATCCACCTCGGGGCTCAGCTGTCGGCAACGGTCGAGGCCGCGCGGATCGGTGCGGCCGCGGTCGAGGGTTTCAAGGTCAATGTCATCGACAGCGAGACTGTGACCATGCCGATGGCATTTCTGTGCAAGGTGGCCGCGGAGTGCGACACGCTCGAGGCCGCCACCGCCGCCGTCGTGCAGCGCGTGCCCAAAGCTCGCGTCCTGGCCTTGCTCGACACACTCCGCTACCTGGAGATGGGCGGTCGCCTGAGTCGTGCACAGGCGATGATCGGAACGATGCTCGATCTGAAGCCCCTGCTGCTGGTTGCCGACCGCGAGATCAAGCCGGTCGAGCGGGTGCGCACGCGCACGCGCGCGATTGTGCGCATGCAGGACTTCTTCCGCGGCGAGCTCCCGGTCGAGTACGTAGCGGTGATGCACGCGCAGGCACCCGACGAGGCCAAGACGATCGCGGACGGCATGCGCAAGGAAATGCCCGGACAGGAGATCGTCATCGGCGAGATCGGCTGCGTCCTTGGCACGCACACAGGGCCGAGCGCCCTCGGCGTGGTCTACCTCAAGAAGTAGCTTCTCCAAGCGTTACGGAACGGCCGGGGAGCGGCCACACGCGAAGGACTGGTGGCGTGAGCGCAACGATCCGGGGCACGGCCGCGACAGCGAGCTTGAATGCGCGCTGCTGGCCGCGCCCCCATGGCAGCCCGTAGGGAGCTCTCAACGACGCGGGCAGGAGGCCGGCGGTCACCACCTCGAAAGGGACCATCACCGGCCCGGGCAGCAGGCGGAGCGGAGGGCGCACCACCAAACGGCCGAGCTCCTTGGCCCGCTCGCCCACCCGCACCTCGCCGTCCGAAAGCATTCGGCGCATGTACGCGCTGAAATCCTTGAGACTCGCCGGAAACCGGCCGCGTGGGATGCCGAGCAGCTCGCCAAGGAGCTTGGACTCCTGGTAGAAGTTCTCACAGTCCGACGGGCTCAGCTTCTGCACAAAGGCTTGATACGTCACGAGCGCGGAGTCGACGAGCGTCGCATGCACCCACATCAACAGGTCGGGGTCAAGCGCACGATAATCGCTGCCCTGGACTCGTGCGTGCGCGCGGTTGACGGTGCGCGCGGCGGCCAGGGCGGTCTCGCGCTCGCCGAACACGATCGCCATCGTCATCAGGACCGTCCGGCGCAGGCGCCGAATCGGATGAGTACGGAAATCAGAATGATCGTCGACACCGGCCGCGACCATCGGATGAGCGAGCTGCATCAAGAGCGCTCGTCCGCCTCCGAGCAGCAGGATGTTCTCGCGGTTGACTCGGCGCGTTATCGAATCATCCGCGTACAGGCCGGCCGTCACCATGCCATTCATCCGTGTTGGGTCAGCCAGAGGCCTGGGCGATCTCCGAGTTGTACGAGTCTCGGAAATGCTTGTAGTACGACTGGATGCTGGCGGTGCTGCCGGCGAAGTTGATGGTGTTCACCTTCGCCACGTCTGCGGAAACGGACGCGACGGCGGCGTCGTACGTCGCCTTGTCACGGGCGTTCAGCTCTTTCGCGAAGTCGGCGGCGTACGCCTGTAGGGCGACGATGAAGTCGCGGTACTGCGGCGGCAGCCCAGGCGCATTGGCGAGCTTGACGGCTTTCGCGAGGTCGGCCTGAAAGGCGCTGACAGCGCTGACCGAGCCGACCAGGTCATTGTTCTTCACGTCGGTCAACATGGTGGTGCCATCGATCAGCGAGTGGAAGAAGGCCTGGAAGAACTGTCCGAGAAGCAAATAGTCGCCCGCCGCAGACTTGATCGACTCCACTGCCTTGCGCGCATGGTCGACGTGGCCCGCCGCCGCCGCCATCCGCCCGTGGCTGAGCGACGTGAGCCACTGCTGATCGTTCAAGCGCGAGCGCGCTGATCCGAGGGTCACGTCGTCGCCGCCCGCGGTGATGGTCAAGCCTTGCGACTCGGAAACGAGCTGGCCCGAGGTCGCCTCACCCTGCGTGGTGTCTGGAGTCGTGTCAAGCGAGCCGACCTGCTGGTCGAGCAGGTCGAACGTGGTGTTGACATAGCTGCGGTGAGAGCTCGTCGCCCCGATCGCCGCACCCGCGTCGGAGATGCGGCTCGAGGCGAACACGTATCCGGCGACCACGTAGCCGATGGCGCCCACCACCAGCAGGACGACCACGACGAGCGTGGTGATGACCACCCAGAGGTTGCGCGAGACACGGTATGGGGTCCCGGACTGATACGCACCGGACGCCGGCGCTCCATACGCCGGCACGGGGGCGTAGTCGGGGGCCGGGATGGCGGGCGCAAGTTCCTCAGGTGGGCCGCTCGGCGGTGGCGGATAGGGCTGCGGGTCGCTCAATAAGAGAAATCTACGCCCGCTCAAATCGGGTCCGGCCACCTAAGTGTTGTTGGCCTTGGCAACCTCCGCGTTGAACGCGTCGACCAGGGGTTGGTAGAAGGCTTTGATCTCGCTGCCGATCGCGTCGTAGTTGTGCGACTCGAGCTTGGCCACGTCGGCCTCGACAAGCTTGACGGCGGCCTGGCTTGCGGCGACGTCGCCGGCGATGGCGGCGTCGAGCAGCTTCCCGTCGTCTACCGCCAGCGTCTGCATGTCCGTCAGGAGCTGCTTCATCTCAGGTGGGAGTCCGGGAGCGCCGGCGAGCGCGAGCGCCTTGGCGATGTCGGTCTTGAGGGTGGCGATGGCGGCGGCCGCTCCCGGCAGATCCGAAGCCTGTTCCTTGGTATCGATGGTGTCGAGATCGATGAATGCGTCGTCGTACGCCTGGAAGAACTGCCCGAGGAGCAGCAGGTCGGCCGTGATCTTCTTGGCGCTCGCCAGCGCGTTGCGCTCATGTCCGATCCTGCTGGACGTCTGGTCGAGGCTGGTCCGGCTGAAAAGCGTCAGCCACGCCTTGTCCTTGAGGCTGGCCTGGGCGGCCGCCAGGGTGGCGTCGTCGGCAGTGATGGTCGGCTGGGCCGCCAAAGACTGGCTGACGAGCTGTACGAAAGTGGCTCGGTTCACCTTGATGTCAGCAGCGCTCGAGCTCTTGAGGTTGACGGTGGTCAGCTTGGTGTTGATCGAGTTGAACTCCTCGGTGATGGTGTTCTGGTGGACGATCACCGAGTTGTAGGTGCTGCGCGCGCTGTCGATCCGGCTCGTGGCGAAGTTGTAGCCCACGATTCCATACCCGAATAGGCCGACCACGACCACGACGGATATGACGACCGCCGTCGCGACGGCCCATGTGTTGCGGCGCGCGCCCGCGGGCACCGGCGGGGCGTAGCCGGCTGGAGGCGCGGCGTATTCGGGCGAGGGGGCGTCAGGCACGAGTTCAGCCGCAGCGACGGCCGGGGTGTCTTGGGGCGCAGGCCCGGCTGATTCTTCGTTCACGACCCCTGACTGTAGCGGGTACCTGCGCCTTGACTTCCATTCCGCGGTGTGTCTGGCGAAACGTGGCGCCAGGAGCCGGATGGCCTATTTTGGCTTGGTGGTCGTCCTCAATCCGCGAATGACTCTGGACTCCCCGGTCGGGGCGCTGCCCAGGGCGAAGCCCCTTGATCAACGGCGTCTGGTCGCGCTCGGCATCCTCACCGTCCGCGACCTGCTGCTCCACCTTCCATTTGCATGGGACGAGTTCGGCGAACCGAAGAACGTGTCGGACCTGACCGATGGGGCATTGGCCACCGTCGCCGGCACGATCCGCAGGATTGCGCCGAAGATCAGCAAGTACAAGCGGCTCAAGCTGACGCAGGCCTTGCTTGTCGACGACAACGACGACGAGCTGAACCTCGTCTGGTTCCGCCAGCCGTGGGTCGCCAAACAGCTGCACGCCGGCGACCGGGTGGCCGTGGCCGGCACGGTCAAAGCGAGCCGTTTCGGCCACCCCGAGATGCGGAATCCGCATCACGAGGTTCTCGACGGCGCCAACGTTGCCGCGCCGAGGTACATCGGCGGCCTCATGCCGAGGTATCACCTGGTCAAAGGCCTCACGTCCAAGAAGCTCGCCGGCTGGGTCGACGCCGCGCTGCCGCTGGCGGACCAGCTCGAGGACGAGCTGCCGGAGGATGTTCGCGATCGTCATCGACTGCTGCCGCTGGCGCAAGCCGTGCGGCTGGGCCACAAGCCGGAAACCCAAAGCCAGTGGTCCGAGGCTCGGCGGCGGATGGGTTTTGCCGAGCTGTTCGAGCTGCAGGCGGCGTTCGCGCTCATGCGCGCCACGCTGGCGGCGGAGCCGGCCGTCCCGATCCCCTACCGGCAGGACGTGATCGACACGTTCAAATCCGGGTTGGGCTTCGAGCTCACAACCGCGCAGCGCAGGTCCATGTGGGAGGCGTTCAAGGACATGGACCGGCCCAGCCCGATGAATCGCCTCCTCAATGGCGACGTCGGGTCTGGGAAGACCGCCGTCGCGGCGGCATGCGCAGCGATGGCCCACGCGGCGGGGCTGCAGTCAGTCGTGATGGCGCCGACGGAGATCCTTGCCCGGCAGCACCTGCACAAGTTCCGGAGCTACCTCGAAGCGAGCTTCCCCGGGTTGACCGTCGAGCTGCTGGTCAGCAGCCAGAGCACTGCTGAGCGCAGGCGTGTCCGCGCGGCGGCGGCGAGCGGCCACTGCGCGCTGGTCGTCGGCACGCATGCGCTCATCGAAGAGGACGTGGAGTTCTTCGATCTCGGGCTCGCCGTCGTGGACGAGCAGCACCGCTTTGGCACGCGGCAGCGCGAGCTGCTGCGATCCAAGGGCCGCGGACGCCCGCACTTCCTCGCCATGACCGCGACCCCGATTCCAAGGACTCTCGCCCTCGCCAGGTTCGGAGAGATGTCGGTGTCGGTGCTCGACGAGGTTCCGCCGGGCCGCACGACGGTCGACACGGAGGTGATCCCGCCGGACGATCGCAACCGCGCATACGAGGTGGTGAGGCAGCAGGTGCGCCTGGGCCGCCAGGCCTTCGTGGTCTGCCCGCTGATCGAGGAATCAGAGAAGGTGGTCGCGAGGTCCGCGACCGCGGAGTTCGAGCGGCTGCGCAAAGACGTGTTCCCGGACTTGCGCATGGGCCTGATGCATGGGCGCCTCAAAGAAAAAGAAGATGTGATGGGCCGCTTCGCGGCCGGCGACATCCAGGTGCTTGTGGCCACGGCCGTGGTCGAGGTCGGCGTCGACGTTCCCAACGCCACCGTGATGATGATCGAGGGCGCGGACCGGTTCGGGCTCGCGCAGCTGCACCAGTTCCGCGGCCGGGTCGGCCGCGGCGCCGAGGTCAGCTACTGCCTGCTCCTGGCGGACGATCCGTCCGAAGCAAGCCTCAAGCGGCTGAATCTTGTCACCCGCCTCCGCGATGGGTTCAAGCTCGCCGAGGAGGACATGCGCATTCGGGGGATGGGGGAGCTGATGGGCGCGCGGCAGCATGGCATGTCGGACGAGGCTATGCAGGCCCTGGAGCACCCGGTTCTCATCAACGAGATTCGGGCCGAGGTGGAGCGGGTGCGCGAAACTGATCCGGGATTCGAAGGCCATCCGCTGCTGAAGAAGGCGATCATCCGGCGGCTCGAGCAAACATCGATCAGCTGACGCGAATCAGCTAGCCTGCTGCGGTGCCGAACCTGCCGTTCGTGGTCGAGCTGGCCCGCGACCTGATCCGGCTCGACACCACGAACCCTCCGGGTGAGGAACACCTCGCGGTGGACTTGATCGAGCGCCTTCTCCAGGATGCGGACATCGAATGCGCTCGATATGAAAGTCAGCCTGGACGTCCCAACCTCGTGGCTCGCGTGAACGGTCGCGGCGAGGCGCCCCCGCTGCTGATGCAGGGCCACGTGGACGTGGTCACGACAGCCAACCAGAGCTGGCGCCATGCACCCTTTGGGGGCGATATCGTCGACGGCTACCTCTGGGGGCGCGGAGCGCTCGATATGAAGAGCGGCGTGGCCATGATGGTGTCCGCGGCAATCCGTACGCGAGCTCGTGGAGGGGCGGCGGGCGACCTGGTCCTCGCGGTCCTGGCCGATGAGGAGGCCGGCGGCCTGTGCGGCGCCCGTTGGCTCGTGGACGAGCACCCTGACCTGTTCTCCGGCGTCCGCCATGCGATCGGCGAGTCGGGTGGGGTGACCCTGCACCTGGGCGGCCGCCGCTTCTACCCGATCATGGTTTGTGAGAAGCGCGGCTGCCAGATGGTGGTCACGCTGCGCGGACCTGGCGGCCACGGATCTGTACCCGCGCATGGCGGCGCGATGGCCAAGCTGGGCGCATTGTTGACCACGCTCGACAACAGCCGGCTGCCGGTCCACATCAC
>DATINX010000353.1:0-2283 GCA_035473835.1 Candidatus Dormiibacterota bacterium | reverse complement strand
CCTGTCGCTGTCGAGCAGCGCCTGACCGTCGAGCTGCATCTGCAAGCGGTGAAGGTTCGACTCGTCGTGGTCGAGCATGTAGAGGGCGGAGGGGCCGAATGCCTTGATCTGCCGGCACAGCTCGCTACCGATGGAGCCACCGGCGCCTGTGACCAGTACGCGCTTGCCCTCGACCACCGCGCGCGACGCGGTCCGAACGACTCGCATCTCCTGCCGCCCGAGCAGGCGATCAACGCGAAGGCGGCGAAGATCGCCGATACGGGCGTCGCGCTCGAGCGCTGCCCCGAAGGATGGTAGGTAGCGCACGCTGACCCCGGCCGCGCTGGCGGACTCGGCGAGCCTCCTCACCTCACCAGGCACGAGAGAAGGGATGGCGACGATCGCCACGTCCACCGAATGCTCCGCGGCAATGCTGACCAGGTCGCTGGTCGACCCGAGCACGGGCAAACCCGCGGCACCGTTCTTTGTCGGATCGTCATCGAGGAAGCCGATCGGGTGCAGGCCGTATTCAGGTGTGTGCTTGAGGTCTCGCGCGAGAATCCTGCCCGCCGCGCCCGCGCCGATGATGATCGTGCGCAGCCCAGAACCGTTCTTCGGCCGGCGCCGCGGCGCAGCTGAGGACGACTGATAGGAACTCGAGGTGATCTCTAGGGCCATGGCTGCTATCCGGCGACTGCGAGGTGCGGGCGCAGGCTGCTGTTCGCAGTAGGCCGTATCCCGTCGATCTCCTCGCAGATCTGATCGAGCATCCCGTCGGTCAGGTCGGGATAGAACGGAAGCGACACGATGGTCGGAAACACGGCGTCCGCAATGGGGAACGATTGATTGGCCTCACCCGCCAGCATCCGTTGGAAGTAGGGCTGGTGGTGAACAGGGATGAAGTGGACCGAGCAATCCACACCACGCTCTGAGAGCAGTCTGATGAAGGAGTCGCGGTCGACACCAAACTCTGGTTCGACTCGGATCACGTAGAGGTGCCACGCGTGGAGCCCGCGCTCGGGCCGCGGCGGCAGGCGCAAGCCGGCGATTCTCGAAAGCCGCATGTCAAACGCGTGCGCAAGCTCAACCCGCCGCTGCTGCCACTCGGCGAAATGCTTCATCTGGCCGCGACCGATCGCCGCCTGGACGTCGGTCATGTTCGCCTTGATCCCTGCGACGTCGACCCCATACCGCCATCCGGAGCCAGGCAGGTAGCGCTTCCAAGCGTCCCGACTCATGCCGTGTAGCCGAATCTGGCGCGCCTGGTCGGCGAGCTCCGGGTCGGCGGTCGTGATCATCCCGCCTTCTCCGATGGGCAGGTTTTTGGTGGCGTAGAAGCTGAAGCAGGTCGCTGCCGATATCTGGCCAACCCAGCGGTCGCCCACTTTGGTGCCGATGGCGTGGGCCGCGTCTTCGATGACTCGCGAGAGAGGCAGGCCGGCGGCGACAGCCATTTCCTCGACTGGGGCCGGCGCGCCGCCAAAGTGCACGACCACCATCGCGTCGACCGGCCCTGAGGCGCGGACGGCAGCTGCAGTGGTGTGAGCATCCGGCATCAGCGTGTCGGGATTGACGTCGACCAGAACCGGGTGCAGTCCTGCGTGGACGATCGCGTGGACCGCACCGCAGAAGGTCATCGTCGATGTGAGCACCTTGGCGCCCACCGGCAGGTGCAGTGCCCGCAACGCGATCTCGATCCCGGCCGTGCATGAGGCGACGGCCACCGCGTGGTCGGCCTCGACCAGCTCGGCGAACTCGCGCTCGAACTCGACGACCTCAGGACCGGTCGTGATCCATCCCGATGCCAGCACGCGCGCGGCCGCGTCCCGCGCCTCCTGGCTGATCACGGCCTTTGCGAATGGGATCCGGAATCGTTCGTTCGATTCCCTGATGACTGCGCTCACTGAGCTCCCCACAGGTCGGACTGCATTTCCTTGCTCATCCCCTTGCTTGAGTCCTTGTCCGCATCGAGCAGAACCGACAACCGCGGGGACGGTTTGGTCGCGGGAATCGACGTCCTTTCCTGTTGTGCGGCCTTGTGGGCGATCACGCCCAGCAGGGGGCGCCCGCTGATCGAGATGAGCTCCTGGACCGGCGCCAGCGAACCTTTGCTGATCCGCACAGGCGTCACCAGCACGAAGCCCGACTGCGGAGCCTGGCCGTTTCGATATCGGGCGGGCGAGTCCTCCATCGAGAAGATCGGCAGTCCTTTGCCCTCGCCCTGCCCCTGCGACAGTGGTCCGCGCAAGCTCCTTGCGAGCGACGAAAGGTCGAGCGCCTCGCCGATGCCGATCAGCTCGACCG
>DATINX010000352.1:0-2760 GCA_035473835.1 Candidatus Dormiibacterota bacterium | reverse complement strand
CGACTCCAAAAATCAAGAGGCTGCAGAATGTGGCCGCGGGGATGGCTTTATTGGCGGTGCTGAGCGCATGCGGCGTGGGAGGCCACGTCGATTCCGGGGTGCCCGCGCACCATGTCTTCTTGATCGTCATGGAGAACAAATCGCGCTTGGAGGCGCTGACGGGGCCCTTCACAGCGTCGCTGGCGGCCACATACGGGGTCGCCAACGACTACCACGCCGTCACGCACCCGAGCGTCCCCAACTATCTGGCGCTCACGTCAGGCTCGACGTGGGGAATCAACGACGACAGCTACCACGCGCTGCCCAAGCAGGATCTGGGCACGCAGCTATCGTCCGCCGGCGTCACGTGGCGGGCATACATGGAGGGACTGGGCGGCGGCGGTTGCCTGAACAGCCCGGTGCCGTACGACCCCGGACACAATCCTTTTGCCTTTTACGGCGGCGCCTGCCCGGCCAACGTGGTTCCGTTCACTGACTTCGCCGGCGACCTGGCGGCGAACACGCCGCGATTCAGCTGGATCACACCCGACATGTGCCATGACACGCACAGCTGTCCCGTCTCGACAGGTGACGACTGGCTCAAGCAAACCGTGGGGCAGATCACCGCGTCCGCGGCCTGGAAGAGCGGCGGGGTGCTGTTCGTCACCTGGGACGAGGACGACGGCAGCGCGTCCAACCGCGTGCTCACGCTCGTGGTCGAGCCTGGGCGCAAGCACGTCGACAGCAGCGCGGCCTACAACCACTACTCGCTCCTGGCGACGATCGAGGACTTGATGGGAGTCGGCCGTCTGGGGCAGGCGGCGCACGCGCGGCCGATGAGCGACCTGATCGGGTAGCTCTACCTTATGTATGTGATCGTCTGCGACGTCGGACCTCGTGACGGCTTGCAGAACGAGGACCGTGCGCTGGATGCGGCGGTCCGAGCCGAGCTCTGCGACCGGCTGGCCGCAGCGGGCGTGAGACGCGTCGAGGCGGCGAGCTTCGTGAACCCCAAGCTGGTCCCACAGATGGCGGGCGCGGAGGAGGTCATGGCCGCTCTGCACAGGCGGCCGGGGACGTCATACGCGGGCCTCGCCCTGAACGAGAAGGGCTATGAGCGGGCGGTGGCGGCCGGCGTGGACGAAGTCCACTACGCGTTCGCGGCCACGGATGAGTTCGGACGGCGCAACCAGAACGCGACCACCGAACAGGGGCTGCAGACCGCCCTGGCGCTGGTCGCCAGGGCGCGCTCGGATCGGGTGCCGATCACGGTCACCATCAGCGTCGCGTTCGGCTGCCCGTTCGAGGGCCGCGTCGCGCCGGCGCGGGTCCTCGACCTGGTCGAGCGCCTGATGGCCATCCCGCCGGACGAGATCTGCCTTGCCGACACGATCGGGGTCGGGGTGCCCTCGCAGGTGAAGGTGCTGGTGCGCGGTGCGCGCGAGCTGGGCGCCGCGGTGGGAGCGCATTTCCACAACACGCGGAACACGGGATACGCCAACGCCGTGGCGGCGCTCGACCGCGGGGTGGCGTCGCTGGACGCCTCGGTCGGCGGCGCCGGCGGCTGCCCGTTCGCTCCGAACGCCACCGGCAACATCGCCACTGAGGATCTCGTGTACCTGATGCGGGGCCTGGGCGAGGACCCGGGCATCGACCTCGACGCCCTCATCGAGTGCTCTCACTGGCTGGGGCAGCAGCTGGGCAAGGAGCTGCCGGGCATGGTCGCTCGCGCGGGCGATTTCCCACCGGCCGGATAGACACATTTGCGCGTGGGCGCGCAACATGACGCCATGCCAAGAAAGAAGACAGCGAGCCCCCATCGAGTCGCGGTCGTCCAGCATCCGCCGGTGCTGCTGCACAGGGACAAGACCATCAAGCGGGGCGTCGAGCTCATGGAGAAGGCGGCGGCCGGCGGGGCTCGGTTGGTCTCGTTTCCGGAGACCTGGCTGCCGGGTTATCCGGAATGGGTGTGGCGGCTGCGCCCGGGCGACGACTTCGAGCTGACCAGCAAGATCCACACTCGATTGATCGAAAACGCGGTCGACCTGCGGGGCGGCCACTTGAAGCCGATCCAGGCGGCGGCGAGACGCCTGAAGATGACGGTTTCGATAGGCGTGCACGAGCGGGACTCGGAGTTCAGCAGGGGCACGCTGTACAACACGGTCGTCCTGATCGGGCCCGACGGCGAGATCCTCAATCGCCATCGCAAGCTGATGCCCACCAACCCGGAGCGGATGGTGTGGGGCTTTGGAGACGCGAGCGGGCTGCGGGTGTCGGAGACACCGTCGGGCAAGGTCGGCTCGCTCATCTGCTGGGAGAGCTACATGCCGCTGGCGCGCTTCAGCCTGTTCGCCCAGGGGTGCGAGGTGTATGTAGCTCCGACATGGGATTCCGGGAGCACGTGGGTATCGACGATGCGGCACATCGCGGCCGAAGGGCGCTGCTGGGTGCTGGGCAACGGGACGGCGATGCGAGGCAGGGACATCCCGGCCGACTTCCCCGATCGGACACGCCTGTTCCCGGACATGGAGGAATGGTTCAACGCGGGCGATTCGGTCATCGTCGCTCCTGATGGCAGCATCGTGGCGGGCCCGCTGCACGAGGAACACGGCATCCTGTTCGCGGACTGCGACCCGGAGCGGGCGTCAACCGGGAAGCGGACGCTCGACGTGGCCGGGCACTACGGCCGCCCGGACATCTTCAGGCTCGAGGTGAACCGAGAGTCGCAGGCGCCGATCGCGTTCGGCTCCGACACAGGCTGACGCGCTAGGGCGGGATCGC
>DATINX010000351.1:0-3720 GCA_035473835.1 Candidatus Dormiibacterota bacterium | reverse complement strand
TAACTCGGCTGTCTCGCAGCACTGACGGCGTCGCGGTATTCGCCCAACGCCGACAGAACCTCGGCCGGAGGGGCCGCATGACCTACATAACGGTCATCGCGGCCCCTTGCCCCTGTGTCTTGCTCAGCACGCCTTGTGGCGATCGGTTATCACGCACGCACTGTCGGCCGGGTTGCCGGTGCCCGGCAGACTCTGCACATACACCACATGGCTCGGGCCAGCGACGGTGGTCGGCGCCTTCAAGGTGTAGCCGACCGCTCCACCTAGCAACAGCGAGAGGACGAGCGGGACGAAAATCAAGGCGAACGACGGACGCTTTCGGAACTCGAGCTGGGCCTGCATCTCTGGACGGTCCTCCTTGTTTCCCGCCTTCATCAGTCAGGCGGCTTGAGTTGCAGGCTACGGCCGGCTGGCGAGATGGACACCCCGGGTTCCACGGGGAGGAGCACGGGACTTCAGTACCGGTCTGTCAGCCCTCGGCGCTTGCTAGCTGGAGCGCCTCCTCAACCGCAAGCGACTCGCCTTCTTGACGAAGCCTGGACGTTGTCTCGGCCCCCAACTCGGTTTGAATTTGTCTGATCAGATCCCTAACCTGCGGTTCCAGCGGGAATTGGGCAGCTAGGAAGCCAGCCTCAACATCCGCCATAAGGTGGTTGTCCGCGAGGAGATGATTCCCGCAGTAGTAGAGGCGCACAGCCACCTCTTTCTTTCCGCGTCCGCCCGCCGCGAAGCCCAGGCCGTGCAGGTGGCAGGCGAAAACCAACATGTTCTCCTCTCGCAACGCGAGCGGAGCCGCCTCGAGCCAGCATGCGCGAGCTTCATCGAAGTCGCCTAAGAAGGCATGGGACTCGGCCAGCGTGTCCAGCGGCGCCCAGATCCTGATAGATCGCGGCCGGAGGATCTCCGTCGAGCGCGCCGCAAGGTCCCGGGCATCGCGGGCCCGGCCCTGCGCCAGGTATGACATGGCCAGCTGGTTGAGGGCGTGAGCGGCCTTGCGTACGTCACCCCGGCGGGTGAACTCATCGATGGCCAGCTTTTGCGCAGTCTCTTCGGCGGCGTGATCATCCAGACATGCATGGATCAAGGAGGTCGTGATCAGCAATTCGCCACGTATCCGTTCGCACTCCGGGAGGCCAGCCAGCGCGGTCGCCTCTTGGAACCACGATTCAGCTTCCTGGCGCCGTCCCATCTCCGCAAGAAGCAAGGCATGAACATGGAGGGCATAACAGCGTTCGATGGAGGCGATGGGATCGGCCTCAAGGACGGCTGTGGTCCAGCGCGTCCCTTCTCGGCTTCGGCCAGTGTTGAACCACATGATCCAAAGCACTGCGGTCAGCCACGCTGCCTGCCTCGGCCGTAGTTCCAGCAACGTGGTCAGGGCGGCGCGAATGTCGTCCACCATCGCGAAGACCTTGGGCCCGAGCCAGGAGTCGCCCTCCTCAAGCCGAACGTCCAACCGCTCCGCCAGGTAGACCATTCGCTCGGCATGCGCAAGCCTGCTTTCGTCCAGGCTGCCGGACTCCTCCAAGCGGGCGCGCGCGAAAGCCTTGAGTGTTTCGAGAAGTCGGTAGCGGGCGGTGCCCTCGCCGGTCCGGCCGACGACCAGCATCGACTGCTCCGCCAGGCTCGCCAGCAGCACCGGAGCCGCGGTCTCGGAACTCGCCACCGCTGCAGCATCTCCGGCGTCAAACCACCCGGCGAATAGGCTGACGCTGCGGAGCAGGGTCTGCTCGGCCGGTTGCAGCAACCGATAACTCCAGCCCGCCAGCCCGTCGAGGCTTCCATGTCTGTCCGTCGTGGCGCCGTGCCAGGCGGGGTCCAACACAGCGGCCGCCAGCTCTTCCAGGCTGATGACTCTCAACTTTGGCGCGGCCAGCTCGAGGGCAAGTGGGATGCCGTCAAGGCGGCGGCACACGTCCGCCACGCTATCGGACTCTGCGTCCTGAATACGAAAGTCGGGCGCAGCGGCCTCAGCGCGCTGAACGAACAGCCGGATGGCCTCTACCTCGGGAAGCGGATGAAGACGCCACACCGCCTCTCCGGGCACGGCCAATGCGGCCCGGCTCGTGCTCAGGATCCGAAGATCACGACAAGCACCAAGAAGGTCGCGCGCCACCTCTGATACAGGCCGGAGCAGGTGCTCGCAGTTGTCAAGCACCAGAAGCGCATTGCGCTCCTTCAGGTGTTCTTTGACCGCGGTCAAACGATTGGTGTCGATCCTCGAGAAGCCAAGGGCCTGGGCGATCGTATCGGCGATCAGCGCCGGGTCTGCCAGCGGTGCGAGATCGCAGAACCAGGCCCCATCGGGATAGCCGGGCTCAATCTCTTCTGCCAACCTGAGCGCCAGGCGCGTCTTGCCAGTGCCGCCGGGGCCTGTGATGGTCACCAGCCGGTTGGCGGCCAGGAAGTCCCTCAGCGCCGCCAGCTCGCGATCCCTGCCGACGAAGCTCGTCAGCGGCGCGGGCAGGTTGCCTCTGTGCCTGGCGCCCGGTACACGTAAGGTGGCTCCAGGATGATTCCGCCCGACCCAGGCTGCAACCTGGCTTCGTGACGTCAGCCCCAGACGGTTGAAGATCTGCTCGACATGCCACTCCACAGTGCGCTCAGATAGGAAGAGGCGTTTTGCAATGTCCCGATTGCTGAGGCCGAGCGCAATGAGCTCAGCTACTTCCTGACCGCGCCGAGTCAGCGTCAGCCCGCCAGCTCGCGCCATCACCTGACCTGCGGCATCTTCACCGAGTCTAGCTAGGTCAGGTCGACGCCTCGCTCCCTAACGAGTCCCACGCAAGCCATGGGGCTACCCCCTAGATGGCCGATCGGTGGTCAGAATGCAGATCTTTCTTCGATGGGCTCTTGGCGCTGCCTCACCGCGGTGACTTCGCCCACGACGGTTGGGCGATCGATGTCTTGGAAGCTCTGGCGCGCCCGCGCGAGGAGGAAATCCGGATCAGGTCGGTCGTCGAGTAGCATCCCTGCCGGCAAGGGCGGCCTCGATCTCGTCCAGGTGCTCACCGCGATGGTGGGCGCGAACAAGATTCAGTGGGCTGTTGGCGTCGATCTTCGCAACGAGCTCGGAGGACAGAGACGCGACGAGCTCGTCCGTCTCCTCGGCGATGCGCAAGGCGACCTCAGCCGCCTGGCGCGGAGGGACGGCGTGGATGAGCGGGCGGGTGGAATCGTTGATCCAGTCCACGTTCTCCGGCTCGCTATCGGATTGCGTGAGGGCCCCGTCGCGCTGCAGCTTTCCAGCGAGGAACAGCGCGCGGCCATCCCAGAAGGCCATGTGCCCCAGCACGCCAGCGACGGTCCAGTATTCGTTGACCATCGAGCCGAGGTCTTGGTCGCTCAGCTTTGAAACCAGCGCCCTCAGGCGTTCGAGCTCGCGCGCATTGTCCACCGCATAAGAGCGTTCCATGCCGCCTAGTTTCGCACTGTCAGCGCGGAGGCGGGGGCATGTAACAGATGCCTGTCGGTGCATCCGTCAATTTGACGCGTCCACCGCGTGGGACCGCCATGGTAAGCACTCAGTCACGTGGATGCGGGTGCATCAACGTTTGTGCGTCGCAGTTGCCGTTAGCGTGTGCGAGTCGACGTCTGCTCCATTCGGCGTTCGGTTCGGCCGAGCATCGCGTCGCATCATGGTGATCCGAACCAGGTAATCAGCGCGTCGCGCAATCCGGTAGCTGTGCCGTCCCCCACCCAGGCGACATGTCCGTCGGG
>DATINX010000350.1:0-2575 GCA_035473835.1 Candidatus Dormiibacterota bacterium | reverse complement strand
GTCGGCGCGGCACCGTGCCAGTGGTCCTCGCCCGGCTCGAAGAACACACGGTCGCCTGGGCGGATCACCTCGATTGGCCCTCCTCGACGCTGGGCCAGGCCGACGCCTTCGGTGACGAAGATGGTTTGCCCGTTCGGGTGGATGTGCCAGGCGGTACGTGCGCCAGGCGTGAAGTGCACACTGCTCGCGCTCAAGCGCGAAGCGCCCATAGGGGCAGCGACGCTGTCGACGTACACGTCGCCGGTGAACCACTCAGCCGACCCCTTCGCGGTCGCGACGCTGTTCCTCGTGATCTGCATGTCTTTACTCCCTCCATCGACTTCGTGGACTCAAACGGTGCCTCATCGAACATGCTGGTTACACGTCGCCGAGCAGCTCTCGCCAATAATTCGTACGAGGTCAGAATGCCCTCCTGGCACCCATTAGGCAATTCCACGGATTTGCAGCCAGGGCCAGGCACCTAGCCTCCCATTCATGAGTCGGGAACAACCGAAAAGACGCGAGGAGGAGCCGAGAGAATTGAGTGACTTCAGGCAGCACGACCGTTCCTTCATGAAGGCAATCGTCCAGGACAGGTATGGCCTTGACGCACTTCGACTGGAGGACCTCGACATTCCAGTCGCTGGCGGCGGCGATGTGGTGGTGCGCGTTCGCGCCGCGGGCGTCAACCCTCTCGACTGGCACTTCGCTCGCGGTGTCCCCCGCGTCGCCCGCGTGAGCATGGGGAGGCCGGGGCCAAAGCCTAGAGTCCGAGGAGTCGACGTCGCGGGGCGCGTTGAGACGGTTGGGCAGAACGTCAAGGCTTTCCGGCCGGGCGACGATGTTTTCGGCTGGTGTGGTGGGGCTTTTGCCGAGTACGCGTCAGCGCCTGAGGACCACTTCGTCACGAAGCCGCTCAACACGCCGTTTGACGAGGCTGCGGCTGTTCCAGTGGCCGCGGTCACGGCGCTGCAGGGGCTCCGCGATTTCGGCAAGCTGAAATCCGGGCAGCGGCTGCTGGTCAACGGAGCGTCGGGAGGGGTCGGAACATTCGCGGTCCAGATCGGCAAGTCGTTCGGAGCTGAGGTCACCGGAGTCTGCAGCTCGCGAAATGTCGAGCTGGTGAAATCGCTCGGCGCCGACCACGTCCTCGATTACAACAACGAGGATTTCACGCAGAGCGGCGTGCATTACGACGTCATCCTCGACAACGCCGGCAACCACCCGCTTTCGTCGCTTCGGAGGACACTGTCGGCCGGCGGGACGCTTGTCTACAACAGCGGCGCGTCGATGGGCAGGATCGTGATGGCACAGCTCCTTTCACGGATTGGGACGAACGTCTCCTCTTTCCTCGCCAGGCTGAACCACGATGACCTGGTGATCATTCAGGCTTTGATGGAGTCAGGCAAGCTCAGATCGGTGATCGATCGAACGTATCCGCTTGCTGAGACGGCAGCAGCAATCGCCTACGTCGAAGCCGGACACGCTCGAGGCAAAGTCGTTGTGAAGGTTTGATGGGCGGGGCCCACCGCCAATTACCACAGTGGGCGCGGATCCGAGAACCCGTGGGCCGCTGTCCTCAGATGGGAGCAGCTTCGATCACCTTGTATTGACTTTCCGTGGGCGTGATCGACACCAACCGAAAGCCGGCCGCCCGCAGCAGCGCTTCGAACTCCTCCGCCGAGCGCTCCATCCCGCCGGGATTCACCAGCATGTTCAGGTCGGAGAGCTTGTCGTCCACCCCCTCGTTGGGCGGAGCCAGCACCCGCTCGATGAGGATCATCACCGCTCCTGCGGGCATGCACCGCCGGCAGACGCCGAGGATGCGGCCGGCCTCCAGGTCATCCCAGTCATGGATGACCGACTTGAGGACGTATGCGTCGCCCTCCGCGGGAATCGAATCGAAGAAGCTGCCGCCCTCGACGCGACACCGATCGTCCACGCCGAATTCGCGTAGCACATCCCGAGCCCCCGCTACGACATGGGGTTGGTCGAAGAGCACACCGGTCACGGAAGGGCTGTGCGTCAGGACCGCACCGAGAAACCCGCCATGCCCGCCGCCGATGTCGACCACGCTGCGAAAGCGAGAGAAGTCATACGCGTTGACCACCGCTTGCGAGGCACCGGCGGTGAGGCTGACCATTGCGCGATCGAACGCCTCCTGCTCTTCGGGATGTGACGCTCGATACGTCCAAGCGTCGACGTCGAACAGCAGGCGATATCCGGTCTCACCCGTGCGGATACTCTCGCTCAGGTTTCCCCAGGTCAGCCAGTTGACCGGGCTCCCCTCATATGCGGCCCAGGCCGCCAACGAGCCGGGCGCCTCCGTTCGCAGGCCATCGCCGAGCGGAGTCAGCTCGAATCGATGCCCTTCATCCTCCTGCAGCACTCCGAGGCCGGCCAGAGCGCGCAGCAGCCGATAGAGCGCCCGGCCGTGTGCTCCGATCGAGGCGGCGAGGTCCTCAGCCGTGCGAGGGCCGCCCGCGAGGAGGTCGGCCACTCCGGACGTGACCAGCACATAGAGCGTCTGCGTCACCCTGAAGCCGTTGATGAGCTCTCGAAGCTCGGCCCGTGAGCGCGTGATGTCGTCGGCCAC
>DATINX010000349.1:0-8680 GCA_035473835.1 Candidatus Dormiibacterota bacterium | reverse complement strand
GGAAGTGCAAAGCGGTGCCGACCCTCGCCGAACACCCGCTGCCTCGCCTGGTCCGCGCCGGCGTGCGCTGCACCATCAGCACTGATTCGCGCACGGTGGCGGACACGACCCTCAGCCGGGAGTTCGAGCTCGCGGCGGGGATGGGGATGACGGATGACGAGCTGCGGCGGTGCAACGAGACGGCTTACCAGGCCCGCTTTGGTTAGTGATTCGCCCCACCGCCGCGGGCGCTCCGCGGCCGGGGCGCCTCCCCACGGTGTGGGGAGGTGAAAGCTCCGCAGCCGGGGCGCCTCCCCACGGTGTGGTGAGGTGAAAGCCGGGGCGCCTCCCCACGGTGTGGGGAGGTGAAATTAATCGCTCGCCGAATTCTTAACCCGTGCCGAACAGGCGGTCGCCGAAGTCGCCCAGGCCCGGGACTATGTACGCCTTGTCGTTGAGGCGCTCGTCCAGGGCGGCCGTGTAGATGTCGACCTCGGGGTGGCGCTCCTCGAGCACCTTCACCCCCTCCGGTGCGGCCACGATGCACAGCATCCGTGTGTCGCGCCCGCCCGCCTCCTTGATCAGGTCGAGCGCCTGGGCGGCCGACCCGCCGGTGGCCAGCATCGGGTCGAGCAGGAGCGGCACCTTGCCCGCCAGCTTCGGCAGCTTGTTGTAGTAGATCCGCGCGACCGCGGTCTCCTCGTCCCGCTCCAGGCCGATGTAGCCCACGCTCACGCGCGGCAGCAGCTCCAGCACCGGCCCGAGCAGGCCGAGGCCCGCGCGAAGGACCGGGATCGCGACTACCTCGCGCTCGACCCATGTCGCAGCGGCGTCGGCGAGGGGCGTGCGCACGGTTCCATGCTTCACAGGCAGGTCGGCCGTCGCCTCGTAGAGCAGCATGGTGATGAGCTTGCGGGCGAGGACTCGGAATTCCTCCGGCGGGGTCGCGGTGTCGCGCAGGCCGACCAGGCTGTCGGCGACGAGCGGGTGCTTACTGACCTGCAGCGGCACGGTCGTGCTCGATCAGCCGCTTCAGCGCGTCGACGGCAACGCGAAGCATGCGGTCCATGTAGGACGGGTCGAGGTGATGGATCTCGCCCGCGCCGAGCTCGTCGACGCACAGGTTGATCGTGCCCGCGCGCAGCTTGCGAATGCGCGAGACCACGAACAGGGTCGACGACTCCATGTCGTTGCTGAGCACGCCGGCCCGCGACCACATGTCCAGCTCCTCACGGAGCTGGTGGGGTCGCGGCATGCGGTCTGGCATGAGGTCCGAGTAGAGCGCGTCGACCGAACGGATGATGCCGACGTGGTACGGCGCCTTCGCGGCTTTGGCCGCATCCACCAAGGAGTTGACGACGTCGAGCGACGCGATGGCCGGGTATTCGGGCGGGACATAGCCGTTCGGCGTGCCCTCGGTGCGCACGGCCCCGATGCCGATCACGAGGTCGCCCATCTTGATCTCGGGCTGGGCGGCGCCACAGGTGCCCACCCGCAGGAACGTATGCACGCCGAGCTCGCCGAGCTCTTCGACCGCGATCGCCACCGAGGGTCCACCCATCCCCGAGGAGATGGCCGACACCGGCACGCCGAGCAGGCTGCCGGTGAACGTGCGGTACTCGCGGCTGAAAGCCACCTCGCGCGCGTCATCTAAATACTTGGCGATCGCAGGCGTGCGGCCAGGGTCGCCCGGCACCAGCACGTACTCACCGACCTCGCCCTTCGCGAGGCCGATGTGGTATTTCTTCTCGCCCGTAGCCGCCACCGCGTCGAAGTTTATCCGGCCCGGCTGACCCCGTCCTTGTCCACCCGGGCCAGCACGTGGGGCGGACGCTTCACCTCGTGATCGACGAGCCGCCACGCGTTCTGCAGGCGGGGCGTGACTTTCTGGACCAGCTCCTCCGAGCGCGCGTGGACCACCGCCAGCGGCTCGCCCGCTCGCACCCTGGCGCCGACGGGCGCTTCGATTACGATGCCCGCGGCCGGGTCGACCCTGTCTTCTTTCCGTGCCCGGCCGACTCCCAGCTCGAGGCCCGCCAATCCGACCTCCAGGGCATCGATCGACTCCACGTAACCGTCGCCGGGCGACGGCACCGCCTGCTGAACAGGCGCCACGGGCAGGCCATCGTCGAGCCGGCCGCCCTGGGCGGCGAGCATGCGGAGGAAGGTCGTGCGGCCGGCGCCCGTGCGGAGAGCGTCGTCGGGGTCGGCCTCGACCTCGGCCAGCCAGCACATCTCACGCGCCACGACCAGGCACACTTGAAGCAGCTCCTCGTCGCCCTTGCCCGCCAGCGCGTCCAGCGCCTCCTGCACTTCCAGCGCGTTGCCCACCGTACGGCCGAGCGGGTTGTCCATCGCCGTCACCAGCGCGACTGTTCGCCTACCGGCCCCCTCGCCGAGCAGCACCATCTCGGTCGCGAGCTCCTCGGCGGCGGCGAGCGTGGGCATGAAGGCGCCGCGGCCGAACTTGACATCGAGCACGATCGCGTCCGCGCCGGCTGCGATCTTCTTGGACATCACGCTGGAGGCGATCAGCGGGATCGACGGCACCGTCGCCGTCACGTCGCGCAATGCATACAGCGCCTTGTCGGCCGGCACCATGCGCGGCGACTGGGCGGCCACGGCGATCCCCACCTCCAGCACCTGCCTGATGAAGCGGTCGGGGTCGAGATCGACCGTGAGGCCGGGGACCGACTCCAGCTTGTCCAGCGTGCCGCCCGTGTGCGCGAGGGCGCGGCCGCTTAGCTTCGGCACCTTCACGCCGGAAGCCGCCGCCAGCGGCGGCCCGATCAACGTCACCTTGTCGCCCACCCCCCCGGTCGAGTGTTTGTCGACCTTGATGCCCGGGATCGCGCCCAAGTCCAGGACCTCGCCGCTTCGCACCATCGCCTGGGTCAGCGCGAGCGTTTCAGCGCGGGTCATCCCGCGGATGCAGACCGCCATGAGCCAGGCGGAAATCTGGTAGTCCGGGATGTCGCCGCGGACGTATCCTGAGATCAAGAACTCGATCTCGTCAGGGGTGTGCTCGCCGCCATCCCGCTTGCGGCTGATGACCTCGAGGACCTGCATCGGCCTAAATTACATTCAAACCGACTGTGGGCTACAATCGCGCGATCCGGGAGCGACGCTCTTTGGGTACGGGTTATTAGAGAAGGGGGCTGGAAGTATGGTTTCGCGGCTTAGATTCGTAGGCCTCGCCGCCGTGGCACTGATGCTGGTGGCGGCCTGTGGCAGCTCCGGCGGTGGGGGTACGCCCGCCAAGACTTACAAGATCGGACTGGTCACCGACATCGGTGGCCTCAACGACAAGAGCTTCAACCACCTCGCCGACGTCGGACTCGAGAACGCCAAGAGCCAGCTCCACGTACAGGGCGACGTGATCGAATCCCACACCGGCGACCAGTACATTCCGAACCTCACCAACTTCGCCTCGAAGAGCTATGACCTGGTGATCGGGGTCGGCTTCCTCATGGCGCAGGCCGTGGGCACCGTGTCCGGACAGTTCCCCAACGTGCATTTCGCGATCATCGACGGGGCCGGCACAGACGCCAACGGGAATGACCTCAAGCACCCGAACGTCGAGTCCCTGTACTTCAAAGAGCAGGACGCCGGCGCGATGGTCGGCGTGATCGCGGGCATGCTCGAGAAGCAGGGCAAGGCCAAGACGAACAAAGGCGTGATCAGCGCGGTCGGTGGTATCAGCATCCCGCCGGTCAACCACTACATCGCCGGCTACAAGTGGGCGGCGCTGATGGAAGACCCGGGCATCAAGGTCCTGGTCGGCTACTCCAACGACTTCGTGGACCCGGCCAAGTGCAAGGGTGTCGCCACCAGCCAGATCTCGGGCGGCTCTGACATCCTGTTCCAGGTCGCCGGGGGATGCGGCCTCGGCGTGCTGCAGGCGGCCGGGACGTCCGGTCTCTACAGCATCGGCGTCGACGCTGACCAGAAGGACGCCAACCCGAGCGTCATCGCCAGCGCGCTGAAGAAGGTCGACGTGGCCACCTTCACCGCTATCCAGAACGTGGTCAACAACAACTTCCAGGCCGGAGCGCTCACCTTCAGCATCGCGAACGGCGGGGCAGGTTACGCACTAGACAACCTGACGCTGCCCGCCGACATCCAGGCCGAGGTCACCAAGGTCGAGGGTGAGATCAAGTCGGGTGCGCTGACGCCACCCGCAGACATCCCGGCGTAAATGGTTCAGGGGGCGGGCGCACTTGCTGCGCCCGCCTTCTTTTTGACAGCCGCTTGATCCGGTAGGGGAGCCAGTGGCAACAGCATCGGCCGCTGCCGGCGGGAGGCCGGGACCGCGTCTGCAGAGCGCACTTCGAAACGCGGCCGGTGCGTTCGCCGTGCCGATCGGATCGGTCATCTTCGCCTTCGTCGTCGGAGGCCTCATCGTCGCCGCGACCGGCGTCAATCCCCTCACTGCATACCAGGGTCTTCTGTGCGGCGGCATCGGGGTCGCCTGCGCAAACGGCGAGAACCCTGCGCTTGAGCTCTCCACCACGATCGTGTACTTCACGCCGCTGATCTTGGCGGGCGTTGCGGTGGCCCTGCCGTTCCGGGCGGGCCTGTTCAACATCGGCGGCGAGGGCCAGTTCCTGATGGGGGCGGTGGCCTGCACCGTCATCGGCGTGAAGTTCGGCAGCCTGCCGGCGCCGATTCTCCTGCCTCTGGTCATGCTGGGCGGGATGGCCGCGGGAGCGGCCTGGGCCGGCATCGCCGGCGTGCTCAAGGCCACGGTCGGGGCCCACGAGGTGGTGACCACCATCATGCTCAACTACATCGCGCAGTGGTTCGTGCGCTACCTCATCGTCGGTGGCCCGCTGCAGCTGCCGCACGGCTTTTCGGTCTCTTCGCCGATCGGAGCGGGCGCACGCCTGCCCACGTTCTTTCCCAACGACAACCACTTGATCATCTTTGGGCTCCCGGCGGGCGTCTATCGCGTCCACTCAGGGCTCGTGATCGCCATCGCCGCGCTGGCGGTTTTCGCCATCCTCCTGTGGCGGACGTCGCTCGGTTACGAGATCCGCGCCGTCGGCCAGAGCCAGCGCGCCGCGCGCTACGGGGGCATCGACGTCCCGCGCACGATCATCGTGACGATGCTCATCGCGGGCGCGTTCGCGGGGCTGGCCGGCGCCATCCAGATCGCGGGAGTCGACCACAACCTCACCGACAAGTATTTCAACGACACCACGGGATTCGACGCCATCGCCGTGGCCCTGCTGGGCCTTGGCAGCGCGATCGGCATTTTTCTTGCGTCGGTCCTTTTTGGCGCTCTGTATTCGGGCGGAGCCGTGATGCAGGCGGACGCCGGCATCTCCAGCAGCCTGGTGCAGATCCTGCAGGCGCTGATCCTGTTCAGCATCGCCGCCAATTTCTTGCGAGTCCTGCGGCTGCGCTTCCCGGTCTTCGGCCAGAGGCCGTCGGCGCCCGCGCCGGACACACCGGGCGCCGCGCTCATGACAGAAGCGGCCAAAGCTCCACCGCCGGTCGACGAGGAGGCAATCAAATGACCTTCCTCGGCGACATCGGGCACCTGCTGCTCACCGCCGACCTCTGGCGGGCGACGCTGGAGGCGGCCGCCTTGCTGCTGCTGCCGGCGCTGGGTGGCGTGATCTCGGAGCGCAGCGGCGTCGTCAATATCGCGATGGAAGGCATGATGCTGACGGGCGCCTTCTTCGCGGTGGTGGTCGACCTGGCGGTGCACAATCCGTGGCTGGGCGCCCTGGCGGGCATCATCGCCGGCGGCCTCATGGCGCTGATTCACGCGGTCGTCTCGATCCGGTTTCGCGCGGACCAGATCGTGAGCGGCATTGCCATCAACATCTTCGCCGCGGGGCTGACCGTGTTCCTCGTCAACCGGATTTACGGTTTGCAGGACATCGGGCACGTGGTCCAGTCCGACCTGCTCCCGTACGTCAACATCCCGCTCCTCAGCCAGATCCCTTTCGTGGGCAGAGTCCTGTTCCAGCAGAACGTGGTGGTCTATGCGGCGCTCGTCTTGCTCGTGGTCGTGCACATCGTCCTGTTTCGAACCCGCCTCGGTTTGCGGATCCGGTCCGTCGGCGAGCATCCACAGGCGGCAGACACGGCCGGCATCAACGTTTACACCATCCGCTACGGCTCGGTGATCACGAGCGGCTTGCTCTCAGGCTTGGCGGGAGCCTTCCTCGCCATCGGCATCTCGAACACTTTCGTGCCGAACATGACCGACGGGCGCGGCTACATCGCCTTGGCCGCGATGATCTTCGGCAAGTGGCGGCCGTTCGGCGCCTTCGTCGCCTGTCTGATATTCGGGTTCGGCCAGGCGATCTACGACAACAACTCGTTCATCCACGTGTCGCCGTATCTACTCAGCATGCTGCCCTACATCCTCGTTCTGGTCGTGCTGGCCGGCCTCGTGGGGCGCGCCATCCCGCCGGCGGCCGACGGCGTTCCTTACGCTCCGGAGAACGAATGAGCGCTCAGTCATCGGAGAAGCTCGCGATCGACATGCGCGGCATCACCAAGGCGTGGCCTGGGGTGGTCGCCAACGACCATGTTGATTTCTCCGTGCGCGCCGGTGAGATCCACGCGCTCGTCGGTGAGAACGGCGCCGGCAAGTCGACCCTGATGAACATCCTGTACGGCCTCGTCCATGCCAATTCAGGCGAGATCCTGGTTGATGGGAAACCGGTGAGCATTGCCGGCCCGCGCGACGCTATCGCCCTCGGCATCGGCATGGTGCACCAGCATTTCATGCTGATCCCGGTCTTCACCGTGGGGGAGAACATCATGCTCGGCCGTGAGCCGGTGGCCGGCCCTGGCTTCTACGACTACAGTCGGGCTCGTAAGGAGATCGAGGAGCTGACGCGAAAGTACGGGCTCAGCCTCGATCCGGACGCCCGTACCGGCGACCTGCCCGTTGGCCTGGAGCAGCGTGCGGAGATCGTGAAGGTCCTGTACCGCGGCGCGAACATCCTGATTCTCGACGAGCCGACCGGCGTGCTGACGCCACAGGAGACGGTCGAGCTGTTCGACGTCCTTCGCGACCTCAACAATGCCGGCAAGACGATCGTCTTCATCAGCCACAAGCTGAAGGAGGTGCTCGCGATCTCCGATCGGATCACCGTGATGCGGCGCGGCAAGGTGGTCGGCCACCTGATCACCAGCGAGACCAACGAGCAGGAGATCGCCACGATGATGGTCGGGCGCGCGGTGCTGCTGCGGGTCGACAAGAAGCCGGCGAAGCCTGGGGAAGTGGCGTTCAAAGTCGAAAACCTCATGGCGAACTCCGATCGCGAGGTGCAGGCCCTGCGCGGCGTCTCCTTCGACCTTCGCCAGGGCGAGATCCTCGGTATCGCGGGAGTCGAGGGCAACGGTCAGAGCGAGCTCGTTGAGGTGCTGGCCGGCACGCGGCGCGCCACCGGCGGGCGCGTCCTACTCGGCGACCTGGACGTCACCGCCGCCAATGCCCGTGAGGAGCGCGAAGCCGGGGTCGGTCACATCCCTGAGGATCGGCGCGGGGTCGGCCTGGTGCTCAACTACTCGATCGCGGACAACCTGATCCTCGGCCGCGAGCTGTCGCCGCTGTTCAGCTGGCATCAGTTCCTGCTGCGCCTGGACGCCATCAGGAATTGGGCCGTCCGCCTGGTCAAAGAGTTCGACATCCGCGCGCCTAGCATCGAGACGCCGGCGCGGGCTCTCTCGGGGGGCAATCAGCAGAAGATCATCGTCGCGCGCGAGATGGGCAACCGGCCGCGCGTCCTGCTGGCGTCCCAGCCGACACGCGGGGTCGACATCGGCGCCATCGAATTCATCCACCGCCGCCTCGTCGCCGAGAGGGATGAGGGCACCGCCGTGCTCCTGGTTTCGGCCGAGCTGGACGAGATTCGTTCACTGTCCGACAGGATCGCCGTCATGTACGAGGGCCGCATCGTCAGCTTCGAACCTGCCGACGCTCCGGAAGAGCGGCTCGGCCTGCTCATGACCGGCGGGGGCACTGGCGCGAAAACCGGCGCTGCGTAGTCCTCAGATCGATTCGAGCAGTCGAGCAAGGCCGGCGATGCTGTCCACCCGGTACCACCCTTCGCCTGGCATCGATTCGTCGGGCACATGCTCGTGCTGCCAGGTGAGCGGATAAGGGATGTGGACGGCGCGCGCGCCAACCGCGACGACCGGGGCGACGTCCGAGCGCAGCGAGTTGCCGACCATCACGAACTCATGCGCCTCGATATGCCGCCGGTGCAGCAGTGAACGGTAGGCCTCGACATTCTTCTCACTCAGGATCTCGACGCCCGAGAACAGCGGCGCCAGGCCCGACCGCGCTAGCTTGCTCTCCTGGTCGAAGAGGTCGCCTTTGGTGATCAGCAGCAGCTCGTAACGGCGACCAACCTCGGCCAGGGCCGCCTCCACCCCATCGAGCAGCTCGGTTGGCTCCCCGAGCATTCGCTTGCCCCAGCCGAGGATCACCTCCAGGTCGCTGGTGGGGATGCGCCCCTCCGTGACCTGGATCGCCGTCTCGATCATCGAGAGGGTGAAGGCCTTGATGCCGTACCCGTAAATGGCCAGATTGCGCATCTCGACATCGGCGAGGTGGCGGTCGACGTCGGCATCGGGAACGTGGCGGCGGAGTAGGTCGCGAAGTGCGGTCTGGGTGAGATGGAACCGGGTTTCGTTATGCCACAGCGTGTCGTCGCCGTCGAACGCCACC
>DATINX010000348.1:0-4563 GCA_035473835.1 Candidatus Dormiibacterota bacterium | reverse complement strand
GCCGTGGCCTTGTCGGTCTTGGTTGCGACTTCAGCTTTGGCAGTCGCAGTTGCCGCCTTCGCTCTGGCTGTCGCGCCCGGAGCGCGGACGCGCTTCGTCTCGGGCGCCGGCGCCGGCGTTGGTGAAGGGATTTCAATCGCGGCAAGCTCCGGCAGAGCTGCCCCAGGAATCGGCAGTGGCGCCACGTCGACCGGCGCCTCGGGCTGGGGCGCGATCGCCTCGCCGATGGGGGCGCCGTCCGCGATCGGCAGCCTGGCCTTGGGGGTGATCTGGTCCTTATAGATCCAGCATTTGACGCCGATGGCGCCGAAGGTGGTCTTCGCCGTGGCGCGTCCGAAGTCGATGTCGGCGCGAAGCGGGTGCAGTGGCACGCGGCCCTCGCGGTCCCACTCGCGGCGCGCCATCTCGGCTCCGCGCAACCGGCCGCCGCAGTAGATGCGGACGCCCTTGGCGCCAGAGCGCATCGTGCGAAGAATCGCCTGCTTCATCGCGCGCTTGTAGCTGATACGGCGCTCGATCTGCGAGGCGATGTTCTCGGCCACGAGCTGCGCGTCGAGCTCGGGCTGCTTGATCTCCTGGATGGAGATTCGCACCCGGTTACCGAAGCGCTTCTCGAGGTCCTCGCGCAGCTGGTCGACCGACGACCCGCCCTTGCCGATGACGATGCCCGGCTTGGCGGTGTGGATGGTGACGGTCAGCTGGGCGTTTGACGAACGCTCCGTCTCAATCTTGGCGATGCCCGCGTTGCGAAGGCGCGCAAGGATGGCGGTCCGCATCGCGAGGTCCTCGTGCAGCATCTTCGTGTAGTCCTTGGGGTTGGCGAACCAGTTCGCCTCCCAGGGCCGGAAAACGCCTAATCGAAATGCATTCGGGTGGACTTTATGACCCAACTACTTTCCCTCTTGGCGGTCTTCGACGACCGCGGTGATATGGCAGGTGCGGTGAAAGAACTCGTGCGCCATGCTGCGGCTCACGGGCCTTCGACGCCGGTACGTGGGGCCTTCGTCGATGAGCAGCTGCTTGACCATCAGGTCGTCGCGGTTGAGGTTGAAGTTGTGCTCGGCGTTGGCGGCCGCGGACATGATCGCCTTGGCGACGTCGCGTGCGGCATGCTTGGGCGAGAACTCCAGGTACGCGAGGGCATCCGCCACCTTCATGCCCTTGACCGAGTCGGCCACAAGGCGGGCTTTGCGCGGCGTGCGCCGGACGTACTTCTGCACTGCTGAAACTTCCATCGTCGCCAACTTCTACTTCAACGCCGTCGACTTTTCGGTGTGCGTGCCGTGCCCGCGGAAGTGGCGGGTAGGCGCGAACTCACCCAACCGGTGGCCCACCATGTTCTCGCTGATGAACACGGGCACGTGCTTGCGGCCGTCATGGACGCCGATGGTGTGGCCGACCATGTCGGGATAGATGACCGAGGCGCGCGCCCAGGTGCGGATCACCTTTTTGTCGCGCGTCTGGTTCAACTTCTCGATCTTGGCCTTCAGCGGTTCGCTGATGAACGGCCCCTTCTTCGTCGATCTGCTCACTGGTTACTTGCGTCCTTTCTTTTCACGGCGGCGGATGATCAGCTTGTTCGACGCCTTCTTCGGCTTGCGGGTGCGGTAGCCGAGCGCAGGCTTGCCCAATGGGGTCTTCGGGTTACCGCCGGGGCCGGTCTTGCCCTCACCACCACCATGCGGGTGGTCGACGGGGTTCATCGTCGAGCCTCTCACGGTGGGCCGCACTCCCAGCCAGCGGCTGCGGCCGGCCTTGCCGCCCGACTCGTTCTCGTGCTCGATGTTACCGACCTGGCCCATCGTGGCCTGGCAGCGAACGTGGATTCTACGCAGCTCACCTGACGGCATGCGGATGACGGCGTAATCGCCCTCTTTCGCGAGCAGCTGCGCCGAGGCGCCCGCGCTCCTCGCGAGCTGGCCTCCGCGACCGAGCGTCAGCTCGATGTTGTGCACGGTCGAGCCGACCGGGATTCTTGCCAGCGGGAGCGCGTTGCCGACTCTCACCGGCGCCTCTTCCCCACTCTCGATCGGATCGCCGACCTTCAGACCCAGGGGCGCCAGGATGTAACGCTTCTCACCGTCCTTGTAGTGGATGAGCGCGATGCGGGCGCTGCGGTTGGGGTCGTACTCGATGGTTGCGACCTTGCCGGTGACGCCAAACTTGTCGCGCTTGAAGTCGATCTTCCGGTACAGCTTCCTGTAGCCGCCACCCTGGTGCCGCGTGGTGATGCGGCCCTGGTTGTTGCGGCCGGCGTGCGTGGGCAGTGACTCGACCAGGCTTTTCTCCGGCTCTTGGGCCGTGATCTCGTCGAAGCCGGAGATGGTCATGAACCGACGTCCGGGGCTCGTGGGCTTGAACTTTCTCAGTGGCATGTGTTTCTTCTCAGACGCTCCCGAACAACCCTTCGATCTTTTGACCCTCGCCGAGGGTGACGATGGCCTTCTTCCAGCCCGAGGTGTGGCCGAGCGCGCCTCTGCGGCGCAGGTCGCGCCGCGTCTTGCCGCGCATGCTGACCGTGTTGACGTCCCGGACCCGGATGCCCTGGGCTTCGTACTGCTCCTCGAGCGCCTTCTTGATGTCGGTCTTGGAGGCCGACTTCGCCACCCGGAAGGTGTACCGACCCTGCGTGTAGAGCAGGTAGGTGCGCTCCGTGATGACCGGACCGATCACGACCTCGGAGGCGGCGCGGGTGGTCATCGGCCGTCGCTCCCTTCGTGGTCGTGGTCGTGCTCGCCGTGCTCGTCGTGCCCGGCCTTGGGCCGCTCGGGCCGGCTGAAGGTCTCTTCGAGCAGCTCCAGGCTGTCCTTGGCCAGCAAGAGATAGGTATGCGAGAACAGGTCGCGGATGTTGAGGTTGCGGGCCAGGATGATCTTGATGCCCTTCAGGTTCTCGAACGAGCGGCTGACCACTAAGTTGGGTGCCGGCAGGACCACGAGTGTCGTGTCGTCGAAGCCGATGGCGGCCATGAGCTTGGCGGCGACGCTCGTGCGCGGCTCTTCGATGTCGAATGCGTCGATGACGCGAATCCTGCCCTCGACCGCCTTCTGGCTCAGCGCGGACCGCAGCGCAAGCCGGCGCATCTGCTTGGGCATGCGCTGGGCGTAGCTGCGCGGGTGCGGTCCGAAAACCACACCACCGCCCTTCATCGACGGCTCCCTGGTCGAGCCGTGCCGGGCGCGGCCGGTGCCTTTCTGGCGGTAGGGCTTGGCGCCGCCGCCGGAGACTGTGGCTCGGGTTTTCGTCGAGGCGGTGCCCTGGCGCGCGTTGTTGGTCTGGCGCACATAGGCCTGGTGCATCACCGGCGTGTTCACCTTCTCGGCAAAGATCACTTTCGACAGCCTGACGTCGCCGTGCCGCGCGCCCGCGGAATCGAACAGCGGCGCATCGAGAGGATCGGTCTCCTTCGACTTGGTCTTCGAAGCCTGCCTGCGCGGGGCCTTGGTTTCCACAGCGGCCACGGCCACGTCGTCCTTCTCCAACTCTTTCTCGTCGCCCTTGGCCGCCATTAGACCTTCCTCCCGGTCGGTTTACCGGACGGTCCCTTGACCTTCACGCGCTTCGACGACTGGCGGACGAGGACGAGCGCGCCCTTCGCCCCGGGCACGCCCCCCTTGACGAGGATGAGGTTTCGCTCGGCGTCGACTCGGACAACCTTGTACCCGCGCGCGGTGGTGCGCTCGTTGCCCATCTGGCCGGACATCCGCACGCCCTTGAACACGCGGGCGGCGTCGGTGGCGCCGATAGCACCTGGCTGGCGGACGTTCATGGAGCCGTGGGACTCGGGCCCGCGGCTGAACTTGTGCCTCTTGACGAGGCCCTGGAAGCCCTTGCCCTTCGACGTGGCGGTGACATCGACGATCTCGCCGGCGGCGAAGATCTCCGCTTTGAGCTCCTGACCTGTCTCCAGGCCCGCATAGTCGCGGATCTCGACGACGTGGCGGTGCGTCTCAACGCCGGCCTTCTTGAACACTCCTTGCAGAGGCTTGGTCAGCTTTTTCTCCGGAATAGCCTCGAACGCGATGCGGGCGGCGGCGTAACCGTCCTTCTCGGTCGTTCGCAGGCCGAGCACGCGGCACGGGCCGGCCTCGAGCACGGTCACGGCCGACGTGGTGCCGTCCGCGTTGAACAGCTGCGTCATGCCGAGCTTCCTGGCCAGCAGGCCCTTCATATCAGCTCTTGATCTCGATGCTCACGCCGGCCGGGAGGCTGAGACGCTGCAGTGCGTCCACCACTTGCGGGTTGAAGTCGAGGATGTCGACCACGCGTTTGTGCGTGCGCATCTCGAACTGCTCGCGCGAGTCTTTGTCGATGAACGGCGAACGGATCACGGTCAGCTTGGCGATTTCGGTGGGTAAAGGGATCGGGCCTGCGGTGCGCGCGTTGGCACGGCGGGCGGTATCGATGATCTTGTCCGCCGCCTGATCCAGCACACGATGGTCGTATGCCTTGAGCCGGATCCGAATCTTCTGCGCCACCGTTTGAGCCCTCTCCCCCTTCCTTTTATTACTACTGCGTTACTTGACGACTTCTGTGGTCACGCCGGCACCGACGGTCTTGCCG
>DATINX010000347.1:0-22746 GCA_035473835.1 Candidatus Dormiibacterota bacterium | reverse complement strand
CTCATGCGCCATCTTTGCCACCTGAAGGGTGCGGGTGAGCCCGCCGATGTAGCAAACGTCAGGCTGGACCACGTCGACGGCGCGCATCTCGATCATCCTTCGCCACTGGGGGAGCATGCAGTCCTGCTCCCCACCGGCGACGTCGACGTCGAGTGCATCGGCCACTTCGCGCGTCGAGTCGAGCTCCCAGTAGGGACACGGCTCCTCGAAATGTGCGACGCCGTGGCCCTCGAGCACGCGGCCTACCTGGATCGCCTTGGCCGGCGTGTAGCAGCTGTTGGCGTCCACCATGAGAAATGCGTCGTCGCCCAGCGTCCGGCGCACCGTGGCCACGATCGTCTCGGTACGGCCGGGCCATTCATCGGCGTCGTGGCCGCATTCCTTACCGATGCGGAACTTGAAGGCCCGGTATCCGTGCCGGTCGCGCAGTTTCGCAAATCGATCCGCTTCGTGCTGCGGTGAGATGTCACGCCGCATACTCGACGCGTATACGGGATAGGGCCGAGGCTTGCCGCCAAGCAGCTCGCAAACACTCTTGCCCGCACGCTTTCCGCGCAGGTCCCAGAGCGCGGTGTCGAGCCCAGCCAGCGCCCGGTAGAGGTAGGAGCCCGGAAACTTGTGCTCGCGCTCCGGCACGAGCTCGGCGATGCCTTCGATGTCGTCCGCATCGTGGCCAAGCGCGTGCGGCGCCACCTGACGATGAAGGACGAGCGCGGAAATGTCGGCGTTGTAGGGTGCCAGCTGGCCCCAGCCCTGAGAACCGTCCGCCGCGGTGACGCGAACCAACGCCAGAAACTCGTTGGAGAACGACTCGATCGCAACGATCGGCGTACCGCTCAAAAGACGATCACTGTCCTCAGGCCCTGGCCGCGCCGGGTCGCGTCCAGGGCTTCGTTGATGCGATCGAGCGGAAAACGAGCGGTGATCAGCTCGTCCAGCTTGAGCCGCCCCGAGCGGTAGAGATCGACCAGCTCGGGAATGTCGACCTGAGGCCGGATCGAGCCCATCTTGCTGCCGAGCACTCGCCGCGCGCTGTCCGCGAGCTCGCCAGGATCGACGGGAACGGTCACCCCCGTGGCCGTGATGCCAACAATGACGACCGTGCCGGCACGCCGAGACGCGGCGATACCGAGCTCGATTGCCGACGCGCTGCCCGCCGAGACGAACGTGTAGTCGGCGCCGCGACCCTCGGTCAAGCCCCTGATCGCCTCGATCGGGTCGCGCAGCTTCGAGTTGATGACGTCGCTGGCGCCGAAAAAACGGGCGGCCTCGAGCCGAGTATTCGAAACGTCGACCGCGATCAGCGGCTTGGCATTCATGAGCGCCGCACCCTGGATGCTGTTCAAGCCGACTCCGCCGGCCCCGATCACGACCACGCTCGCCCCTTCGGCGAGCTCGGCGGTGTTGCGCACTGCGCCGACCCCGGTCGCCACCGAGCACGCGAGCAGGCATGCGCTTTCGGGTGGAATACCGGTCGTGATCGGCACGACTTGAGACTGATGGACTGTTACGTACTCGGCAAATCCCGCCACACGCATCCCCTGCTTGACCGGGCTGCCACCGACGAGTCGAAGCGGGCCGCGCTCGTCGATCGCGAATCTTCCATTGCACTGCGTCACCTCGCCGCGGAGGCAGTAGAAACACCTTCCGCAGGAGCGCACCAGGGTGACCACCACCTCGTCGCCGGTCTTCATGGTTTCGACGCCGGCCCCGGTCTCGGTCACGACGCCCGCGACCTCATGCCCATAGACCGCCGGCAGCGCGCCGCCCCACGCGCCATCGATGAACGAGATGTCGCTGTGGCAGATTCCGCAGGCGGAAACTCGAACCGTGACCTCGAATTCAACGGGCGCATCCAGGTCGAGCTCCTCGACCACGAGGGGCTGCTGGAATCCGGAGCAGACCGCGGCAAGCACTGGGTAAGCAATAATGCGCGCCGCGATGACATCGCGGCCCGGCATGCGCGTCGGCGGACATATCGTGGTCGAAAGCCTGGAGGCGCTCGGGGCCGATGCGGTATTCGGCCTGCCGGGGATTCATGCCCTGGCGATCTGGGAGGCGCTTCGGACGAGCAAAATCCGGACCCTCGGATTCCGGACCGAGCTCAACGCCGGCTTCGCCGCGTGTGGCTGGGCCCACGTCACCGGACGAGCGGCGCCCCTTCTGCTGTCGACAGGACCCGGTGCACTGAACTCGCTGACCGCCTTGATGGAAGCGGCGAGCTCTCACCTTCCGGTGGTGGCCATCGCCAGCCAGATCCCGGGCGCTCTCGTTGGTCGCGGGCGCGGATACCTGCACGAGCTCCGCGACCAGGCGGCATCGTTCGCGCCGATCGTGAAGTCGGTGGCGCGCGCCACCAGTGCAGCGCAGATCCCTGATGCCATCGCGACGGCCTGGCTGCGCGCCATGACTCCGCCGATGGGCCCGACGTACGTCGAGATTCCGGTCGACATGCTATCGGCCGCCGCGACCACCCCTGTGGTTGCCGAGCTGGGAGGCATCCAGCCCTCCAGCTCCGCGCCTTCGAGCGTGGAGCTCGAACAAGCCGGGCAGGCCCTGGCAAGCGCGACACGACCTGTTATCTGGGCGGGCGGCGGGGTGCTGCGCTCGGCCGCATGGGACGAACTGGCCGAACTGGCGACGCGGCTCGACTCCCCGGTCGTCACCACCTACATGGGCAAGGGGGCATTTCCCGCCGACCACCCGCTGGCCGCCGGCTCCGCATGCGATGACGCCGCCTTTCGAGAGCTGCTCGGCTCCGCCGATGTGGTCCTGGCCGTGGGCACCGAACTCGGGGCGGAGACCACGGGTCAGTACCGGCTGCGCCTGTCGGGGCGACTGCTGCAGATCGATGCCGACCCTGCTCGCATCGGCGCGACCTACCCGGCCTTCGGGCTGGTCGGTGACGCGAAGGCGACACTGGGCGAGCTCATTCGGTCGGTTGCTCCACGCGCGAGCGGGCCTGGCGCGTCCCGCGCGGCCGAGGTGCGGCAGCGCATCCGTCGCGGCCTCGACGCACAGGGGCACTCACTCGAGCGCGGGCTCTTGACGGCGATCCGGCAATCGCTGCCGCCCGAAGGAGTGACCGTGTGGGATATGACCATCCTGGGTTACTGGGCGGCCGCGCACTATCCGGTGCTCGAGCCGCGCACGTTCCTGTATCCGCTCGGCTCGGGAACGTTGGGATTCGCGTGGCCGGCAGCGCTGGGTGCAGCCGCCGCGTTGCCAGGCACACCCGTGCTGGCCGTCGTGGGCGACGGCGGATTCTCGTACGGGATGTCCGAGCTCGTGAGCGCGCGTCAGCACCGGCTGGGCGCCAAGCTTCTACTCGTCGACGACGGCGGGTACGGAATTCTCCGCGAATACCAGCGCGACCGTTTCCGACAGGAGCATGGAGTGGACCTGATCCAGCCCGACTTCGAGGCGCTGGTTGCCGCCACTGGAATGCCCACGCGCACCACGACCGGCGAAAGTATCGAGGCCGACCTCGGATGGGCGTTCGAGGTCGAAGGCCCGGCGGCCGTCGTCCTCAAACAACGGCTGGCCAGCGCGGCACCGACGGACTAGTCATGAGCTCGATGCGCGTAATGGTCGACGCCCCGCCGTTCCCTCTCGACCTCGTGGGCACGATCCTGGACCCGACCGGCGCACTTGTGGATGCGCGGCCGCGACCGTGGAGTGGGGGCGACATCGTCGGGCTGCTCGTGTGGAACCCGGTGAGTGCCGTAGACCTGGAGCAGCTCCCGAGCCTCCGGGTGATCGCGACCTGCAGCGTGGGGTTCGATCACATCGATGCGGAGGCCGCGGCGAAGCGGGGCGTCTGGGTGTGCAACGTGCCGGACTACTGCATCGAGGTGATGGCGGACAGCACGCTTGCCCTCGAGCTCGCTCTGCTGCGCGGAGTGGTCGCGCTCGATCGCACCGTCCGTGCAGGCATTTGGGACGATCACGCGGCGGGCCCGCTGCCGCGACTGAGCGAGACGCGCCTGGGCGTCATCGGATTCGGCCGCATCGGCCGCGCCGTGGCGGCCCGCGCGCTGGCGCTCGGCATGGAGGTGTGGGCGACAGATCCCCTGGTCGCGGAACGCGAGATGGCCGCCGCCGGAGTCAAGCCGGCGACCATCGACGGCCTCCTTCGCTCGTGCTTGGCGGTCACCCTCCACATGCCGCTGACGAAGGAGACCCTGGGCATGATCGGGGAGCGCGAACTCGCGCTGATGCCCACAGGCGCATTCCTGGTCAACACCGCACGCGCAGGCCTCGTCGATTCAGCCGCACTCATGGCCGCGCTTGAAAGCGGCCATCTGGGCGGCGCCGCGTTCGACGTTCTGGACGTCGAGCCTCCGACCAGCGAGCACCCGGCGCCCGTGCACCCGCGCCTGATCGTCACGCCTCACGCCGCGTGGTACAGCCCGCGGTCGGAAGAGGAGGTGTACCGGCGGGCGGCGCTTGCGGTGCGGGCGGTCTTGGAAGGCGGGGAGCCCAAAGGTGCCGTGACGCGGCCCTTAGTCCGATGAAGCCTGCTCCCGCAGCCGGGCTGCTTTGAACGGCGCCCAGAAATCCGCGCCGCGCACGTAGTGTTCGCCACTGTCGTCAGCGGTCCGATAGTCCCAATCGGGCGCGACTCCGACTGACAGCGCGCCCGCGATCACCTGCCTCCGCCGCTGGCTCGCGACCACCTTCTCACGCAGCGCGTCGAGGTCCCATCGAGCCGCGACCTCCTCTTTGAAGGCGGCCGCATCGCGCATGTACGCGGACGTGGAGGCCAGGTTGTTGAGCTCATCAGGGTCAGCATCCACGTCGAACAGCTGGTCAGGGTCACCTGGCGAAGCGATGAACTTCAGGGACTCGCGCCGGATCATCACCACCGGCGCGACCGCGCCTTCAGCGAGATACTCTCCGACCACTGCCGCCCTTCGCGTTCCGTCGCCCCCGCCGAGAAGCGGGACAAGGCTCGCACCGTCAAACCCACTTCCCCACGTCGTCGGGAGGTCGGCCTCGCGTCGCGAGGCCGGGTGGGGGGACGCGAGTTCCAACAGTGTTGGAGCGAGGTCGAGCAGCGAGACGTTGGCGCTCACGCGCCGCGCCCGAAACGTCCTCGGCGAGCTGACGATCAGCGGCACCGCGGCGGAGGGCTCGAAGAAGGTCATCTTGTACCAGAGCCCCCGCTCGCCGAGCATCTCGCCGTGGTCGGCGGCGAAGATCACCACGGTCTCATCCCGGAGGCCGGTCTCTGCGAGCGCTTTCATGAGCAGGCCAACCTTGTGGTCGACATAGCTGATGGCGGCATAGTGGCCGCGACGCGCGCGCAGCACCATCTCGACCGGCACATCGACCCCAAGTCCTCCACACATCTCTCGGACCCGGCGGCTGTGGGGATCCAGCGCGCCGTCGGGTATGGACGGCACCGAAGGCCCATCGATGTTCGCGTCCTTATATATGTTCCAGTACGCGGCGGGTATCTCCCAGGGGTCGTGAGGATGGCTGAAGGACGCGACCAAGAGGAACGGCCGGCCGTCACCGCCGCGGGCGCGATCGTGGATGGTTTGGATCGACGTGCGGGCCACCTGCTCGTCGTATTCGAGCTGCAGTGACGCCTCGCTGACGCCCGCCTCGAACACGCTGCTCATGTCGTGGTACCAGGGCTTGTGTTCGGACACAGGCGCCTCCCAGTCCGGGATCCAGTGCATGCCGGCGGGGTAGATGTCGGGCGTCAGGCGCTCCTCGAAGCCGTGGAGCTGGTCTGGTCCGATGAAGTGCATCTTTCCGGCGAGCCCCGTCCAGTACCCCACTGCCCGCAGGTGATGAGCGACCGTCGGCACCGAGGCGGGCAGCTCGGCGCCGTTGTCGTACACGCCGATGCGCGAAGGCAGGCCACCGGTGATGAACGAGGCGCGCGACGGAGCACACAGCGGAGAGCTGCAGTACGCGTGCTCGAACACGACACCTTCGGCGGCCAGCCGGTCGAGGTGGGGGGTCTTGACGACCCGGTTGCCGTACGCGGGCAGGGAGCGTGCCGCGAGCTGGTCTGCGATCACCAGGAGGATGTTCAAGGCGCCCTCCAGCCTACCGTGGCCGTTCGATTTGCGGCTTGACCGCCTCCCCAGATCGTCCTATGATCCGACAATCCTACGAAACGGAGCGAGTCCCGCGGCTGGTTGGGACCTGCCAAGGTTCGAGGGCCTTTCGGCCACGGAATCCGTGCGCCGGATCATTCGGGAGGCCATCGTCGACGGCCGCATCCCACCGGGCGCCCCGCTGCGCGAGTCCAGCCTGGTCGAGATGCTCGGCACCGGGCGGAATACCGTCCGCGAGGCGCTGAGCCAGCTCGTGCAGGAGGGCCTGGTCGAGTACCGGCTGCATCGGGGCGCATTCGTGCCCCGCCAGAAGCTTTCTGACCGGCTCGACGTCTACGTGGCGCGGGAGGCCGTGGAGACATGGGCCGCGCGGAAGCTTCTCGAGACCGAAGGCCAGTTGGACCTCTCCCGGCTCGAGGCGGCGATCGATGCCATGGACGTCCATGGGACGGAGCTGGCGAAACCGACCGAGGAGACGATCGCGGCCGACCTTCGCTTTCACCACGAGCTGGTACGCATGGCCGGCAGCGATCGCCTGACACGTGCGCACGCGACCTTCGCGGCTGAGACGCGGATGCTGCTGCGAGCGCATCCACCCTATCCGCGACGAACCTACGCGGGGGATCACAGGAAATTGGTAGAAGCCTTGCGGCGGCGGGATCCGCGGACCCCCGACCTCGTCGCCGAGCACCTCCGTCTCACCTCGCGCCTGATTGGCGGCGAGCTGGAGCCGGAGGAAGGGGAGTCCAGCGGTGATGACAGGGCGCGACGCAGCACGCCCGCGTAGGAGGAAGAGCAACACATGGACGAGAAGACGAGCCGGCAGCCCCTGACTCTTCAGGGATGGACGCTCACCCGCCGCGAGCTGCTCATTGGCGCCGGGATGGTCGCTGGAGGCCTTGCCCTTGGGCCGGTCATCGCCGCCTGCGGAACGACCACGTCGACGGGCGGGACGTCGACGACACCCAAGAAGGGCGGCAACTTCCGGCTTGGGGTGACCGGCGGCGGGGCCAAAGACATCATCGACGGCCAGAACATCGTCACCAAGCCCGACCAGGCGCGCCTGGTGGCCGGCTTCGAGACGCTGCTGACCTACGACGAGAACTACAACCTCACCACCGATGGCCTGGCCGAGTCGGTCACGCAGGATGCCCCCGACAAGGTGACGATCCGCTTGAAACAGGGGATCACCTTTCACGATGGGAAGACGCTCTCCTCGGACGACGTCATCTACTCGTTCCAGCGGCTGTTCGACCCGACGCAGGGGCTCTTTGGCGCCGCCGGCCTGGGGTCGGTCGACCCGAACAACATCACCAAGCTCGACGCCCGCACCGTGCGATTGAACCTGAAGCAGGCCGACTCGACGATCCCTGACCAGCTAGGCCAGTACTACAACGGCATCGTCCCGGTCGGATACACGCGAATTCCTGACCTGAAGACAAAGTCGATATCCGTTGCATCGCAGAACGGCACCGGCCCGTACAAGCTCCAGAGCTTCAGCCCCGGCCAGCAGAGCGTCCATGTAAGAAACCCCAACTACTGGCGCAGCGGGCAACCTTACTTCGACCAGGTGACGATCATCGACTTCCCCGACCCGTCTGCCCAGGTGAACGCGCTCCTCGCCGGGCAGCTGGACGCCATCACCGACATCCCGTTCGCCCAGGTCAGCGTCGTCCAGGCCCACAGCGGGCTGGCCGTCCTCGAGTCACCGGGAGGCGGCTGGCTGCCGCTCTGCATGGCCATCGACATGGAGCCGTTCACGGACAAACGCGTACGCCAGGCGTTCCGCCTCATGGCCGACCGCCAGGCGATCGTGACCCAGGTGCTCTCCGGCCATGGACGGATTGCCAACGACCTCTACTCGCCATTCGACGAGGGCTTCGCCTCCGACCTGCCGCAGCACCACCAGGACTTCGCGCAGGCCAAGTCTCTGCTCAAGGCAGCCGGCAAGGACGGCATGACAGTCGACCTGCACACCACTGACGGCGCCGCGGGCATGGTCGACGTGGCGAACGTCTTCGCCCAGCAGGCCAAGGGCGCGGGTGTGACAGTGAACGTCAAGAACGACCCCAACTACTACGGCGACCAGTACTTGAAGCTTGCCTTCTCCGTCGACTTCTGGGGCACCCGAAACTACCTGCCGCAGGTGGCGAACGGAAGCATCCCGACCGCGCCCTACAACGAATGTCACTGGCCGCCCGCCGGCTCCAACTATCTGTCCCTCTATCAGCAGGCGCTGGGAGAGGTAAACAAGACGAAGCGCATCGCGCTCAAGCACCAGATGCAGCAGCTCGAATACGACGAGGGCGGCTACATCATCCCGTTCTTCAACAACCTCGTCGACGCATACACCACCAAGGTGAGCGGGTTCCAGCCAAGCAAGGGCACCCTGAACCTGGACTCATTCGGCCATGGCTTCAGAACCATCTGGTTCAGCTAGCGGCAGCATCTCCTCGCTGATCCCGGGCGGGCCGTCGGTCGCGGCCTCGCCCGGGATGGCGCGCGTCCGCAACCCGATCTGGGGTTTCATCGTCCGGCGCCTGCTGCTGGGCGCCTTCGTCCTGTTCCTGGTCTCGATCGTGATCTTCGTCGCCACCCAGGCGCTGCCGGGCGACACCGCTCGGGCGATCCTGGGTCGCACTGCGACGCCCGCAAGCCTGGCGGCGCTGCGCGAGCAGCTCCACCTCAACCGGCCGCTCGTCGTTCAGTACATGCTCTGGGCCGGCGGCCTGCTGCACGGCGATGCCGGCATCTCGATGGCCGCGCAGGAGCCGGTCATAAAGCTGATCGGCGATCGCATCGTCAACTCGGCGTTTCTCGTCCTGTGCGCGGGCCTGATCTCGATCCCGCTTTCGGTACTGATCGGCAGCTATGCCGCTCTCAGGCGCGACAAGGCTTTCGACGTCGGCGCGTCGCTCACCACCCTCATCTTCGCCGCGCTGCCGGAGTTCGTGGTGGGGGTGACGCTCGTGGTCTTGTTCGCGACTACGGTCCTGCACATCCTGCCCGCCGTCTCGCTCATACCACCTGGCGGCAGGCCGTGGGACGAGCCGGTCAGCATGATCCTCCCGACCCTGACGCTGGTCCTTGCCGTCACACCCTACGTCGCCCGGATCATGCGAGCGTCGATGATTGAGGTGCTCGAGAGCGACTACGTCGAGATGGCCCGGCTAAAGGGCCTCTCCGAGTGGATCGTGATCAGGCGCCACGCTCTTCCGAACGCGCTCGGCCCGACCTTCCAGGTGATCGCCCTCAACCTCGCCTACCTGGCTGGAGGCGTGATCGTGGTCGAATACGTCTTCAACTATGCGGGCATCGGCGGCGCCCTCCGCGACGCGGTTTCCAACCGCGACCTTCCCGTGATCCAGGCCGTGGCCCTGCTGATCGCCGGGCTTTACGTCCTGCTCAACCTGCTCGCGGACATCGCCACCATCCTCGTCACCCCGCGCCTTCGGACGAGGCTCTGATGGCGGTCCTCAACCCGCTGGTCGCGCAGGAGCCGCCGCTCGTCCAGTCGAAGCGGCCGGCGGGCGTGATCCTCGGCGCGCTCGCGCTCGGGCGCACCCGTATCGGGCTCGCCCTGGTGGTCCTCATCGCCGGGATCGCGATCTTCGGGCCGCTGCTCGCGCCGCACGGTCCGGCCGATTTCATCGGCCTGCCCAACCAGCTGCCTTCCGGTGCCGCCCGCTTCGGCACGGACCACCTCGGCCAGGATGTGTGGAGCCGGTTCCTCGATGGCGGCCGCACGATCCTGATCCTTGCGACCGCCTCGACCCTGCTCGGCCTTACCCTCGGCACTGCCATAGGGCTGCTCGCCGCCTACTCGCGCGGCCCCCTCGATGACGTCCTGATGCGCGGGATGGACGTCATCCTCGCGTTCCCGCAGATCCTGCTCACCCTGGTTGCGATCTCCACCCTCGGCCCATCCGGTTGGCTCATGGTCCTCGCGGTGGGTCTCACCAACATGCCGAGGGTGGCGCGAATCACGCGCGGCGCCGCCCAACCCATCGTCGAGCGTGACTTCGTCGCGGCGGCGGAAGCCATCGGGGTGCCCCGCTGGCGGATCCTGTTCGGCGAAGTGCTTCCCAACGTGCTCAGCCCGCTCATGGTCGAGTCCAGCCTGCGCCTCACGTACTCGATCGGTGTCATCGCGGCGATCGCGTTCCTGGGCTTCACGACCAATCCCAACGGCGCTGACTGGGGGCTCATGATCCAGGAAAACTTCATCGCGCTCGTCGTGCAGCCGTGGGGCGTGGTGCTGCCGATGGCGGCCGTGGCAATGCTGACGATGGGCACCGGAATGATCGGCGACGGCATCGCGCGGGCGGCGGCCGGCATCGATCGGTCGAGGAGCGGCGAGTGATGAGCGCGGCGCCCGCAATCGTGGTCGACCGCCTGCGCGTCGTGGTACGCAACACGACGCGAGACATCGTCGATGACGTTTCCTTCGAAATCGTGCCGGGCGAGGTTCTCGGCCTCGTCGGCGAATCGGGTTCGGGCAAGACCACGGTTGGGCTCGCGCTGCTGGGCCACACCCGGCGAGGGGTGCAGATCGGAGGCGGGTCGGTACGCATGGGCGACGTGGACGTCATTCAGCTGAGCGCGCCGGAGCTCGAGCACATGCGGGGACGTCTCATCTCGTACGTGCCTCAGGATCCGGCCGCCGCCCTGAATCCCGCCCTGAGGATCGGCACTCAGCTGCGCGAGATCCTGGACGCGCACAACTACGGCAAGAGCGGCGACGAACGCAACCAGCGCGTGGCCGAGATGATGCGCGAAGTCGCGCTGCCCGACGAAGCGTCGTTTCTGAAGCGCTACCCACACGAGCTGTCCGGAGGTCAGCAGCAGAGGGTCGGCCTCGCGATCGCCTTCGCCTGCCGCCCGCGGGTGATCGTGCTCGACGAGCCGACCACCGGGCTGGATGTCACCACACAGGCGCACGTCCTCGGCACGGTCCGCGAGCTGGCCACCGCCCATGGAGTCGCCGCCCTCTACGTGAGCCATGACCTGGCAGTGGTCGGCACCCTCGCGAATCGTGTGGCCGTGATGTACGCCGGGCGGGTGGTCGAGCTCGGACCGACGGCCGATCTCTTCCGCGCCGCCTCCCACCCCTACACGCAGCGCCTCATCGCCGCGATCCCGCACCTCACCGGCGGCCGCGAGCTCATCGGCATCGGCGGCCGCGCCCCATCGCCGGGCCGCCGTCCCTCCGGCTGCATGTTCGCGCCTCGCTGTGCATTCGCGCAGGAGCGCTGCACCGTGGCGCTGCCGGAGCTCCGGCCGATTGCGGTCGGACACGTCGTTCGTTGCGTGCGTGCGGAGGACGTGCGGAGCCAGGTCCTGGCTCGTTCGCTCGACGGGGCCCGCGAGGGAGGCAGGGCGGCGCAGGAACCGATTCTCTCCCTGACCGCCGTTTCCGCCGGGTACCGCAAGCGCATGGTCGTGCACGACGTGACGTTGCAGGTCGCGCCGCGGGAGTGCCTGGCCCTGGTGGGGGAGTCAGGCTCGGGCAAGACCACGCTGGCCCGATCGGTCGCCGGCCTCCACAGCGACCGCGTCGGCCAGATCACGCTCAACGGCGTGCAGCTTGCGCAATCCGCGCGGGACCGCCCCCGCGAGCAGCGCCGCATGATCCAGTACGTGTTCCAGAACCCGTACGGCTCGCTCAACCCACGCCGGACGATCGGCCATATCATCCGCCAGCCGCTCGAGCTGTTCGGCAAGGCGAGCGGCGCCGAGACCGATCGCAAGGTGGGCGAGATGCTTGACCGTGTCTCGCTGTCTGCCAGCTACGCGGATCGCTATCCGGAGCAGCTGTCCGGCGGCGAGCGCCAGCGCGTGGCGATCGCTCGCGCGCTCGTCTGCGAGCCGTCCGTCCTTGTCTGCGACGAGGTCACTTCTGCGCTCGACGTGAGCGTGCAGGCAGCCATCGTCGAGCTGCTCGCCTCCCTCCAGCGCGACCTTGGCCTGGCCATGCTTTTCGTCACCCATAACCTGCCGCTCGTACGATCGATCGCGCAGCGTGTAGCCGTGATGAACCAGGGCCGCATCATCGAGCTCGGCGACGTGGACCAGGTCCTGGGAGCCCCGAAGGACCCATACACGAATCGCCTTCTCTCGGACACGCCTTCTCTCGAAGTCGCCCTCGAAACCGCGCAGTCAAGTTGAACTGGGACGCTTTCATCACCTGCGCCTTGACGGGCGCGGGCGATACGACCGGTCGCAGTGATCGCGTGCCCGTCACCCCAAAGCAGATCGCCAAGTCGGCGCTGGAGGCGGCGGCCGCAGGCGCCGCTGTCGTGCACATCCACGTGCGCGACCCGGCCACGGGCAAAGGCTCGCGCGATCCCAAGCTGTTCCGGGAGGTCGTCGAGCAGGTGCGGGCGTCGGGCGTGAACGTCGTCCTCAACCTCACCGCGGGGATGGGCGGCGACCTTGTGCTCGGCGGCGACGAGTCGCCGCTGCCCCTGTCCAGAGATGGCACCGACATGGCCGGCGCATCGGAGCGCCTGCGCCACGTCGAAGAGCTGCTGCCGGAGATCTGCACGATCGACTGCGGCACGATGAACTTCGCAGCCGGCGGCGACTACGTGATGACCAACACGCCCGGGATGATCCGGGCGATGGCGAGCAAGGTGCGGGCGCTCGGCGTCCGGCCTGAGCTGGAGGTGTTCGACACCGGCCACCTGGTCATGGTGAAGGAGCTCATCAAGGAGGGCCTGATCGACGACCCGCCGCTGATCCAGCTCTGCATGGGTATTTCGTACGGCGCACCCGATGACCCCGGCACGCTGCTGAGCATGGTTCAGCAGCTGCCTGCCGGGGCAGTCTTCTCCGCGTTCTCCATCGGGCGCATGCAGCTGGCCTACGTCGCCATGGCAGTGCTGGCGGGCGGCAACGTGCGGGTCGGCCTCGAGGACAACCTGTTTCTCTCGCGAGGCCGCCCGGCGACGAACGGTCAGCTGGTCGAGAGAGCGCGCTCGATCCTGGAGGCAATGAACGTGACGGTCTTGGGCCCAGATGACGTGCGCGCCAAGCTCAACCTCAAGAAGCGTGGCTGAGCCGACGCTCGGCCTGCCCAAGACCGTCGGACTCCTGGGCGGTGGCGTCATCGGCGCGGGCTGGGCCGCGCGGTTCCTGATGTGGGGAATCGACGTCCGCCTTTACGACCCCGACCCGCAGACGGAGCGCAAGGTGGCCGAGGTGCTCGAGAACTCTCGGCGCGCGTGGCGAAACCTGACCATGATCCCAATCCCGCCCGAAGGGCGCCTCACCCTGGCAGTCACCCCGGAACAGGCCGTCGAAGGCGCCGACTTCGTGCAGGAAAGCGCGCCCGAGCGCGAGGACCTGAAGCGTGAGCTGCTCGCACGCGCGAGCCGCGTCGCCGGCCCGAAGGTCGTCTTCGGCTCCTCGACCTCGGGCCTGCTGCCGTCGCAGCTCCAGCTCAATATGGAGCACCCCGAGCGACTCGTGATCGGGCATCCGTTCAACCCTGTCTACCTGCTGCCGCTCGTCGAGGTCTGCGGCGGCAAGCTCACGTCAGCCGGCGCGATCGAGCGTGCCGAAACCGTGTACCGAGCCGTGGGCATGTCCCCACTTCGCGTGCGCAAGGAAATCCCCGGGTTCATCGCCGACCGCCTCCTGGAGGCGCTGTGGCGAGAAGCGCTCTGGCTCATCAAAGACGACGTCGCGACAGCATCGGAGATTGACGACGCCATCCGCCTGGGACCCGGATTGCGCTGGTCGATCATGGGCACGTTCCTCATCTACCGGATGGCGGGCGGCGAGGCGGGCATGCGCCACTTCATGGCCCAGTTCGGGCCCACCCTGCAGTGGCCGTGGTCGAAGCTCACCGACGTGCCGGACCTGGACGAGGCTCTGCTGGAAAGGATCGTGGCGCAGTCGGACGAGCAGGCGGGAGGCGAATCGGTGCGCGACCTCGAGAGGTTTCGCGACGACTGCCTGGTCGCGGTCCTGCAGGGCCTTCGCTCACATGACGCGGGTGCGGGCGCGGTGCTCGCGGCGCACGAGCGCGCGCTTTTCGAGGTGGCCCATGGGCGCGAAATGCTCGACGGCGACGATCTTTCCCGCCCTCTCCGGCTGCACTCACAACGAATCCCGCCCGAGTGGGTTGATTACAACGGCCATGTCGGCGAAAGCCGATACCTGCAGGTGCTCGCTGACGCCTCCGACGCCCTTTTTCGCTACCTGGGCGTCGATTCGGCTTACCTGGCGTCAGGGTGCAGCTATTTCACCGCCGAGACACATTTGTCGTTCTTGCGGCAAACCCATGCGGAGGACGTGGTCGAGGTCTCGACGCAGGTTCTCGCCGGCGATGAAAAGCGCCTGCACCTCTATCACCGGCTCGAGCGACCTCAGGACAGCGCCTTGCTGGCGGAATCCGAGACCATGCTCCTGCACGTCGACACCGAACTTGGCACGGTGGTGCCTGCCGGCGCCGGGGTCGCGGAGCACATTCGCCGGGTGGCCGAGGCCCACTCACATCTGCCGCGACCCGAGCGCGCGGGCCGAAGGATCGGCGATCGCGGAGCCTGAATCGCTGTCCCGATTCGTCTCGCTGACGGGGCTGGCAGGCATGCCCGTCGAGAAGGCGCGGGAGATCAACGACCGCGAGGCGGCGGTGATGTTCGGTCCCGTCGAGCCGGTCTTTTCAATCGAGGACAGAGAGATCGCCGCCGGTTTGCCGGCGAGGATCTACCGGCCCGCGGCGGGTGAGGCGCTGCCGGTGCTCGTGTACTTCCATGGTGGCGGATGGGTCGTGGGTAGCCTGGACTCGCACGACGGCGTCGCGCGATTCCTGGCCAATCACGCCGGTGCGCTGGTGATCGCCGTCGACTACCGGATGGCGCCCGAGCACCGGTTTCCGGCCGCGGTCGAGGACGCCTGGGCATCCGTGACGTGGGCCTGCGAACAGGCGGCGAATGTTGGCCGAGATGCCGCCCGCGTTGCGGTCGGCGGTGACAGCGCTGGCGGCAATCTGGCCGCAGTGGTGGCGCGCCGCGCGCGCGATGATGGACTCGAGCTCGTGTGTCAGCTGCTCGTCTACCCGGTCCTCGACTGCGCGACTGCCTCGTGGGAGGAGAACTCGGCCTGGTGGCTGCGGCAGTACCTGCGAACAGAGAGCGACGCGCTCGACCCGGATGCGTCGCCGCTGCTCGCACCCGACCTGGCGGGGGTCGCCCCGGCGCTGATCCTATCGTGTGCGTTGGATCCCCTAAGGCACCAGGCGGACGAGTACGCGGCTCGCTTACGCGCTGCCGGCGTCCGCGCCGATCACACCTGCTTCGAGGGCCTGGTTCATGGCGCGTACCGGATGCCCGCTGTGCTCCCAGGAGCGCGAGACATGCTTACAGCAAGCGCAGACGCCCTGCGCCGCGCATTCGAGGCGGCAAAGTGATCGAGGGAGCGCGCGCATCGCGCAGGCTCGCCCTTTTCGTCGCCGCCGTCTTCGCCACCGAGTCCGCCTTCTACTCGGTGGTCCCGCCATTGGTGCCAGAGCTGGTGCGCGACGCTCACCTGACCACGACGGAAGTCGGCTTCTTGGTCGCGGCGTATCCCGCCGGCATCCTCGTGGCGGCAATTCCCTCCATCGCTTTGGTCGGGCGGCGTGGCGTGAAGTTCACCGCGATCGCCGGCCTCGTGGTGCTGGTGGCTGCGACGCTGGCGTTCGGTTGGGGCGGCAACGCCCTGCTGCTCGACGGCGCCAGGTTCGTGCAGGGCGTCGGCGGCGCCATGGCGTGGGCGGGGGCCCTCGCCTGGCTTACGAGCACCACGCCGGCGGAGCGGAAAGGTTCGGTCATCGGCGGCGCCGTGGGCGCGGCTTTGATCGGGATGGTTATCGGCCCCGCGATCGGAGCCGCCGCGAGCGAGGTCGGGCGCGGGCCGGTTCTCACCGTCATGGCGCTGGTCCTCGGCCTGCTCGCGCTGGCGGGCCCGGCCGGGGCGCCCGCGTCACCTCGTGGGCTCGGGTCGGTCCAGTCCCTGCTCAATCTGCTGCGCAGCCGGCGCGCGGCCATTGGCAACGGCCTCCTGCTGGTGATCGGCGTCGTCGGCGGGACGATGTGGAGCCTCATGCCGCTGCTCGTCACTCAGCGCCACGGCGGCGCAGGCGTGATCGCGGCAATCCTGGCCGTCAGCTACCTTCTGGCCGCGCTCCTCAACGTGGTCATCGGGCGGGCTTCCGACCGCATCGGCCGCCTTGCCCCGACGCTCGCCGGCCTGGCGGCGGGCACGGTCCTGCTCCCGATCGTTCCGTTGCTCCAGCCGCTCCTGCCGTTCGCGATCGTATGCATCGGGGCGCAGTCGGTGATCGCCGCGCTGTGGACGCCGACCGCGGCCATGGTCAGCGACGGCGCCGAGGCCGGGGCGTCCGGCCAGGCGGTGGGGGTGGCGGCCCTGAACGCGGCATGGGCGGCGGGTGGCGCGGCCGGACCTGTGCTGGCGGCATGGCTTGCCGAAGCCAACGGCTTCACGCTCCCCTTCGTGCTCGCGGGCGGCCTGTGCGCAGCGAGCGCGATCGTTCTGATGGCGACCTACGGGCGCCGCGACCAAGCACAGCGTGTCAACGACGCGACGGCGTCCAGCCGCGGCTAGATCAGCGTCCCTTCCAGACCGGAGCCCGCTTTTCGGCGAACGCTCGCGCTCCCTCGAGCTGGTCTTCGCTGCTGTACAGCCTCGCCACCGTGGCAAAGCCACGGCCGAAGATCCGTTCCATCGCGGCCGCAAAAGACATCGTCTCGCTCGCTCGAGCGACCTCCTTGATGGCCGCGAAAACCAGTGGCGGCCCGGCCGCCAGGGTCGAGGCCAGCTCGCGGGCCGCCGGCATCAAATGGTCCGAAGGCACGACCCGATTGACGAGTCCCCAGCGCACGGCTTCCTCGGCGTCCATCCACCGGCCCGTGAGCAGCATGTCCATAGCCACGTGATAAGGAATGCGCCGGGGGAGCTTGACGGTAGCGGCATCCGCCAGCGTCCCGGCGCTGATCTCAGGCAGCGCGAACCGTGCGTGCTCGGCCGCGATGATCAGGTCGGCGGAAAGCGCCAGCTCGAAGCCTCCGCCGACAGCCAGGCCGTTGACCGCCGCGATGACCGGCTTGTTCAGGTCGGGCAGCTGCTGCAGGCCTCCGAATCCGCCCACTCCATAGTCGGCGTCGGGCGGCTCTCCCGCCGCCGCCGCCTTCAGGTCCCAGCCGGCCGAGAAGAACCGATCGCCGGCGCCGGTGATGATGGCGACGCGGAGCTCAGGATCGTCTCGAAACGCCCCGAACACGTCGCCCATGGCACGGCTGGTGGCGGCATCGATCGCATTCGCCTTCGGCCTGTCCAGCAGCACCTCCAGGACAGCGCCGTCGCGGCTGACGCGGACCGGCGCGCCAGGCACGGGTTCAGGCCCCCAGGGGCCGCAGCAGCTCGCGCGAGATGATGTGCCTCTGGATCTCGCTCGTGCCGTCCCAGATCCGCTCGACGCGCGCGTCGCGCCACAGCCGCGCGAGCGGCAGCTCGTCCATCAGGCCCATGCCACCGAAGATCTGGATCGCCCTGTCCGTGACCCGGGCGAGCATCTCGGAGGCATAGAGCTTGGCCTGCGAGATCTCGCGGTTGGCCCCCAGGTTCTGATCGAGGCGCCACGCGGCCGCGAGTGTGAGGTAGTCGGCCGCGTCGATCTCGGTCGCCATGTCGGCGAGCTGGAACGAGACGCCCTGGAACTTGCCGATCTGCTGCCCGAACTGCTTGCGCTCCGCCGCGTAGGCGAGCGCGAGGTCGAAAGCACGGCGCGCTCGCCCGACACACGTGGCCGCGACAGTGAGCCGGGTCCCCCGTAGCCAGGTGTTGGCGGCGTCGAAGCCGGTTCCCTCAGCGCCCAGGACCTGGGACGCCGGCACACGGCAGTTCTCGAAGAAGAGGGAGCAGTTGTGGTATCCGCGATGCGACACCGATGAGTAGCCGGGCCGGATCTGCATGCCCGGAGTCCCACGGTCGACGAGGAAGCAAGTGATGCGCTTCTTGTTTCCCTTCTCGGTGGTGTCCTCGCCGGTCGCAACGAAGACGATGATGAAATCGGCGACGTCGGCGTGGCTGATGAAATGCTTAGTGCCGTTGATGACCCAGTCGCCACCCTCACGGTGCGCTATGCACGACATCCCGCGGACGTCCGAACCCGCGCCCGGCTCGGACATGGCGAGTGCGTCGATCTTCTCCCCGGTGATGCAGGGGATCAGGTAGCGCTCTCTCTGATCCGCGGTGCAAGCACCGAGAATCTCGGACGGGCGGCCCCAATAGACCGACAGCCCCATCGACGCCCGGCCGAGCTCGCGCTCGAGCAGCGTCAGCGTCACGCGATCGAGGCCGCCACCCCCCAGCTCGGCCGGCATGTTGGGCGCGTAGAAACCCAGTTCCTTGACCTTGCGCTGTATCTCGCGTCCGACCTCGGCGGGCACCTGCCCAGTGCGCTCGACCTCGTCCTCCAACGGGTAGATCTCGCGCTCGACGAAGTTGCGCACCGTCCGGACGATCATCTCCTGCTCGTCGGTGAGGCCGAAGTCCATCTCGCGTCCCTTACTGTAGCGATGAGATATGGCCGCCGATCGAGCGGACCTGGTCGTCGTCGGAGCCGGCACCATCGGCGGCTGGTCGTCGTACTTCGCGCGATCGCTTGGAGCCGAGCGCGTCGTCGTCATCGAGCGCGGCCGCGCGGGAGAAGGCGCGAGCAGCCGCGCTGCCGGCGTGGTTCGGGCGCAGGGAGGCACGCCGACCACGGTGGCCCTCGGCCGGTGGAGCATCGATTTCTACCGCGGCCAGCACGATCGGCTGGGCGCCGACTCGGGTTTTCGCGAGCTTGGCTACCTGATCCTGGCGACCAGCGATGACGAAGTGCGCGCGGGACGCGAGCGGGTCGAAATGCAGCGGCGGGCGGGCGTCGACGCTCACTGGCTGGAACCGGATGAGGCGGTCCACTTCAATCCGTGCCTCGAGCGCGGCGCTTTCAAAGGCGCGAGCTACCTGGCCACCGATGGCTGCATCGACCCGCCCCGCAACGTGCGAGCGTATTCGCTGGCGATGCAACGCGCCGGCGTCGAGCTGCGCGAACAGACTCAGTTTCTCGGCCTGCGAACGGAGCGGACGGCGGAGGGCGAGAAGCTGGCCGGCGTCGAGACCTCCGCCGGACTGATCGAAACCCCGCGAGTGATCCTGACCGGAGGCCCGACTCTGCATGAGGTGGGGCGCACGGCCGGAATCGAGATACCGGTGGGTGCGGTCCGGCACCAGGTGGCGGTCACGGAGGCGCATCCCGTGTTAGATGTCGAGCGGCAGGCCATGGGTTTCGACCTGGGCGCGGGCCTCTATTGGCGCCTCGAGGAGGGCGGGCTGCTTTTCGGCATGAGCAATCCGGACGAGCCGCCAGGGACCGCGCGCGAGATCGATTGGGCGTACCTCGATGAGATGCGCGCACGCCTGGCGGTGCTTCTGCCGGTGACCCGCGGTCTTGCGCTGCGCAAGGTGTGGGCGGCCACCATCGACTACACGCCCGACCACCAGCCGATCCTCGGGCCCGGTCTGACCGCCGAAGGAACGCGCATCGAAGGAGTGACGGTCGCCTCCGCTGGAGGCCACGGAATGATGTGGGGACCCGCCGTCGCGAAGATCGCCGCCGACCTCGCCCTCACAGGCCGGTCGGATGTGGCCGACGTCACCGATCTCGGCCTCGACCGTTTCGACAGCGAGGGGCGCAGCCGCATAGCAACCGACCCGATCGCGCTGCCGTTCCCGACCGTGGCCCGCTGAGCCGCAGTGCCTGCGGGGGTCCGGCCGGAGCGCGACTTCCGGCCACTTTTTGATCCTCGGTCCGTCGCCATCGTTGGGGCATCGGCCGACCCGGCAAAGTGGGGCAACACCGTCGCACGGATGGCGCTGCGCGGCGAGCGGCGCCGCAGAGTCTTCCTGGTCAACCGTTCCGGGCAAGAGATCCTGGGCCGGTCCACGTTCCGGTCGCTCGGTGACCTTCCAGAGCTGCCGGAGATGGTGGTCATCGCCATCGGTGCGGCGGGATTTGAACAGGCGGTGACCGATGCGCTGGCGGCCGGAGCCAGGGTGATCGTTGGCATCACCGCGGGGCTGGGTGAGTCGGGCGACGATGGTCTTGCTGTCGAGGCTCGCGTTTTGGCACGCGTGCGCGCGGCCGGTGCCACCCTGGTCGGACCGAACTGCCTCGGCGTCGCCGATACCGGTTCCGATCTGCTCGTGGCCTACAGCGAGTTCGCGCCCGGCGCGGTTGGGCTGATCTCTCAGAGCGGGAACCTTGCACTGGAGCTGGCCGTGATCGCCAGGGAGGCCGGCATCGGATTCTCGCGATTCGTCTCGGTCGGAAACCAGGCTGACCTCGAGGTGGCGGAGCTGGTCGAAGAGCTGGCGACTCACGAGCCGACGCGGGTCATCGCCGCTTACGTCGAGGACTTTCGCGATGGGCGGACGCTGGCGCTCGCCGCCCTCCAGGCGCGCGACGCCGGCAAGCCTGTGATCCTTCTCACAGTCGGCACGTCGCCGGCCGGCGCGCGAGCGGCTCGAACCCACACCGGCGCGATGATCAGCGCCGCGGCCGCGATCGATGCGGCTTGCCAGGCGAGCGGAATGCTTCGCGTGACCACCCCTCGGGAGATGATCGAGCTGGCGCAGGGGCTGCTCATGCCGCATCTCCCGCGCGGCCGCCGCGTCGGGATCGTCGGCGATGGGGGAGGCCACGTGGCTCTTGCGGCGGACCTGGTCGCCGGCTATGGGCTCGACGTGCCCATGCTCTCGAGCGAGTGCGGACGGCGGGTCGGCGCCACGCTGCCGCCGGCGGCGGCGACGGGCAATCCGGTCGACCTCGCAGGAGGCGGCGAGCAGGATCTCTTCAACTACGCGAAGGCGGTCCAGGTGCTGTCGGAATCCGGTGAGGTGGACGCCATCCTCCTCACAGGCTTTTTCGGCGGTTATGGGGTGGAGTCGGCTGATTCCGCGGGCGCCGAGGTCGAGGTCGCTCGGAGGATGGGCGCTGCTACGGATGCATGCGAGCGATCGCTTGTCGTCCAGACGATGTACGCGGCGTCGCCGGCGTCGGCAGCGCTGCGATCCATGGGTGTTCCCGTGTATGCGGACATCAGCGCGGCGGTGCGGGTGCTCTCGAACCTGGTCGGGTGGAGGGAGCGTATGGCCTCAGGCGTACCTGCGCTGCCCGAGCCCAGCGCCGCACCGCCGGTTCGCGAGGGCTACTTCGAGGCGAGGGAGCTGCTGGCGGGCATCGGCATTCCGTTTGTCGATGCGCACCAGGTGCACACCCTGGACGAAGCGCGAGCAGCCGCGACCAGGCTCGGCTTTCCGGTGGTTCTCAAGGCGCTGGGCTCCTCGCACAAATCGGATGCCGCGGGCGTCCGACTCGGGATTTCCAGAATGAGCGAGCTCGACGCGGCCTTCGACGACTTGATGTCGCGCCTAGAGCCGGCCGCCTTCTCAGTGGAGCGAATGGCGCCGGCCGGGGATGGCGTCGAGCTTCTCATCGGAGTTAGGCGAGACAGGAGCTTTGGCCCGGTAGTCGTGATCGGGCTCGGTGGCCTCTACGCGGAAGTGCTTCGAGACCTGGCCGTCGGGTTGGCTCCGGTTGGAATCGAGCCGGCCGAGCGCATGATCCGCTCGCTGCGCGGATCGTCCCTGCTGCTGGGACCTCGTGGAGGCGAACCTCTCGACATACGGGCGGCGGCGCATGCGGCTGCTCGGCTTTCAGAGCTCGCGGCGCGACGGCCGGGTATCGCCGAGATCGAGATCAACCCGCTGTTGGTCGGCCGTGACGGAGTGCTCGCACTCGACGCCCGCGTTGCCGGCAGCTGATCTCCGTCAACTCGGTGCCAGGGGCGGGCGCTCTGATTCCGACAGCGCGGCAAGGCGGGCGAGCTGCTCCTCTTGAATGCGCAGGTCGAACACCTCTTCGATGACCGTGGCCCACCCATGGATGAAGTACCGCCAGCCGTCGTGAACCCGCAGCCCGCGGCGCTCCTGCTGCATGAGCGCCTGCCGTAGAAACTGGAGCTCCCCGCGGTAGTTCAGCTCCCACGCGAGGCCTCCCTCCGGGAATTCGGCCCCATGCGTGATGGGCGAGCCGGGAGTGTCCTTGCCCATGCCTGTGGCATTGATCACCAGCGAGCCGGCCGGAAGGTGGCCGACCAGCTGGTCGTTGACTCGGGGGTCGGCGTTCTCGACGTAATCGACGTGGATCTGCCGGCTCAACCTGGCATGGATCGCTCGCATCGCGTCGAGCCGAGCCGGGCTCCGGTTCACAACCGTGATGCGGGCGGGGCCGTCGCCATTCGCAGCGCGCTCGATCAAGTGAGTGGTGATCGCGACAGCCGATCCGCCCGCGCCCAGGCACAGGACCTCGCCCGCAGTCGTCCTCCAGTGATCCGGCGGCAGGAACTCGCGGAGCGACTTGGCCGCCGAAACGATGTCGGTCGCGCGGGCGCAAAACAGACCGTCCCGCTTATACAGGCAGGAGGTCTCGCCGCACAACTCGGCGCTCTCGTCGATTCGGTCGAAGAGGTCGCGGCACGCGTCGAAGAGGTCGATCTTGTGCGTCGTGATGAGCGCCCCGCGTGTTTGCTCATCGCCCTTGATGCCCTCGACG
>DATINX010000346.1:0-3899 GCA_035473835.1 Candidatus Dormiibacterota bacterium | reverse complement strand
GCGAGGTCCCAGATGGCCAGGCCGTGCGACTCGAACAGCGTGATCCCCGGCTCCTCAGGGACGCGCCACTTTTTGGTGAGCACCGAACCGAGTTCGGTCACTCGAGCCCAGTCGAGCTTTCCCGCCGCCGCCGCCTGAATCAGGTCGCCGCTCTCGAGCTGAGCCGTGGCCAGATGGTCCACGACCACGCTCCGGGCTCGGAGCACGAGCTCGACTGGGATCTCCAGCCGGTTGGGAAAGTTAGAGCCCGCGGCGATCACCAGCGCGTGCGGCTCTACCCAATCCGCGTCGAGTACAGGCTCCGAGCTCGTGGTCATGGTCAGGACGATGTCTGCGCCCCGGACGGCGGCCTCGGCTGACGGGGAGGCGGTGGTCCGAACGCCGAGCGCCTCCTGGCGATCGCGCGCGAACGCCGCCTTGCGGGCCACGTCGCGGCTGAAAACCCGTAGCTCTCGGATCTCGCAGGTGCGCGATAAAGCCAGGGCCTGAGTCGTAGCCTGTTTCCCGGTGCCGATGAGTCCTACAGTGACCGGCCCGCCTCGGCCGAGCGCCTTCGCCGCCACCCCACTGGCAGCGCCCGTGCGGTAAGCGCCCATCAGGTCGGCCTCGATCAGGGCCTGGAGGCTGCCCTCGAGCGTGAAGGTCGACACCAGGAACCGCGCCTTGCCGGCGGCGATCGAATACGCCTTGAGGCCTGAGCAGCGCCCTCCGGGATACGAGGCAAACATCACGTTGAGCAGCCCGCCGGGCGCGAACGCCCGCCGGCGGGGTTCGTTCTGAGCGGTACCTTCCCCGAGCTCGCGCATCGCGTTCTCGACCGCCCCGATCACGGCATCCATGTCGACGACGCGCTCGACGTCAGCCTCGCGCAGCATCAGGGCCATGGCGCGGACAATACACACCCATGGCCACTGGCTCACTGAACGTCGGGCTCATCGGCCTCGGCACGGTCGGCGGCCAGGTGGCCGAGCGACTGCTCACGTGGCAGACACAGCTGGCGCGTAGGGCCGGCATCGAGCTCTGCCTGCGCCGGGTGCTCGTGCGCGACGTCCACAAGCCCAGGGCGGTCACGGTCGCCGGCGAGCTGCTCACTGCTGATCCCCAGGAGCTGATCGAGGACCCGGACATCCAGATCCTGGTCGAGGTCGCGGGCGGCGACGAGCCGATGCATTCGTATCTCGAGCGCGCCATCCGCGCTGGCAAGCATGTCGTCACCGCCAACAAGATGGTGATGGCCAAGCATGGACCCGAGCTGCTTGACCTGGCCGCCGAACGCAACGTCGACGTCTATTTCGAGGCGGCGGTCGGCGGCGGGATTCCGCTCATCAGCACGTTCCGCACCGACCTGCAGGCCAACCGTATCGAGCGGGTGTCGGCCGTGATCAACGGCACGACCAACTACGTGCTCGGCCGCATGGCGACCGCAGGCCTTTCGCTGGACGATGCGGTTCGGGAAGCGCAAGCGGCGGGGTTTGCGGAAGCTGATCCAACCGACGACGTGGGTGGTTTCGACGCTACGTACAAGCTCGCGATCCTGGGGTCGATCGCGTACGAGATAAAGATCCGCCCCGACGACGTTTTCCGAGAGGGCATCGAGGGCATCGAGCCGGTCGACTTTCGCTATGCGCGTGAGCTGGGCTATGCCATCAAGCTGATCGCGCACACGCAGCGTCACCCCGGACGGGTGGAAGCGCGCGTGCACCCGGCGATGGTGCCGCTCGACCATCCCCTCGCTCAGGTCGAAGGGGCCAACAATGCGGTTTTCGTCGAGGGCGACCTGGTCGGACAGGTCCTGCTGGTCGGCCAGGGCGCGGGCGGCAGGCCGACGGCGTCGGCGGTGGTCGGCGACCTGATCGACCTGGGGCGGTCGATCCGGCGCGGCGTCCAGAGCCGGCCGTCGTTCACCTTCGACGATCGCGTGGGCGTCATCCCGATGGGAGAGGTGAGGACACGCGCCTACTTCCGTGTTCGGGTCGACGATCGGACCGGCGTGCTGGCCGCCCTCGGCCAGGTCTTCGCCGAGGAAGGCGTCAGCATCTCGAGCCTCATACAGAAGGACGCGTGGGTGGAGGAGCAGACGGCGGAGCTGGTCATCACGACTCATCCCGCCCCCGACGCCGGCTTGCAGAGGGTGCGTGACCGCATCGCCACGCTCTCGCCCGTGCATGCGGTGTCCTCTTTCCTGCGCGTGTTCTAGGCCGATGACTCGCGCGCGATCCCTTTAATGGGAGTCATAGCCCGCTACCGTAAGCACCTTCCGGTCGGGTCCGCGACTCCTGAGGTCGACCTGCATGAAGGCTCGACTCCTCTCGTGCCCAGCCGCAACATCGGACGTGCGCTCGGTCTCAACCGGCTCTTCTTCAAATACGAAGGACTCAACCCCACAGGTTCGTTCAAGGACCGCGGCATGGTGGTCGCGGTGGCCAAGGCTCTAGAGGGCGGCAGCCGGGTGCTCATGTGCGCGTCGACGGGCAACACGTCCGCGTCGATGGCCGCCTACGCGGCGCGCATGGGAGTCAGGGCGATCGTGGTCGTGCCTTCGGGCGAGATCGCGATGAACAAGCTCTCGCAAGCCCTCATGTATGGAGCCAAGGTGGTCGCGCTCAAAGGCAACTTCGACACGGCCCTGGATGCGGTGCGCGAGCTCACCAGCCGCTATCCCGTGGCGCTGATGAACTCGATCAATCCCGACCGCTTGCAGGGGCAGAAGACGGCCGCCTTCGAAATCGTCGACGAGCTCAACGATGCGCCCGATTACCTGCTGCTCCCGGTCGGCAACGCGGGCAACATCACCGCCTACTGGAAAGGATTTCGCGAGTATCACGCCGCCGGCCGCTCGACGCGCCTGCCGCGAATGGTTGGCGCCCAGGCCGAAGGCGCGGCGCCCATCGTCAGCGGCCATCCGATCGCGAATCCAAGAACGGTCGCGTCGGCAATCAGAATCGGCAACCCCGCCTCATGGGAGGGCGCGACCAGCGCTCGCGACGAGTCCGGTGGGCTGATCGCGGCCGTCACCGATACGGAGATCCTCTCCGCCCAGATCCGCCTGGCGAACACCGAAGGACTGTTTGCCGAGCCTGCGTCAGCAGCGCCTCTCGCCCTTCTTTTCAGGCTCGTGATGGAAGGGAAGATCGACAAGGACTCGACCACTGTTGTCGTGCTCACCGGGTCCGGCCTCAAGGATCCGGACGCGGCGCTGAAGAATGTCGAACCGCCGATCGAACTCGATGGTGATGCCCGTACACTCGCTAAGGTTCTGAAGCTGTGAGCGAAATGACGGGGCGAACTTGCGGTGCGCGCGACCTCTTCGAAGGAAATCCGTAGTTGCGCGTACGCGTTCCCGGCTCCATCGCCAACCTCGGCCCCGGCTTCGATTGCATGGCCATGGCGATCGACCTTTGGCTGGAGGTCGAAGCCGAGGTCGCGGAGCGGCCGGCATGGGATTACGAAGGCGAAGGCGCCGAGTATCTCGCGGCTCATGACAACCCGTTCTCGCGCCTCAACATGAGAGGGCGCGTCAAGAGCGAGATCCCCCTCGGTGTAGGGCTCGGCAGCAGCGCCGCCGCCCGGCTTGCCGCATCCGCACTCAACAGTCCATGGGACGTGAAGAGCCACGTCATCGACGCCGGCGCTGACGAAGGCCACCTCGACAACGTCGCGGCGTCGGCGGCGGGTGGCATTCGCATCGTCACCGAACAGTTCGACGAGCGCCTGCCCAACCCCGGCTGGGGCCTGGCCGTGTTCGTCGCCCACGCGCCGGTGGCGACCGAGAAGGCGCGCGCGGTGCTGCCCGAGTCAGTGCCGCTGGATTCCGCCGTCTACAACGCCGCGCGCACCGGTCTGCTTGTACGCGCGATCACCGCCAAGCGGCCGACGCTGCTCGACCAGGCTCTCCGCGA
>DATINX010000345.1:0-6557 GCA_035473835.1 Candidatus Dormiibacterota bacterium | reverse complement strand
TGTGACCCAGGACCATTTCCAGCCCGCCAAGGACGCCGCCAGCGCAACCCTCGGGCGCCTTACACGCGAGTTCTCGCACCAGATGGGCGTCAAGTGGTATTTCGAGGTGGGGCAGGGAGGCATCTGCCACACGGTGCTGCCGGAGAACGGCCTCGTTCTCCCGGGCGAGCTCGTCGTCGGCGCCGACTCGCACAGCTGTACGTATGGGGCGCTGAACAACTTCGCCACCGGCATCGGGTCCACCGACCTCGCCTGTGTGCTCGCGCTCGGAGAGCTGTGGTTCAGGGTGCCGGAGACGCTGAAGTTCGTCTACCACAACCGTCTTCGCGAGTGGGTCGAGGCGAAGGACCTCATCCTTTACGTGATCGGCAAGATCGGCGTCGATGGCGCGAGGTCGAAGGCGATGGAGCACGTGGGGGAGACGCTCAAGCACATCGACATGGAGGCGCGCCTGACCATAACCAACATGGCGATCGAGGCCGGCGCAAAGAACGGGATCCTCGAGTTCGACGAAGTCACACGGGAATATCTGGAGGGTCGCGCAAAGCGTCCCTACACGCCGGTCTCGTCCGACCCGGACGCCGAGTACGAAAAGGTCTTCGAGTTCGACGCGGAAGCTGTGGAGCTTGGTGTCGCCAAGCCGATGTCGCCAGACAACTACGCGCCACTCTCGGAGGTCGCCGGCACGCGGCTCGACCAGGTGTTCATCGGCTCGTGCACGAACTCGCGCATCACAGACCTCCGGCGCGCGGCGGCTGTCCTAGAAGGCCACAAGGTCGCCGACGGCGTGCGGCTGATCATCACGCCGTCATCCCACCAGGTGGCGATCCAGGCGGAGCGGGAAGGGTTGATCAGGACATTCCTGGCGGCCGGTGCGGCGTGGACGACGGCGACCTGCGGAGCCTGCCTCGGCGGGCACATGGGCGTCCTCGGTGAAGGAGAGGTGTGCCTTTCGACCACGAACCGCAACTTCCCCGGCCGCATGGGCCACCCGAAAGCGCTGGTCTACCTTTCCAACCCGGCAGTGGCCGCCGCCAGCGCTGTAACGGGCGTGATCACGCATCCGGCCGAGGTGCTCAGCCACATGCCGGCCGCGATCAGATGACGTATCCACGGGTGGTCCGAGGTAGGGCTTGGACTTTCGGGGCCAACATCGACACCGACCAGATCATCCCGGCCAAGTACGCCATCTACTCGCTCGACGAGAAGGAGCTCGGCAAGCACGCGATGGAAGGGGTGCCGGGCCACGAGACCTGGGCCTCGCAAGTGGCGGCCGGCGACATCTTGGTCGCGGGCTCGAACTTCGGCTGCGGCTCGTCGCGTGAGATCGCCCCGGTCGCGATTCGCGGCGCCGGCATCTCGCTCGTCATCGCCGATTCCTACGCGCGCATCTTCTTCCGCAACGCGATCAACATGGGCTACCCGATCCTGCAGTCGCCGCAGGCGGCCGAGGCCGTGGAGGATGGGGACGAGCTCGAGGTCGACCTGGAGGAAGGCGTGATCAGGAACTTCACGAAGGGCGACGAGTACCGGTCCGAGGCGTTCCCGAAGTTCATGAACGAGCTCCTGCACATGGGCGGGCTCGTGCCCTGGGTGCGCAAGCGGCTGGAAGAGCGACGCAGTACTGCTGCGCGCGCTTGATGGCAACCGACCCGCCCCACTCCCACGTGCCCGCTTCGCATGAAGGCGGGACCTCCCCACGGGGTGGGGAGGTAAAACTTCAAGAGCCGCTCGAGGAGCTCGCTCGCGACCCCAAGCGATTCGCTCACGACCTCGAGTTTCCTCCCGCGGAGAAGATCCGCGTCTACGACGACACGCTGCGCGACGGCGAGCAGATGCCAGGGGTTGCCATCACCCCGAAAGACAAGTACGAGCTCGCGCGAATGCTGTCCGACATCGGGGTGCACGTCATGGACGTCGGCTTTCCCTCGGTTTCGGAGAGCGAGCGGGAGACGCTCAGGCTCGTGCTGGAAGGCCGGAAGCGCGGAGAGATTCGGCCCGACCTTGAGGTCGTCTGCATGATGCGCTCGACGACCGGCGACATCGACGCCACCATGAACGTGATCGACTCCCTCGGCTACAAACGTGACGAGGTCACGTACTTCATATTCACGTCGGCCTCCGACCTGCACGTGAAGTACAAGCTCGGCAAGACTCTCCTGCATCGCGAAGGCATTCCCGAGTCTGAGTGGCTCGAGCTGCCGGTCTGGTTCTACCGTGCCGCCAACCTCCGGATGATGTGCGACGCCATCCGATACGCGCGTGAGCAGGGCGCGACCTCGATCGAATTCGGAGGTGAGGACGGCAGCCGGGCCGACGTCGAGTACATCTCCGAGATCCACCGCGAGGGACTCAGGGCGGGGGGGACGCGACCCTCGACACCGGACACGGTGGGTTGCTACTCGCCTTTCGCGGTGCGCGAGTACATCCCGCGCATCAAGGCCGCGGCGCCCGACGCGCCGCTGGTGGTGCATTTTCACAACGACCTCGGCCTGGGCGCGTGGAATACTGTGATGGCGCTCGGCTCCGGCGCCGAGGTCTTCACGACCAGCGTCAACGGCATCGGGGAGCGCACCGGCAACGCGCCAATGCACCAGGTGCTGCTCCAACTCCGCTATCTCTTCGGCATCGAGATCCCACATTTCAAGTACGAGAAGCTTCGCGACCTCGCCCGCCATCTCGAGCGGATCACCGGCATCCCCGTGCAGCCGACCGAGCCAGGCATCGGCCTGAACGTGTTCACGCACGAGTCCGGCATCCATACGGCCGGCATGCTCATCCACCCCGCGATCTACCAGTTCATGCCGCCCGCGGACATGGGAGCCCAGGTGGACTACGTCTACGGAAAGCACTCAGGCGCAGTCGTCATCGAACATGCGCTTCGCGACGCCGGGATCCGGCCGGAGCATGAGCTGGTGACGCGGGTCCTGGCCGAGGTCAAACGGGTGAGGGAAGAGCGCGCCCAGCAGGCGGACTTCTCCGAGTTCCACCGCCGCTACTACGAACACCTGAACCATCTCGGCCTGACGGCGGGCGAGGTGGTCGACATCGCGCGTGCGCTTGCCGCCGCCGGAGCGTGATGGCGACCACGACACGGCGCGACACCGCAACACACGAGCGGTACCTGCAGATGCACCGGTGGATGTGCATGGCCAAGGCGCTCGACGACCGGATGCACATCCTGGTCAAGCAGGGGCGGGCGCCGTTCGTGGGGTCGAGCAGGGGCCACGAGGGCATCCAGGTCGCCTCCACCGCCGCGATCGGTCCCGCCGACTGGCTCGTCCCCCACTACCGCGGCCTGGCCAACGCGATCGTGCGCGGGCTGACGATGAAGGAGTGGATGCTGGCTGTGTTCGCCAAGGCGGGCGACCCTCTCTCCGCCGGGCGCAACATTCCAGGTGGCTGCTACAGCTATCCCCGGCTGAAGATCGCACCCGTTTCGCAGGTGGTCGCGAGCTGGGTGCCGAAAGCCGCTGGCATCGCCTACGCGTCCAAGCTCTCAGGCGACGGAGCGGTGACCCTGTGCACATTCGGCGACGGAGCGACCAGCCAGGGCGACTTCCACGAGGGCGTGAACTTCGCCGCCGCGCACAAGCTGCCGGTTGTCTTCGTCTGCGAGAACAACGGCTACGCCATCTCGGTGCCGATCCGGCTGCAGATGGCCAACCCGGATGTCGCTGAGAGGGCGCGGGGCTATGGAATGGTAGGGGTGACGGTCGACGGCACGGATGTTCCCGCCTCGTTCGCTGTTTGCAAAGAGGCGGTTGAACGCGCCCGGCGCGGCGAAGGCCCCACCCTGATCGACGCCAAGATCTGGCGCATGAACTCGCATACCTCGGAGGACAACCAGCTCAAGTACCGAAGTAAGGAGGAGATCGCCGACGCCTCCGAGCACGACCCCATCGATCGCTTCAGCTCCTGGTTGGTCGAGCGGGGATGGGTGGCGGCCGAGGATGCCACCCGCATCCAGGCCGAGTGCGACCGGGAAGCGTCGGACGCCGCCGACTGGGCCGAGCAGCAGCCCGACCCGCTGCCGGAAGACGCCCTCACGAACCTTTTTGCGTAGCCGTCACGAGCCGTGACGTTGGCCGAGCGCATCTACAACCCGCTGCACCGAAGATAGACTGACTTCGATTGAGCACAGTGGACGAGAACCCATCCAAGCCACCTGTTCCAGGTGACCCGCCCAGCACGTCAGAGGAGGTCGAGTCCCTGCTGCCGGATCTGCCCGAGCCCGACGTGGCGCCAACGGTGGTGCCCGAGGCGGCCGCGGCTCTGACCGACACCGTGCCCGCGGGCGGTACCGTGGCCAACGAGGCGCAGCCCGTGCAGGCCGATGTCTCGGAGGAGCCGAAGACCGCCCTGCCGATGCAGAAATCCGCCCCGAACTGGGCGCAGACGAATCCAGTTGCGGAGGAAGAGGAAAGCGCTCCCGCCGAAAACGGGTCCGAACCCGCGCCGGCGTTGCCGATGCAGAAGCCGACGCCCGAATGGGCGAAGACGATCGGTGAAGCGCAGGAAACAGTGGCCGAGGCTCAACCTCAGGTCGATCCCGACGCCAAGCCCGCGGTGCCGATGGCAAAGGAACCGCCGGATTGGGCAGAGACGATCCCTGAGCCCGCAGCAAGCCCGGAGCCCGCAGCAAGCCCGGAACCCGCAGCGACTTCAGAGCCGGTCAAAGCGGTGGAGGCCGTCGCACCCACCATCCCGGACGCGATCCCGGAGCCGCCATCGGCGCCCCCGACACCTGCGACACCCCCGACACTCGCGATACCGCCGGCGCCTCCGCCTGTCGAACCCGCCACACCCGCGTGGCCTCAGGCTTCGACGCCCCCCGCCACCGCCTCTAGAGATGTATGGGCCGCGGATTCTCCGGCGGCGCCGGCGCCTCCCGACGTCTGGGCCGAGGCGGTATCCGCCAAGCCCGCGCCGGCGCCAAGCAAGCCTGCAGCCCCGGCCCCGGCGGCCGAAGATGATTGGCCGGCGGAGCCGCCGACCGAGCGGGCGATGCCCGTGTGGTCGCCGGCCGACACCATACGATCTGACACGGCTCCCGCCAAGCACGACGCAGCGCCCCCCGAGGTCGCCGGCCGGCCGGCTGCACACGCACCGATGCCGCCCGCGCCGGCTCCCCCGGCGCAACCGATGGCCTCCGCGCCCGCGCCCCCGGCGCCACCGATGGCCTCCGCACCACCTGCGCCGGCACCGCCTCCTCCGGCTCCCGAGCCCGCCCCGCCGGCTCCAGCTGCCGACCCGCCACCGTCCGCGCCGGTCAAGCCCGCGACTCCCGCGGCAGCCCCCTCGCCCTTTGACACCGACTGGCCTGGCTCGGTCCCGGTGCCGGCCTGGGCGCCGGTCATCCACATCGGCCCGTCCGCGCCCGAAGCGGCTCCCGCGCCGGCGGCCCCGGCTGCACCAGCGCCTGTCGAGGCGGCCGCTCCGGTCAAAGAAGAAAAGCCGGCTGAGCCAAAACCGGCCCCCGCGACCCCCGACCCTGCGCACGCATCCACGCCTGCCGCTCCGGGTCAGCCGAAGCCCGGACACCCGTCATGGCAGGTGGTCGAGCAGAAGCACGTCGACGTCAACATGACCAAGCCCGAGCCAACGAGCGAAGACCGCGCGTACGCGGAATGGTTCGCTTGGGCCAAGCGCGGCGGCGCCAAAGCGCCGGCCTGTCACTCGGCGGCTCAAGGCGCGTTCCGAGCCCTTTCGAGCGGCCACGACATCGCCACCGCGGTCAAATGGGCCACCGCGGCCATGTCGAGCCCGCCGGTCGCGGTCGACGCCCGCCGTCAGACTTACTGTGCCTGGTTCGGTCTGGCCAACATCGACATGCAGCTCGACGCAGCACGCGCGCACCTGTTCGCGGCCGGCGCGCTGCGTGCGCTAGACGCCGGCGCCAATGCTGCCCAGGCACACACCGCGGGCGCTACGGCAGCCGGTCTGCGGAGATCGGCTCCGCCTCCGCCACCGCCCCCTCGCTGACGCTCAGCGGCGAGGTCCGCGAGAACGATTCCCCCTCACTTGTTCTCCAATCGCTTGTTCGCGATCGCGGCCACGGTCAGCCTGCCGCCCCTCGTCGTCCTCCTGACCCTTCGGTCTGCGCGCCCGGCGGCCACACCTTGACCACGCGGATCGGGGTGGTCGCCGACACCCACTGCCCCGAGTTCATCCCGAGCCTGCCTGACCGTTTGTTCGAAGCACTGCGGGGCGTCGACATGATCATCCACACCGGCGACGTAACCGGGCGCGAGACGCTCGCCGCGCTGGCTGCGATCGCTCCTGTCGAAGCGGTCCGAGGAGACCACGACACAAGCCTCCAGCAGCTGCCGTCGACTCGGGAGTTGAAGGTCGAGGGCCGGCAAATCGTCATCGTGCACGGCAACCGCAGCCGGTGGATCGAGGAGCCCCAAACTTTGCTTTGGACGCTGAGCCTCGGCGCGTACCATGCGCACCCCGGACTTCCAAGAGCGCTGCGGAGCCGATTCGGTCGCGTCGATGCCATCGTGTTCGGCCACACGCATCGGCCCTGTACAGAGACGCTCGACGGCACGCTC
>DATINX010000344.1:0-6012 GCA_035473835.1 Candidatus Dormiibacterota bacterium | reverse complement strand
TGAAGAGGGCCACTCGTTCCGCCTTGGGCGCCGCAGCGGCACGAAGGACGATCGGGATCGTGAAGGGCGTCCCATTCGCGAGCCGGCCCGTGGTGACAACCGACTCGTAGTCCTTGGCGCCGATGAATCCGGTCAGCGGGGTCAGCCCGCCGCTCGCGAGCATGAAGAGGTCTGACAGCTCGCGCTGGCCGACAGCCAGGCGTGGCAGCGTTCGCGCCTCCGCTCGCAGCGCTTGCAGCTCTTCGCCTTCAGGGAGCCGTTCGGGCACCTGCCCGGGCGGCAGGTGGCCAAGGCGCTCCAGCGCCTCAATGACCCTGGCCAGCGATTCGGCCGGCGTCTCACGAGACGTGTCGCAGACCACCTCCGCGTGCAGGGGCGCCTCGTATGGATCGCTCACGCCCGTGAAGTTGGCGATCTCGCCCGCCAGCGCCTTCCGGTACAGGCCTTTCGTATCGCGCTCGGTCAGCGTCTCGATCGGGCAGCGCATGTAGACCTCGACAAAGCCCGGTGTCTGCGCGCGGATCTCGTCGCGCACGTCGCGATACGGCGAGATCGCGGCTGTGATCGCCACACCGCCGCTGCGCGAGACGAGTCGCGCGACGTAGCCGATGCGGCGGATGTTGGTGTCGCGGTCTTCCTTGGAGAAACCGAGGCCCTTCGACAGAAGAGTGCGCACCTCGTCGCCGTCGAGCAGCTCGCTGTGCCGGCCGCGCCGCTCGAGCTCTGCTGCCAACGCGTTGGCGACAGTCGACTTGCCTGCGCCCGAAAGACCGGTGAACCAGACGACGAATCCCTTGTTCATGATTCCGCCCCCAACAGTCCCCAGCGACGCCTGATCACCCGATCGAGCTCGCCGAACAGCGAATCGACAGCGATTCCGATGACGAAGATCACGATCATGATCGCCAGCAGCTGCTCCGCATCCGAGAAGTCTCGGGCGACCTGGATCTGCTGGCCGATGGAGAACTGGTGGCCGACGATGCCGATGATCTCACCCGCCATCAGGCTGCGCCAGGCGAATGCCCAGCCCTGCTTGAGGCCGCCGGCGAAGGATGGAAGGGCGGCGGGCAGAATGACGTGGCGGTACAGGCTCAGGCCGCGCGCGCCCATGACGCGGCCGACCCTCACCAGGAGAGGCTGTACGTGGTCGACCCCGCTCAGCAGGCCGCCGGCGATCGCGGGCGCCGCCCCGAGGATGACGACGAAGAAGATCGCCGTCTCGTTGAGCCCGAACAGCAGGATCGCGAAGGGATACCAGGCAATCGAGGGCATCGACTGCAGCCCGAGGATGGCAGAACCGATCGCTTTGCGGAGCACACCGACCCGTGCCACCAGGATGCCGATCACGCTGCCGATGGCGACCGCGATCGCATAGCCGATGAGCGCACGCCGCATGGTGATGAGTGCGCCGACCTGGAAGCTCGAGTCGGAGAGATCGTGGCCGAGCCGGCCGAAGACGGCGGCGGGACCCGGCAGCACGTAGTCGGGCTGCCAGCCCGACCACACCACCGCCTGCCATGCGCCGAGGGCGAGCGCGACCGCGACGAGCTTCGGCCACAAACTGGACCAGAGTCGTGCGCGCCACCGGACGTGGGGCCTGGCCTGGAGCTCGTCCACCCGGACAGGCTCTAGCTCGACCGCAAGTTCAGCCATTACTGCCCCATCTCGTGCTTCAGGCGGTCGGTGATACGGCCGGCGATCACCGCGAGCTCCGGCGAGTCGAGGCTGCGCGGCCGCGGCAGGTCGACCTTGACCTCGTGGGCGACGCGCCCCGGCCGGCTCGTGAACACGAGCACGCGGTCGCCAAGGCGCACGGCCTCACGCGCGTTGTGCGTGACGAAGAGGATGGTCAGCCGGCTCTGCTGCCACAACCGCACCAGCTCCTCGTGGAGCAGGTCGCGGGTGATGGCGTCGAGCGCTGCGAACGGCTCGTCCATGAGCAGCACGTCCGCGTCCTGCGCGAGTGCGCGAGCCAACGCGACACGCTGCTTCATGCCGCCCGACAGCTCGTGTGGCCGGCGCCTCTCGAAGCCGCCGAGGTGGACGCGCTGGAGCAGCTCGTGAGCGAGCCGCTTTCGTTCCGCCCGCCTGACGCCCCTCAGCTCGAGCGCCAGCTCCACGTTTCCAGCCGCGGTGAGCCACGGGAGCAGCGCGGCTTCCTGGAACATGAGCGCCACGTGGCCGTGCACGTGAGCCCGCCCTCGCGTCGGCTGCTCGAGGCCGGCGAGGACGTTGAGCAGGGTGCTCTTTCCCGAACCGGAGGCACCGACGACGCACACGAACTCGCCCCGGGCGACCTCGAGCGTGGCGCCCTGGAGGGCGGTGAGCAACCGGTCGTCCTGGGGAAAGGCCACCGTCAGTGCGTCGACGCTGACCGAATGCTTCTCCGAAAGTTCGAGGACCTTGCTCAAATGCCACGTACCCCCGGCAGGCCATGCTCGGCGAGGACCTGGTTCACAAGCGTCAGGTCGTACATACCGTGCAGGTCGACGCTGCCCAGCAGCCCGACGCTGCGCGAGTGGTCGGCGGAGACCTTGAGCGTCGTGGCGAGCGGGTCCAGGGTGAAGGTCATGTGGGCCCAGGCGGCGCTGACCACGCCCGCCGCCAGCCTGCTGCCGGTGATCTCGGCGACCGCATCGTTGGTGAGCTTCTGCGCATCGGCGGTGTCGGCGTTCAGGTATGCGACCGACTCGTACAGCCCCTCGAGCAAGGCCTTGATGCGCTTGGGGTGTGAGTGCAGGAAGGTGGTGCTGACGATGAGGTTGGTCGTGTCGAACTGACCCTGCGGCCACAGGTCGCGCTCGTCGACGAGAACTGTGCCGCCCCCTTCGACGACCAGCCTGCTCGCCCACGGCTCAGGGACCCACGCGCCGTCGATCTTGCCCTGCCTGAACGCCGTGAGCGTTTGCGAGTTGTCCTGGGGCAGGATGCTCACGTCGCCGCCACCGGCGGTGTCGGTCTTGAAGCCTTTGCTCTGCAGGAACCACCGAAGGGCGACGTCCTGGGTCCCTCCGAGCTGAGGGTCGGCGATCTTCCTGCCTTTGAGGGCCGCGATCGAAGTGACGCTGCCCTTGACCACCAGCAAGGCGCCCCCCGAGGTCGATCCGGCGATTACCCGGATCGCCTGCCCGTGCGACTTGATGAAAGCGTTCGTGGTGGGATTAGGGCCGACGAACGTGGCATCGATCGAGTTCGACAGGATCGCTGTGATCGCATCGCCGCCGGCATTGAAGGTGTGCGTCTCGAGCGTGACGTTGGAGCCCAGCGTCGCGGCGAAGAAGCCCTTCTTCACGCCGGCCAGCGCGGGCGCATGTGTGAGGTTGGGAAAGAACCCGAGCCGCAAGGTTAGCGTGCCATCGTCCGCAGGCGACACCGGCGACGCGGAATCGGCGGCCTGGCCGCAAGCCACCAGCAGCAGCACCGCTGCGGCCGCGATCACAAGCTTCACTGCCTGCGGCTCCAGTGCAGGCCGCATTCCTTCACCTCGTCCTTCTCCCACCACCAGCGGCCGGCCCGTTCGTCCTCGCCGGCCGCGGTGGCGCGCGTGCAGGGCTCGCAACCGATCGACGTGTACCCGCGCTCGTACAGCGGGTGATAGGGGACGTCGTGCTCCCCGATGTACGCCCAGACCTGGTCCCTCGTCCACAACGCGAGGGGCGCGACCTTGGTCAGGCCCTCGTGGTCGGGGTCTCGCGACACCACCGGCGTTTGCGCACGGGTCGCCGCCTGCTGCCGGCGCAGCCCCGTGACCCATGCGTCGAAACCGCCGAGCGCCCGCGCCAGAGGCCTCGTTTTGCGCACGTCGCAGCACAGCCGCCTCATCTCGGGGGATTTGTAGAACAGGTTGACCCCGTTCTGGCCGACCATCCCGGCCAGCTCGCCGGCGTCTGGCGACACCACCTCGACATCGATGGCATACCTGGCTCGAACGCGGTCGATCATTTCGTAGGTCGCCTGCGGAAGCCTGCCGGTGTCCAGCGTGAGCACACGCACGTCGGTGCTCCGGATGCGGGCCGCCATGTCGATCAGCACGGACGATTCCGCCTGAAAGCTGGCCACGATCGCGACCTGCGGAAAGGATTCGTAGGCCCACCGCAGCACGGCCTCCGGCGCGGCTCCCGATATCAGCTCGGGCGGCGCCGTGATGCTCAAGCCGACCTCTCCGTCTGGCTGAGCGCCGTCTGCCGCAACGCGTCGAAACCCAGGCGATCGGTCCAGTTGCCGAAGCCTTCTCCCGGCGCGCGATCGGCAACAAACATTTCGAACAGCGGTCGCAGGAGTGACGGGATGTCCGTGATCGGAACGTTGGGGGCGAAGACGCGGTTGAGGCGGGTGCCGTCGAAGTCGCCGCCGAGCATCACGTCGTACTTCCCGAGCGTGGTACCGACGAAGCCGACGTCGCCAAGATAAGGACGCGAGCAGCCGTTGGGGCAGCCGCTCATGCGGAAGCTGATGCGCTCCTCGGCGAGGCCGAGCTCTTCGAGCAAGGCCGCCAGCTTGCGAATCAGCGCCGGCATCGCGCGCTCGGCCTCGGCCACCGCCAGGCCACAGGTCGGTATCGCGGGGCACGCCATCGCGTATCGGATCGCGCGTGCAACGGACTCCACTTGCGCGATGCCGTACTCGGCCATCAGCGCCTCGACACGGGGTCGCTGCGTGGGCTCGATGTTCGCGAGGATCACGTTCTGTTGGGCGGTCAGTCGAACCTGCGGGCGGAGCTCGTCGACAATCCTTCGCAGGCATGAACGCGAGCGCACGTCGCCGGCGTCGGCGATGCGCCCGTTCTCGATGTATATGCCGACATAGAGCCGGCCGTCGCCCTGCTCGTGCCAGCCGAGGTGGTCGTCCACCGGCTTCCATGCCAGCGGCTCGGGCGGCCGGAGCGAGAATGAAAGCCGTTTCTGCACCTCGCCTCGAAACCAGTCGAGGCCGCGATCGGCGATCGTGTACTTGAGGCGAGCGTGACGCCGGTTGGTGCGATCACCGTAATCGCGTTGAACCGCGACGATCTCGCGCGCGACATGTACGATCTGCGCCGCCTCGACGAAGGCCAGCGGCTGGGCGACGGCAACGAACGTCTCCGGCTTGTTATGCGTGCGGCCCAAGCCGCCTCCCACCAGGACGTTGAATCCCCGCAGAGAACCATCCGGCCTCCGCATGGCGACGATGGCGAGGTCGTGCGCGTAGACGTCGACGCAGTTGTCGCCTTCCAATGCGACGGTGGTCTTGAATTTGCGGGGCAGGTACTGCTCTTTGTATAGGGGTTCGACTTCGGGCTCCGACGACTTCACGACCTCGCCATCAAGCCAGATTTCGTGGTAGGCGCGCGTGCGCGGTGTGAGCTCGGCAACCATCGCCGAGATGGCTTCCTGGACCTCGGCGTGGAAGTCGTCGTGCAGCGGCTCCGGGCAGCACATGATGTTGCGCTCGACGTCGCCGCAGCCGCCAAGCGTGGTCAGCAGCGCATCGTTGATCGCCCGGATCGACTTCTTGATGTCGCCTTTGAGCACGCCGTGAAGCTGGAAGTCCTGCCGCGTGGTGACGCGCAGCGTGCCGTTCGCCCAACGCCGGCTGATGTCGTCATGTGCGATGTACGCGTCCGGCGACACGATGCCCCCGGGGATGCGGGTTCGGATCATGAGCTGGTGGTGCTTGTCGAACCCGCGGGCACGCGCCTCCTTGCGGCGGTCGCGATCGTCCTGCTGGTAGATGCCGTGGAACTTGAGCAGCTGCTCGGAGTCCTCGCCGAACGCGGGCGTGTCCTCGACCAGCTCCTCCTTGATCAGCCCGCGCAGGTGATTGCTGGCCACCTTGATCGACTCGTTCTTTGAGAAACCGTCTATGGATGCGCCATCCGAAAGATTCGACAATTGCACGCGCCTCCGCTTGTGTGTTGATCCCGAACGTTGGGAACGAAGCCCGCGCAGGTGCGCGGGATTGGGGACGAACCCCGGTCAGGACGTCCGGTCAGCTACAGAAGCAGCTGGCGCAGCGAACGTAGTCGATGACGCG
>DATINX010000343.1:0-1747 GCA_035473835.1 Candidatus Dormiibacterota bacterium | reverse complement strand
ATCTCCGCCAGGGTGCCTGCGTTGTCGGGGGTGCAGCCGCAGCGGGGCAGGCCGACGTTGACGTCGATCAGGACGTCCTTGATCCCGCCCTTGGCGGCGGCATCGATGGTCTGCAGCGAGTCGACGGCGAGGGTCACACGGGCGTCGAGCTTGCCGAGGCGCGAGGCGTCGAGCACCTCGTTGGCAAGCAGGAGGTCTTCGCCGAGGCCCGCCGCGGCCATGCCCTCGACCTCGCGAATGGTGGCGCAGGTGAACGTGTGGTGGCCGGCGGCCAGCTGGCGCGCGGCAAGGGCCGTGCATTTGTGGGCTTTGACATGCGGCCGGAGCCTGGGGCCCGGCAGCGCCGTGGCCATCGCGGAGAGGTTGTGCGCGAGCAGATCCGCGTCCACGAGCAGAGCCGGGGTCACCAGCTCATCGATCCTGGTCGCGGTCACGCGTGCATCATGCCAGCGTCCGGGGTACGTAGGTGAGGCTTTCCGGACGGCCTGCAAAACTTCAGTAGCCTTACTGACGACACCCAAACCTCTCTGGCTTAGCTTGCCGTCATGCGCTGGATGACTGGTGGTGAAGCGTCCGGAGGTGAGTCCTGATGGGCTTGTGGTCCAGGCTTCGGTTGCTCTTTTCCACCAAGGCGAGCAGCGCGCTCGATCGTGCCGAAGACCCGCGCCAGGTGCTCGACTACGCCTACACGCAGCAGCAGCAGCTCCTCGTCAAGCTGCGGCAGGGGCTGGTCGAAGTGGCAACCTCGAAGCAGCAGCTGGAGCGCCAGTTGAAGAAGCTCGAGGCCCGGGTCCCGCAGCTGGACGACCAGGCGAAGCGCGCCGTCGGAGCGGGTCGCGACGACCTGGCGCGCATCGCACTGGAGCGGAAGCGCTCCGCCCAGGCCGAGATCGAGGGCCTGACGGTGCAGATCGCCGAAGTCGGCGCCGAAGAAAGGCGGCTTGCCGGCCAGGAGCGCTCGCTCCAGGTTCGCATCGAGGAGTTCCGGACGCATCGCGATGTGGTGTCTGCGCGGTACAGCGCGGCCGAGGCCGAGGTCAAGGTCAAAGAAGCGCTGTCGGGAGTCTCGGGCGAGCTGGCCGAGCTGGGGATGGCGGTCGGACGTGCGGAGGAGAAGGCGGATCGCCTGCAGGCACGCGCCCAGGCGCTCGACTCGCTTGCGGACCTGGGCTCGCTGCAGCCGACCGGCGGCGGGGACTACGTGGAAACCGAGCTGAGGCGGGTGACGAGCGGTGTGGAGATCGACGACGAGCTCGCACGCCTCAAGGCTGAGATGGGTGCACGGCGCCTGGCGGCGCCGGGAGGTGACGGACGCGATGGCAGCTGATGATTTTGGAGACGACTCGGGCTTGCTGCTGTCACCGGACGGCATGTGGAGGTGGGACGGCGAGAGCTGGAAGAGCACGGATGTCACCAAGACCTCGAAAAGCTCCAGCCGCGCCCATTCAGCCGTGGCTCAGGCGCCGGTTATACCCCCGCCGGCGTCGAGCCACGGTCTGAGCTCCTGGGTTGGCGGAGCGACGTCCGAGGACCTTTTCTACGGCCAGGCGGTGATCGTCTGGGCGCGGTGGATCTTGATCGCGACGGGCCTGGTGCTTTCGTTCTGGGAGCCGACGAACCTGTCGATCCTTCAGGTCCAGCTGGCCGCCATCATCACACTCGCGTTCGGCAACTTCTACCTCCACGTACAGCTGCTGCGCGGCCGTCCCGCGATCGACCGGGTGGTCTTTGCCGCGAGCGCTGCCGA
>DATINX010000342.1:0-2485 GCA_035473835.1 Candidatus Dormiibacterota bacterium | reverse complement strand
CCTCCTGTCCGCCGCCCCGCGAGAGCTCCTGATGGCTTCCATCAATCTGAGGCTCGCGTTCTCCGGCGAGGATCGGGAACAGCTCAGCAAGGTCGTCGGCGTCTTCATGCGCGGCTACATCGCCGAGATGGGCGAGCACCCGCAGACGATCGGCTACCCGTTGCTGGACTCACCGATCGGCATGGCGGCGTGGATGCTCGACCACGACGCCGACAGCTACGCGAAGATCTCCCGGGCCTTCCTCGAGGGACAGCCTACGGGCGGCCTCACGCGGGACAACGTCCTGGACAACATCACGCTGTACTGGGTGACGAACACGTCGGCCGCTGCCGCGCGGCTGTACTGGGAGGGCGGACGAAGCGGAATGGTCGCGTTCAAGCATCCGCCGCCTCACGTCAAGCTCCCCGTCGGCTACACCGTGTTCCCGGACGAGCTCTTCCAGCCGCCGCGGCACTGGGTGAAGCACGCTTACCACAACCTCGTCTACTTCAACGAGGCAGAAAAGGGCGGGCACTTCGCGGCGTGGGAGGAGCCTGAGCTGTTCGCCGAAGAGATGCGCGCAGCGTTCCGGACACTGCGCTAGACCAGAGTCGTCGGCCGATCAAGTCGGCGGACCCGCCTCCCCACAGCCGCACCGGCCTCGGAGGAACAGGCAAACGTTGGCGGTCACGGCACTAACCAGACTGAACTCGTAGAGCTCAGATCGTGACGTCGGCTGGCTGCGGGACGGCGGCGCTGAGGCGCTGCGGTCGAAGGGGCCGGTGTCGCGGGAACGGCTGAGCCCGCAGCAGTGGGCCCGGCTGGAGGCCGAGCTGCGGAAAGGGCCGCTGGTACACGGGTTCATCAATGACCAGCGGTGGACGCTGGGCCAGATCAAGACGCTGATCGGCCGGCTGTTCCACGTCGGGTACACGGTCGAGGGCACGTCGAAGCTAATGCGCCGGCACGGCTGGTCGGCCCAGGTCCCGGTGCGGCAGGCGCTCGAGCGCGACGACGAGGCGGTCGCGGTATGGAAGGCCGAGGTGTGGCCGGAGATAAAAGCGCGGCGCGCGACCTGGGCGCCTTCATCTGCTGTACGTCACTCGGCGAACAGGTCGCTATGCCGCGCGACGAACTCCTCGACGGACTCCGCGGGTCGGCCGGTGATTTCCTCGACGGTGGCGGTCACGCGGTCATACCGATTCTCGCGATGTAGCCGGGCCATGGTGGCGATCTGCTCATCGACGTACGAGCCGAGCCCGGCGCGTGAGAGCACTTGCTTGGCCCACGTCTCCCACGGGACGTCGACGTAGGTAACCGGTCTGCTCAGCGCGCGGGCATACTCTTCGGCTACGCCATTCATGTCCTGCGATCGGGGGCCGGTCAGCTCGAAGACCCGGCCGATGTACGGCCCCGGGCCGGTCAGGATAGTAGCGACGACCCGCGCGACGTCGTCGGTCGTGATCGGCGAGGTGCGACCGGTCCCGAACGGGAGCCGGATGGCACCACTGTCGGCAATGGAGCGGGCGGTCAGGGTCGTGAACAACGGACCGTCCAGGAAGACAGTCGGGCGAACGTGCACGACTGGAAGCCCAGACCAGTTAAGCACCTGCTCCGATAGCCATTCCAGCCGCTGATGGTGTGACTCGCTCATGCTGAGCGCGTCCATCTGGGACACGGTCATCTGGGAGATGGCGACGAGACCATCCAGGTCGCCGACAGCACGGGCCACCGTCGCAACTGTGGCGGAGGCCTCGAGGTAGGACGGTGCCAGGCTCATGGTGAAGAACATCCGTTGGACCGAGTCGAGGGCCGTCGCGACATCTGCTGGCCGCGTGAGGTCACCAACGACGATGTCGGCGCCGAGCGCGCGCAGGGCGTCGGCGCGGTCATCGTCGTGGTGCGCCATCGCTCGTACGGCCCGGCCGCGCTGACGCAGCAACGCCACGACCTTGCCGCCCACACCGCCGACTCCCCCGCCGGCACCGGTCACCAGGATGAGACCACGCTCAGCCATCGTCTGCCTCCCCTTCGTGATCCATGCCTCATCCCCTGTCATACGCCGGTAACCAGCCGGCGCCATCACCCGATCTCTACAAATTCAACCTGGTTAGGGCTCTGTACTTACGACCAAGTCGTGAGAAGGAATTCGTATGGTTCGCTGCTTATCAACGTCGAACAATATGAACCGATCCTGACCCGCTCCCAAGTACATAAGCTTATGACCAGCGACCGACGCGTACGCCTTGTCCGCAGCTGGGGTTAGAGGTATCAAAACCGCATCTCGCGCACCCCATGAGGAGATGGCGACGGGTAGCCCGGAGACTGGCAATTTCCCTTTCTTTATCATGGCAGCGTCTCCATGTGCCGCTGCGATCAGGGTCACTCCGGCGCCAAGTACAGCAATGACCGTTGTTGCCAGTATGGCCACCGTCAGCCGTCGACCGGGCGTTGCAAGCGAGGCTGAAGCGTGCGAGGAGCTGCTGTCGGCACTGGCATAGGTCCG
>DATINX010000341.1:0-1793 GCA_035473835.1 Candidatus Dormiibacterota bacterium | reverse complement strand
GCGGCCTGAGACCGCTCCCAATAGCACCGGCCGAGGGTGATGCGGAAGCCGGCCGCCTCCACCTCTTGTCCACCGGCTTCGAGCAGAGGAATGCCCTGCTCGAGGAACCGCTGCGCCTTCGCGGGCTCGTTGGCCCGTTGGTAGGCGCTGCCCGCATGGCACAGCAGCGGTGCCCGCATCTGCCCGTCCTTGACATGGGTCAGCAGCCGCTCATAGAGCTGCGCCGCTTCGCGATCAGCCTGGTTACGTTCGGCGTCCTCGGCGGCTTTGATTCCCGCCGGCACCGCATCGCTCCAGCGATTGGCCGCGAGAAGGTGGTAGGCGAGGTCGATGGGCGCGGTTCCGGCCCGGGCGCTCAGCACATCCGCGGCGATGCCGTGGAGCTCCTCACGCCTGGGCGCAATCATGTCCTCGTAGATCGCCTCGCGGGTGAGCGCGTGCCGGAACCTGTAGCGGCCGTTGTTCTGCGGCTCCTCCTCGAGGAGCTGTTGCTGGACGCTTGCGTGCAGCGTGGCCTGGACGCTGCGGTCGTCCTGGGCGGACACGGCAACCAGCAACGGATAGCTGAATGACCGGCCCAGCACCGACGCCGTCTGGAGGATGTCCGCCTGCTCGGGCGACAGCTGCTCCAGGCGCAGCAGGATTGTGTCGCGGACCGTCTGGGGAAGCCTGAGCTCTCCCAGGTCCTTGCGCTCCCATCGGTCCGACGTCCTGTAGATGTCGCCGCTGTCGATCGCAGCCTTGAGAAGCTCTTCGAGGACGAAGGGGTTGCCCTCCGACCGCTCGTGCAGAAAGTTGCTGAACTCAGCGCTGATCTCGCTCTGGTCGAAGATGGCCCGCACCATCTCGGCGATGCCGTCGGCCGGAAGGGGCTCCAGCTCGATGACGTTCGCCGCCTTGGTCCGCCTCCACCCCTGGATGAGGTGCGCGAGCGGATGCTTGCGGTGCATCTCGTCGGCGCGATATGTGCCCAGGACCATGATGCGCATGCCGCGCAGGCGACGGGTCAAGTAGTCGAGGAGCTCGCGGGTCGAATCGTCCGACCAGTGGAGATCCTCGAGCAGGAGCAGCAGACCCGAGTGCTCGGCGGCGATGCGGAGGAGGGCGATGATCGCTTCGAACAGGCGCAGCTTCGCCTGGGTCGGATCGCCTGTTTCTCGGCGTGCATCGGGCTCGAGCTCCAACTGCGGGAATAGATGGGCCAGCTCTGGGCGGAGGGAGCCAAGCTCGCGCCGCACATGTTCGAGATTGGCCGCCGTCAGGTAGTTGCCGAGGGCCTCCAGGAATGGGAGGTAGGGCAGCGCGAGCTCTGCTTCCGAGCAACCACCCGACAACGTCGTCATCCCGATCTTCGTCGCACGGCGCTGGAGCTCGGCGGCGAGGCGGCTCTTGCCGACTCCGGCCTCGCCTGCCAGGAGGACGATCTGGCCGTCCCCGCGGTTGGCGGCGAGCAGGGCGTCTTCGAGCTCCGAGACCTCGGGCTCGCGCCCGACCAAGACCGGGCAGACCACCCTCTCCATCGCGTTCACGATGTTAGCTGCGCGAGTCTGCGCTAGCCGGTCAGGAACCTAGCGCTCTTGGATGAGGGCGCCCAGTCGCGCGGCCAGATCGTCGATCGGCACCCGCTCCTGGTTGGTGGAGTCGCGGTGGCGGATCGTGACGGCCCTGTCCGTCAGCGTGTCGAAGTCGACAGTGATGCAAAACGGGGTGCCGATCTCGTCCTGACGGCGGTAGCGCCGGCCGATATGTCCGCCGGTCTGGTCGTACTCCACTCGGAACTCGCCCTGGAGCAG
>DATINX010000340.1:0-2159 GCA_035473835.1 Candidatus Dormiibacterota bacterium | reverse complement strand
CGCACGAGCGGATCGGAGCCGCGACCCAGCTTGCGCGCGTGGTCGGCGAGCTCCGCAGCGGTGATCTGGGCGCGCGTCGCGAGCGCCATCCCGAGAGTGCCCCGCTCATGGAGCAGCGTTGTCATCGCGACCGCCCACCCGCTTCCCGCCTCGCCGAGAATCTGCGACTTCGGCACCTTCACGTCTTTGAAGAAGATCTCGTTGAACTCGGCGTCGCCGGTGATCTGCACCAGCGGCCGCACCTCGACACCCGGGCTCTCCATGTCCACGAGCAGGTAGGTCAGGCCGTCGCGCGGGTTCGGCTCTTTGCGCTCCCGCGTCACCAACATGCACCACTTGGCGACATGGGCCAGGGTGGTCCACACCTTCTGGCCATTGACCAGGTAGTGATCGCCCTTGTCCTCGGCCCTCGTCTGCAGGCCCGACAGGTCGCTGCCGGCATTCGGCTCGCTGAAACCCTGGCACCAGATCTCCTCGGCGGAGAGCAGCGGCGGAAGGTAGCGCTTCTTCTGCTCGTCCGTGCCGTGGGTGATGACCACAGGGCCGCCCATGCCGAGACCGATCACGTTGATCGGCTCCGGAGCCTGGGCGACGATCATCTCGTCGTTGAAGATGAGCTGCTCCATGAATCCGGCTCCGCGCCCGCCGTACTCCTTGGGCCATGTGATGCCGACATAGCCCGCGTCGTAGAGCTTCTTCTGCCACGCGCGGCGATTCTCGATGAATCCCTTCTGGCCTTCCTCGGGGGCGGCGCCATCGCGTGGCTTGTTGGCCTTGAGCCAATCGCGGACCTCGTCGCGAAACTTCTTCTCAGAGTCGCTGAGCTCGAAGTCCATCCAACTACCTTAAGCCACGGCCGGAATCACGTCCGATGCGAGCAGCCCGAGTGCGTCGCGGTCGTCGAGCAGGAAGTGCTGGAGCATGAACAGCTCGACCCCTAGAGACGCATAACGCCGGATCTGTTCCGCGATCTCCTCCGGTGTGCCGACGAACGCCGACTGCCGCGCGGCCTCTAGGATCTCGTCCGCGGAATCACGCCTGAGCCTCGGCATCACCTCGGCCATCAGCAGCGCCCGATGCCGCAGCTCGTCGCGGTCGCGGCCGATGAGGTAGTTCGCCATCACCGAATAGCGGATCGAGGACGGATCGCGCCCGATCTCACGGCATGACTGGTTGATCACCTCACGCTTGTGGCGGTACTCGTCGTGGTCCATGCGCGTGTAGTTCCATTCGGCCGCCTCGCGGGCGACCAGCGGAAGGTGCCGCCTCTCCCCGACACCGCCCATCAGAATCGGAATCGGATTCTGGGCCGGCTTCGGGTTGGAGATCTTCCAGGTTTCGCGGATGCGCGTCACGCCGTGCTCCAGCAGGTCCATGCGCTCCTTGACCGTGTAGAACGGAACCCCGAAGAGCTCGTGCTCGCGCTCGTTCCATCCCGCTCCGACGCCCAGGATGAGGCGGCCCCCACTCAGCAAATCGACCGCGGCGGCCTGGCGCGCCACGAGTGCCGGCTGGTGGAAGGTCATCGGGCTGACCATCGGCCCGAGCTGGATCGTCTTGGTCCACTCGGCTGCCAGCGCCAGCGAGGTCCAGCAGTCGATGCATTCGCGGTTGTCGTCGCCCATCAGGGAGATCAGGTGCTCGCTGCGGCGCAGAGACGCAAACCCAAGCGCCTCGACGTCGTGGCATAGGCGGCGCCACCGCTCCCAGCTGAGACCCTCCTGACCTTCGATCATGATGCCCAGCTTCGCCACGACGCACAGATCGTAAGCTGCGCCGGATGCAGCCGTTGTGGATGTGTCCCGACTGCGGTCGCGGCTTCGCCAATCGCAATCAGTGCCATTTCTGCGGCAACCTGGCTCGCCGCCTCGAGAGCCCACGATTTCGGCGGATCACCTCATCTCGCCACGCAACCAAGTTCACGTGTTCAGGCTGCAGGCTCCGTCTGAAGTCGATGAGGAGGTCGAGAGCTGGCTCGCCGAGGCGTACTCAGTCGGCCGGCAGCGCCACCTTGGCACGCGGTCTCAGGCTTCCGGTTCGGTGAGCTGAGTCAACGACTCCCGTATGCGTTCGCTGGTCGCGCCCAGGTCTTTGAGCACGTGCGCCGCGATCCCCTCGCCTTCGGTGGCCAGCGCCAGCAGCAGGTGACCGGTGCTCAC
>DATINX010000339.1:0-2067 GCA_035473835.1 Candidatus Dormiibacterota bacterium | reverse complement strand
CACGCTGCCCGACCCGCCACGGCCGTTCTGGCAGCGCTTCGTCTCGCAGCAGCAACGGCTGAGCGTCAAGGAGCTCGGCCTGCGGTTTGATGCGATCTCGCGCGACCCTCGAACCAAGGGCGTGATCCTTCACCTGCGTCCGGCACCGATGCCGATGGCGACACTTCAGGACCTGCGAGAGCTTGTGTCGAAGCTGCGCGCGGACGGCAAGCGGGTGATTGCCTGGGCGCCGTTCTACACGACCGGCACCTACTACCTGGCATGTGCATGTGACGAGATCCTCTTGATGCCTGCGGGTCTGGTCCGCCCATTGGGTTTTGCGTCGACCGGAATGTTCCTCGCGGACTCGTTGGCTCGCGTGGGCATCAAGGCAGACTTCATCCAGATCTCTCCCTACAAGACCGCGGCGGATCCGCTCACCAAGTCGAAGATGTCGCCAGAGCTGCGCGAACAGCTCACCTGGCTGCTCGATTCGCAGTACAAAGAGCTCGTCAGAGCGATCGCCGAAAGCCGTCACCTCGACCTGGAGGCGGCGGGCAAGCTCGTCGACAGCTCCCCATTCACCGACGATGAAGCCGTCCAGCAGCATGTCGTCGACACCCTGATTCCCGAAGAGGAGCTTCCAGATCGTCTTGCCGGCGACGGTGAGCGGGCCAGGATCGCCACCTGGGACCAGGCTCGGCGCAAGCTCCCGGTTCCGCCTCCCACCACGGGCCGGGGCACCTACGTAGCGATCATGCGGGTCGAAGGCACCATCGTCGACGGGCGCAGTGAACGCCTGCCGGTGAAGCCACCGATCAACCTCCCGCTCATCGGCGCGGATCGTGCAGGTGACCTCAGCGTCGTCCCGCTGGCGCGTCAGATTGCGGCGGACAGGCGAGCCGGCGCCGCGGTTTTGTTCGTCAACTCGGGCGGAGGGTCGGCGACCGCGTCCGAGGCGATGCGGCAGGCGATCGCGCTGATCGCCAAGAGCAAACCACTGGTGGTCGCGATGGGCGCGACGGCCGGCTCAGGCGGCTACCTCGTTGCCGCGCCGGGCCAGTGGATCGTGGCGCGACCGGGAACGCTGACCGGTTCGATCGGGGTACTGAGCGGAAAGTTCGTGACGGCCGGTCTGTTCTCCCAGCTCCACGTCAATCGCGAGACGATCGCCTTCGGCAAGCACGTCACCCTTGAAGGCGACGATCATCCCTTCACAGATGAGGAACGAGAGATCGTGCAGCACGAGATCGACCGCATGTACGAGCTCTTCCTCGCGGCTGTCGCGTCGTCGCGCCATATGACCCGCGACGAGGTGCATCCGGTCGCGGCGGGTCGGGTCTGGACGGGCGTTCAGGCGCTTGAGAGGAAGCTCGTCGATGAGCTGGGCGGACTGGAAAGGGCGGTGGGCAAGGCGAGGCAGCTGGCCGGGCTGGCGGAAAGTACGCCGGCTCGCGAGGTGCGCGCCCCCCGGAGGCAGGTGCCGCCCCGCGCCATCCCGGCTGCGGCCGGATGGCTGACCTACGTGCTGGAAGGGATCGGCCTGATCACGCGCGCGCCGTCCCTGACGGTGATGGAGATCCTGCCCCCGGAAATCTAATTTCAACTCCCCACACCGTGGGGAGCGCATTTTTTGCTCGAGCCGTCGTTTTCAACTCCCCACACCGTGGGGAGCCGCATTTTTTGCTCGAGCCGTCGTTTTCAACTCCCCACACCGTGGGGAGTCGCCCCGGCCGCGCAAGCGGCCGCGGCGGTGGGGCAAATGACTCCTTAGCAAGCGGGCTAGCGGATGCAAATCGTCTGGTCGATGCTTGGGCCAGATGCTCAAGCCAGAAACCGAGGTGGCTCGAAAGCTCCGCAACAACACGACCAATGTCGAGCGGTATGTCTGGTCACGCCTCCGCAACCGGCAGGTTGGCGGGTTCAAGTTCCGCCGGCAGTTTCCGGTGGGCCCGTACTTCGTCGATTTCATGTGCCTCTCAGCCCGCCTCGCGGTTGAAATTGACGGCCCGCTACATGAAGATGAGTCCGACGAACGAAAGGCCAGGTGGCTTGCGAGTGAGGGTTACCGCCTGCTTCGATTCCCCG
>DATINX010000338.1:0-17559 GCA_035473835.1 Candidatus Dormiibacterota bacterium | reverse complement strand
TTGGCGACGGCACTGGCCATCACGCGCTCGCCGGCTACCACAGCGAGGATGCTGGACACGATCGCGCCCGCCTGCGAGTCCTTGAGCACATACCCGCTGGCGCCGGCCTTCAGGGCCTGGATCACGTGATTGTCGGCCTCGAATGTGGTCAACATCAGGACTCTGATCTTTGGGTTCTCGCTGACGATCCGGCGCGTCGCCTCGATCCCGTCGACGTTCGGCATCTTGATGTCCATCAAAACGACATCCGGCTTTAGAGCAAGCGCGCGCTTGACTGCGTCAGCGCCGTCGACGGCCTCGCCGACGACCGATACGCGGTCGTCCGAGTCCAACAGTCGCGCCAGGCCTGACCTGAACAGCGTCTGGTCGTCGGCGATCAGCACACGCGCGATGCGCGTCGACGTAGTTACCTCGGCGGACGGTTGCGTTGCAGTTATCAAATCAGTTGCTCCTTGGGCAGAATTGCTCGAACGGTGGTCCCACCGCCGGCTGTGGTTACGACTTCAAGCCGGCCGCCCAGGATCACCGCACGTTCTTGCATCCCGAGCACACCCATGCCTGGCGCGCGGCCGCCCGCGCCGGATTCCGATCCGCGGCCATCGTCTTTGACCTCAACGGCCACGTAGCTGCTGCCCGCACCCGCCCCGAGCGCAACCTCGACAAGTCCAGCACCACTGTGCTGCCGCACGTTGGTCAGGGCTTCCTCGATGATCCGGTAGATGTTCAACGCCGCCTGAGACCGGAGTGGCGAGGGCCACCACGGTGAAACCGATAGGTGAGCTTTGACATGCGTCCGCTGCTCGAAGTTGGCGAGGAGGGCTCGAACAGCCTCGGCAAAACCCTCTTCGATTCCGGACTCTCCCCTGAGGTCGTAGAGAACCCGGCGCAAACTGGTGAGCACGTCGCGCGTGGAGTCCTGTAGCCCGTCAAGCTGGCGCAAGACACTCTTCCTGCCCATCTGCTCCACCTTGAAGTTTTCCAGCTCGATCAGCATGGTGGTGAGGGTTTGGGCGACCTGGTCGTGGAGCTCACGGGCCAGCATGCGACGAATCTCGTCCGCATCGGCGGCCGTGCCGCTCTGCGCTAAGCCGCCAACGACTGGTGGCGAACCCACTGATTTCCCCTTCCCTCTTTCCGAACCGTTAACGAATGATTACCGCGCCCCTAAGCCTGGGGTCCGGAAACCCAAGGCCCGCGGTGCTCATCGGGGGCTTTTGTCCTACAAAAAACCCTTACAAGACTTAACTCCCTCGGGAAATCCCAAGTCAATGGGTAGAACTGACCATTTTTCCCAAATTGAGTCTCAGGAGGGCTTTTACGTGCCAAATCGACCAGCTTTACTCGGCGAATTCCTGACGAGCGACGGCGGCCGCCTGGGTGCGATTGCGCACCTTGAGCACTGTTAGAACTTCGTGCACGTGCTTGTTCACCGTGCCTGTGGAAATGCCCAACCGAGCCGCGATCTCGCGGTTCGTGCGGCCCTGGCGGAGGTCTTCCAGAACCTGTCGTTGCCGCGGACTCAAGCCGCCGATCCGTCCGACTCTGGCCTTGCCTGTTTGGGGTGCCTTCGATCTGCTTGGTCCCGGGGTCGAATTCCCTGACGCCAGCCGTCTGATCGAGCTGACCATCTCAGCGATCGGCATGGCCTTCGGCAGGAACACGTCCGCCCCGGCCCGAGTGCTGGCCGGGCCCATACGCGCGTCAAGGCTCGCGCTGATGATGGCAACTTTGACCTCAGGCCACTTCTCTGTCACTTCGCGAGTGGCTGCGATACCGTCCTTCCCAGTTCCCATGTAGATGTCCATGAGAATCACGTCGACCGGCGTGCGGCGCATGACGGCATCCAGGTTGGCGGCCGAGCCGACGTCCCAATGTATTTCGATATCGGACTCCCGCTCAAGCGCTCGCTTCAAGCCCAACCTGAACACGGGATGATCGTCAACGATTCCGACTCGGATCGCCGATCGGCGTTGATCAGCTACAGCGATGGTTCCCCTCCCAGACGTCTTCACATGTACCCGCTAGTTGTACCCGGTAGTTACGCGAGTTGTTCATCGATCATAAGGCACGTCAGACGACCCATAAGTGATTAGTTATCTTTCCATTTCGCCCGGCTACTAGGACATTCGTCTCATTGGTTTGGGGGGTGGCGCCGTGTAACGCTGCCGGGTGGTAAGCGGAAGTTGTAAACGCTCCGTTGGGGGAAGCGCATGATCAGGAATTTGCAGGCACGGGTATTTTATCGGGTCTTTTTACCCTTAGCTGTCATCGTCAACTTGGTTTTGGGAATCGTCATCTTGAGCTACCTACGTCCCGATGGATGGTTGGGCGGGCTCGAGATTGGCACTGGCGCGTTCTGCTGCGTCGTCGCAGGGTGGCTGGCGGCATCGGCCTGGTCCAAGTCCTACTGGGGCAGCGCCATGGTTCACCAAATCAATACGTGGCGTCAAATTGCCGACGCGATCTTTACCTGGGTTGAGGAAGCGCCCCTGCCGGCTGATGCCCTTCAGCGGCTGAAGAGATCCCTAGACGAAGTCGAGCAGCACCCCGGCTCTAGCTCGATCTGACGTGAGGCCCGGCCGCCTCCGACAGGAGTCGGAGTGCGTGGCGTGCGGACGCCAAAATGTCCTCCGCCCCGGCTCTCAACTGCGTGGTTTGGCTGCCGAACTGCTCGTCGGCTAGGCTCAGATCGTCGGCGCCGGGCCCGATCGTCTTGCGCTGATCGACAACCATCGAATCGAACCTTTCCAAGTCCCTGGTCAGCTTCGTCAGAATCCGAATGAAATCCTCGCCGACTACGGACCCCCGTGTGACTGCCGGCCGGCCGGAGCCCAGCTCCTTCTCGCCGGCAAGAAAGCGCATTCGCGGGTAGCGGCTTGTGGGTAGCCTCGCCATTTTCCAGCGTTCAACCTATCCAGTCGCCAGATTGGACGCCATCCTCAATTTCCATGGCCACCACCCATGGATATCCAGTAGAAAGCCGTGCGTGGCATACCTGGACGGACGTAACTGCCGGGGTGCCTCGCACGGAAGCCGAAATCGGGTACAGCGATGAGTCCTGTCGTTAATTCTCTGCATGATGAAATTCAGATTCACCAGGCTGATCATGTGGATGGGCGCCGCGGCGGCGATGACGTATTACCTCGATCCCGAACGCGGGGAGAGGCGCCGCAAGGACTTGCGCAAGCAGCTCGACAATTTGCGCAAGAGGGGCCACAAGGCCCGCCTGCAAGCAGGCCTCTAAACCGCGTGGGGCCCGGCTACTCCCCCCAGCTCAGGCGTTTCTTGAGTGGGAGGGGCACATGCCGGACACCATCGCGGCCCTGTTCAAAGAGGAGGCCCAGGCCGAGTCGGCCGTGGGTGCGCTCAGGTCAGCCAACTTCGACTCCGCGCGGACCGAGCTCCACCGTCCAGCCGACGCGCATGTGCCCGACGCCGGCGGCACCGCGGCCAGGGGCATCGCCATCGGGTGCATCGGAGGCACTGCCCTGGGACTCGTGCTGGGCGTCATCGGTGCCGGCCTGATCCCGGGCTCGCACACCTTTCTGCAGGGCGGGCTCCTGGTCCCATTGATGCTCGCGACGGCGCTGGGTGCGACAGGCGGCCTCGGCGGCCTGCTCCTCGGCATCGCCGCGTTGCAGGAGCGCAGCCTCTTTTACGAGCAGGAGGTGCAATCGGGCCGCTTCATGGTGAGCGTGGACACCGAGCCCGAGCGGCTGGAGGACGCCAGGAACATCCTCCTGTCCAAAGGCGCCATGGAAGCCTCGTCCATCGATTCGCCGACGATCAAGCGCGGCGGCCGCCGCGCGGTCGAATAAGAGCCGCGCTCAGGCGCCCACCTCGCGGCGCTGCATCAAGGCGGCCCCGGCCGCGAACCCGACCACCGTCACTCCCACCATGATCGTGAACCCGGTCCAGTCGATGCCCGAGGTGATCGGTGTTCCGTACAGGGAGAAGACCGACAGCTTCATCACCCAGTCGGGTAGCTTCAGGATGGGACCGGCCTGCGTGATGAGGTAGCTGATGAACGCCAGCGTCGTGAGCACCGCCACCGTGGCGCGTGGTACGCGGCTCGCCAGAAGGGCCCCCACGGCGGCAAAGCTCAGCGCGAACGGAATGAGCGGCACCGAAGCCGCGACCACGTCGGAGACGCTGATCGGGATGTTGTCAGCGCGCGCGGCCACATAGAAACCGGTCGAGCTGAGCAAGATGATCAACGCGGTGTCCACGAGCAGAGCCCCCGCGCGCTCGATGACCACCCGCGTCCGCGACACCGGCGCGCTGAGCACCATCTCCAGCCGGCCCTCGCCGTCGTCGGCGGCCCAGCGCGCGACCTGGGTGATCGCATAGATCGCCAGCACCGACAGGAAGATGCCGAACCAGAAGTAGCCCGCCAGCGCCGTGTAGGGATCACCCTTGCCCGCGACGGTCAGGTAGGCCGCGAACGCTCCTGAGCCCTTGATCAGGTCGTCGACAGTCGGCCGGGTGATCGAGACGAGGTAGACGGCGCCCAGCGTGCAGCCGGCCGCCCACGCCAGGATGCCCCAACGCTGCTCGTAGACGACAGCCACCACCGGGATGCGGAGAACAGGATTCGAGGACGGCCGGTCGGTGAACGGCGCCTGGCGCAGGCGCCGCCTGAAGAGCGGCGCCCCCAGGTCGCGCCTCGAAAGCAGCCAGGCCGCCAGCGCAGCCAGCACGAGCGAGGCGGCGAACAGCCCGATCGTGGCCGCGACGTCGAACGAGCCGTCTGGAGTCAGCGGGTTGCTCCGATCGTAGTAATAGAAAGGAGAGATGACCTTCGCGACCTGCCGCAGGCTGTCGACCGTGCGCCCGAAGCTGTTGACGAAGAAGAGCAGCGCGATCACGGCGCCGCCCAGGCCCGCCGCCGCGGTGCGCCCTGTAGGGACCTGCGCGACCACCATCACGATCGCGTAGCAGGCAAGCGTCAGTCCGACCAGCGCCACGGAGATCTCCACCACGCCAGGCTGGTCGAGCTGAAATCCAGAGGCGGCCGAGCCGATATCGATGGCCGCGGACGTGGCCGCCACCGCCACCGTCGCGGCGATGAAGAAGCCGGCGAACCGAACCGCCATATAACGCCACCGTCCGGCCCCCGCGCTCGCCCATTCCTCGATGAGGCCCCGCTCCTCATCGCCGCGCGTCGCCCCGCTCGCGGACATGACCGCCCAGAACGCGAACAGCAGCGGCAGCGCCCCGTAGATGCGCCACTGCGTGTAACCGCCGAAAGTGTCGAGCCGTTCGGGAATCGGCAGGAGGTACGTGAGCGAACGGCCGAGGGTCTCCATCTGGTGACCGAAAGCGACCTGCGCGGCTTGGTTGGTGCCGGCGGCCGAGCGGTAGGCGGCCGCCTGGAAGAGGCCGTAAAACACCCCGAAGGCGCTCATGCCGACAAGCCCCGTCCGCTGCAGGCGCAGCGTGATCCGCAGCATGTCAGCGCTTCTCGGGGACGCCCACCGGAGCGGGCGCCGCGGGAACGCCCTCGCGGTAGTACGTGAGGAAAACCTCCTCGAGGCTGGGCTCGTGGCTGGTCAGGTTGACGATCTCGCTGGTGGCGATCGCGCGCATGAGCGGGGTGAAGGTGCCATGCACGGTGCAGCGCACGCGCTGCCCGTCGACCTCGACGTGGTCCACGCCCTCTGCTGCGCGGATCGCATCGACGGGCGGCGGTCCCGTGAAATCGATCTCGACCTGGTGGACGCGGATGTCGTGCAGCTCGGCCAGGCTGGCGGTCCTGATCAGCCGGCCGGCGCGGATGATGCCCACCCGATCGCTGATGTGCTCGACCTCGGACAGGATGTGAGAAGAGAGGAACGCGGTCGCACCACGGTCCTTGGCCTCGTGGCACATCTTGTAGAACTCCTGCTGGTTGAGCGGGTCGAGCCCGCCGGTCGGTTCGTCGAGGATGAGCACGCGCGGCTGGTGCATGAAGCCGATGAGGATCGCTAACTTCTGCTTCGTGCCACGCGAGTATTCGCGGAAGCGCTGGCCGAGGTTCAGGTCGAAGCGCCGGCAGATCTCCTGTACAACCTTCTCGTCCACCCCGCCGCGCAGGCCCGCCATGTAAGCGACGATCTCGCTGCCGCGCAGCCCGCCGAAGTTGGGCAGCTCGCCCGCGATGTAGCCGACGAGCTTCTTCACCTCCACCGCCTGCTTCTGGCAGTCAAGGCCGTAGATCGTCGCGGAGCCGCGGGTTGGATGGATCAGGCCCATCAGCATCCGGATGGTGGTGGTCTTGCCGGCGCCATTCGGCCCGAGGTAGCCGAAAACCTCGCCCTCCTGGACCTCGAGGTCCAGGTCGAACAGGCCGCGCCCGCTCCCATAGTCCTTGGTCAGGCCCCTGGTGCCGATGGCGACACTCATCCCCCTCCCTCACGCACCCCACACGAGATTAGGCCTGACCGTGGAAAATCGCTCGGATGCCTTTGCCGAAATCGCTGCAGCCTCTGGCCGAGCGGAACTTCCGCCTGCTCTGGTTCGGGCAGGCGGTGTCCGCGATCGGCAATGCGCTCTCGCCGGTGGCACTCGCATTCGCCACCCTGCAGGTCGCGCATTCGGCAAGCGCGCTCGGGCTCGTCCTGGCGGCGTCCACCACCGCCCAGGTCGTATTCCTGCCCGTCGGCGGCGTGTGGGCGGACAGGCTGCCGCGCCAGCTGGTGATGCTCTCCTCGGACACGATCCGGGCCATCGCCGAGGTGATCCTCGCTGCGGTGCTGCTCAGCGGCCACGCGCAGCTCTGGATGCTGATCGTGCTCTCGGTCGCGGATGGGGCGGCGGGCGCGTTCTTCAAACCGGCTGCCGGCGCGCTTGTCCCCCAGACAGTGAGCCCGACGCACCTGCAGCAGGCCAACGCGCTCATCGGACTGTCGCGCAGCACGACGTCGGTGGTGGGGCCAGCGCTGTCCGGCGTCCTCGTCGCGTTGGTCGGTCCAGGCTGGGTCTTCGCCATCGACGCCGCCACCTATGTGGTCAGCGCCATCTCCCTGGCATTGCTCCAGGTGCCTCGTGTGGCATCGAGATCGAAAAGCACGTTCTGGTCAGAGCTGGCGGCCGGCTGGCACGCCACCTCGAGCAGGCGCTGGTACCTGATCAACCTCTGCTCACACGCGTTGTGGAACTTCGCCATCGCTGCCTTCTTCGTGCTGGGGCCGATCGTGGCCAAGCAGCACCTCGGTGGTGCATCGGCGTGGGGATTGATCGCGGCCTCGCTCGGGGTCGGCTCCCTCGTCGGAGGCCTGATCGCCCTCAGGGTGAGCCCTCGGCGGCCGCTGGTCGCCGCCAACCTGGCCCTCACCCTGACCGCACTCCAGCTCCTGGCCCTGGCGCCTCCCCTGCCGACGGTGGCGATCATGGCCGCGTGCGTGGTCGGCTTCAGCGCCCTCACGTTCCTCAACGAGATCTGGAACGCCACCATCCCGCAGCTCATCCCCGCGGAGGTGCTCGCACGCGCGAACTCCTTCGACTGGCTCGTCTCGCTGATCGCCATGCCCGCGGGTTTTGCGATCTGCGGGCCGGTCGCCGACCATATCGGCATCCAGGCCACGCTAGTCGCCGCCGCGATCATCATGGCCGTGCCCAGCTTCCTCATCGTGCTGCTCCCAGGCGTGCGCGGAGTCAGGCGCACCGACGAAGGCCTCATCGTCGCCGGCAGCAGCTAGAGGATGAGCCGGCCGCGGATTCCATTCGCGTTGGCGGCGCTCGGCATTTACATGCTGCTGTCGCTGCTGCTGTTCTCGAGCACCTGGGTCGATCCCGCCGGTTCGTGGATCGGCAGCCCCAAGGATCCGCAGCTGTTCATCTGGTACCTCGGCTGGATCCCCCACGAGCTGGCCCAGGGACACAACCCGCTCTTCACCGACTACCTGTCATATCCGCCGGGGTCGAACCTCATGTGGAACACCTCGATGATCTTCCCGGCGCTCGTGCTGTGGCCGGTGACCGCCCTCGCCGGACCGGTGTTCGCCTACAACTTCCTCATCACCGCCGGCCTCGCCCTCTCGGCGTGGTTCGGATTCCTGGCCGCGCGGCTTTTCGTCGACCGCCCGGCGCTCTGCCTCGTGGCCGGGCTGATATACGGCTTCAGCCCCGCGCTGGTCGCCCAGGCGCTCGGCCATCCGCATGTCATGGTGGCGCTCTTCCCGCCGATCGCACTCCTCCTCGGCCACGAGATCCTCGTTCGCCGGCGCCTGCATCCGGTGGTTGGCGGCGCGCTCGCCGGCGCCGCGGCCGCGCTCCAGCTGCTGACCGGCGAGGAGCTGCTGGCCGTCTCGCTACTCATCGCCGCCATCGGCGTCGCGCTGCTGGCGATCATGCACCGCGGCGAGGTCCGGGCCAGGCTGCCCGGCGCGGCCATCGCAGCGGGCGCCGCGATCATCACCTTCGCGATCATCGCCACGTATCCGCTCGTATTTCAGTTCCTCGGCCCGCAGCGGGTTTCTGGAAACGTGCAGCAACCCGACGTGTACGTCAGCGACGTGCTCGCCTTCGCCGTGCCGTCGAACTTCATCCACTTCACAGGCAACACCACCGAGAACGGCGCCTACGTGGGTATCCCCCTGCTGGTGTTTTTCACGCTCGGCCTGATCGCGGCGTGGCGGAAGCCGGCAATTCGGTGGATCGGATTGATGACGCTGATCGTGGCCGTGCTCTCGCTCGGTCCGCATCTTCACGTCGACGGATACGTCACCGGCCTGCCACTGCCGTGGATGGTTGTCAGCCGGCTGCCCCTGATGGGCAGCGCGTTGCCCGCACGCCTGATGGCGATCGCGTTCCTGGGCATCGGCATCGTCGTCGCAGCGGCGTGCGCCATCGCCCTGACCCGGACCCGCCCCTGGCAGGTCGCGACCGGCGTCCTGCTGCTGGCGGGCCTGGCGGCCATCGCGCCGTCGCTGCCCTATCCGTCACAGCGGGCCGTGGCGCCGGCCTTCTTCAAGGAGGGCGGCGACGTCGAGAAGGTCGCGCCCGGGTCGGTGCTGCTGATCACCCCGTTCTCCAGCAAGGAATCCACCGACGCGATGTACTGGCAGACCGTGGCCGACTTTCGCTTCCGCATGCCCGAAGGCGACGCGTTCACGCCCGGGCCTTACCTCGGCCCGCATCCATCATTTCTGCAGTCGGAGCTCGACAGCGTGGATGCGGGCCAAACCGTGACCGTGACCCCGGACGTGCGCGCGAAGGCGGTCGCGGATCTCAAGGCCTTCGGCGCCTCCACCATCGTCGCCGGCCCGTCGCCAGGCCACGCGGCCATCGTTGATTTCCTGACCCAGGTGCTGGGCGCTGCGCCGGTCCCGGACGGGGGCGTCGATGTTTGGTGGCGGGTCAGCCTCGGCTGAGGTAGCCGTCGTGCCAGAGCTCGAAGGCGAACAGGGTCCAGAGCTGCTTGCGGTTGTCGCGCCGGCCGGCCATGTGGTCGCCGATCAGGCGCGACACCGCGACGGGTTCGAAGAAACCCTCGCGTGCAACGCGATCGGGTGACAGAACGGCCAGCAGCTGCTCCTTGAGAGGTCCGCGAAACCAGTTGGCGACCGGGATCCCGAAGCCTTTCTTGGGGCGGTTGAGGATGGTGTCCGGAAGGATCCCGCGGAGGGCGCGCTTGAGCAGGAACTTCGGGCGCAGCCCGCGCAGCTTCATGTCCAACGGCAGGCGGGTCGCGTACGCGACGAAATCGTTGTTGAGCAGCGGGACACGGCCTTCGAGCGAGGCCGTCATGCTGGCCCGGTCGAGCTTGACGAGGATGTCGTTCTCGAGATAGAGCCTCATATCCATCAGCAGGACCTGGTTCAGGGGATGGCGAGCGGAATCGCCGTCGGAATCGGGCATCCGCAGGTGGGCGCTCCCGGCGAGGCGTTCGCGCACGTGGGCCGAGAGCAGGTCCGACCTCTCCTCTCCCGAGAACGAGCCCATCCATCGCCGGTGGCGCTCCGCGACCCCATGCCCCGCGCCGATGACGAAACGCTTGGCGCGGAAATCGAAGCTAAGGTTGCTGCGCGAAACCGGCAGGCGCCGGACGGCGGGCTCGATCAGGCCCTTGCGCAGCAGGGCCGGTGCAAGGTTGTAATAGCCGGCGAGCCGGTGCGCCTGCAGGGTGGGGTAGCCGGCGAACAGCTCGTCGCCGCCGTCGCCGCCGAGGGCGACCTTGACGTGGCGCCGGGTGAAGGCCGACAGAAGGTACGTGGGGATGATCGATGCGTCGCCCATGGGCTCGTCGAGCAGGTCGGGAAGGCGGGGAATCAGGTCGAGCAGCATCGACGGCTCGAGCGTCAGCTCGTGATGGTCGGTGCCCAGGCGCTGCGCCACATCGCGCGCGTAGCGCGACTCGTCGAATGATCGCTCGGCGAAGCCTACGGAAAAGCTCTTCACGTCGGTGCCGAGCTGCGACATCATCGCGGTCACAGCGCTGGAATCGATCCCGCCCGAAAGGAACACGCCAAGCGGAACGTCGCTGATGAGCTCCTTGCGCACGGATTCACGGAGCACGGCGCGCAGCTCCTCGCAGTGGTCGTCGAGCCCCATCTCGGCACCCGACTCCTCTCCAAGCGTCGGAGACCAGTAGCGGTGCAGCCGGTGCATCCCGCTGCCGAGATACCACTCCATCGTGTGCGCGGGCGGCAGCTTGCTGATGCCGCGCACGATGCTGCGTGGCGACGGAACGAACTCGAGGGCGAGGTATTCGTCGAGGGCGACCGGGTCGATGCCCTTGCGCAACGATGGATCGGCCAGCAGCGCCTTGAGCTCAGAAGCGAACACCAGCCGGTGACCGTCGACCGCGTAGTGGAGCGGCTTGATGCCCATGCGGTCGCGCGCCAGCAGCAGGCGGCGGCGGCGCCGGTCGAGCACCGCGAAAGCGAACATCCCGTTGAGGCGCTCGACCATCGCCTCGCCCCATTCCTCGTAGCCGTGCACGAGGACCTCGGTGTCGGACTGGCTGGTGAATGTGTGACCCGCGGCGGTGAGCAGGTGGCGGAGCTCGAGGTGGTTGTAGATCTCGCCGTTCTGCACGACCCAGACCGTCGAGTCCTCGTTATGGATGGGCTGGTGGCCGCCCTCGATGTCGATGATCGAGAGCCGGCGCATGCCGAGCGTCACGCCGTCGAGGTGGGCGCTCCCCTCGTCATCTGGCCCTCGGTGGACCATTGCGGCGCACATGCGGTCGACGAGCGCGCGGCCGTCTGATGGATCCCCTCCGGCGACACCGCAGATCCCGCACACCTATTTGGTACGGGTGCGGAGTACCTGCCTCGCAGTTGATACACCCTCCCCCCGCAGGGTGGAGGGTTGGGGAGAGGGGCGTCCGCCGCGATCATGCTCGATCACCTCGCGGACGACGTAGACGGACTTGGCCTGCGACTCGTGGTAGGTGCGGATGGACAGCTCGGCCAGGAGTCCCATCAGGATGAACTGCACGCCGACGATGGCGAGAAAGACCGCCAGCAGCAGAAGCGGATTGTTGTGCGCGTACGGGTACGGCGGCAGCACCCGCTGGATGATCACGATCGCCGCAAACAGCAGCGCGAGCGCCCACAGGCCGAAGGCTGCAAAGCCGAAGAAATAGATCGGCTTTGTCGAATAGCTCCCCAGGAGCTTGACCGTCATGAGGTCGAGCAGCACCCGCGAGGTACGCGACAGCGAGTACTTCGAGTGCCCGAAGGTCCTTTGGCGGTGGTTGACAGGCAGCTCGGTGATGCGCGCGCCCACCCACGACGCATATACGGGGATGAACCGGTGCATCTCGCCGTAGAGCCTCACGTCATGAATGACCTCGCGTCGGTAAGCCTTGAGCGTGCACCCGAAGTCGTGCAGCGGGACGCCGGTGACGCGGGCGATGATCCAGTTGGCGATCTTCGACGGCAGCACGCGCGACGCGTCGTCTCTGCGGTCCTTGCGCCAGCCGCTGACGACGTCATTGCCCTCTCCGACCTGGTCGAGCAGCCGGGGGATGTCGTGAGGGTCGTTCTGCATGTCGCCGTCCATGAAGATGAGGATCTCGCCCCGGCTGTGGTCGATGCCCGCCTGCACTGCGGCCGTCTGGCCGAAGTTGCGGCGGAAGCTGACCACGCGCACGTGGGGGTCGTGGAGGGCGAGCTGCGCCATCTTCTCGGTGCTGCCGTCCCGGCTGCCATCGTCGACATAAAGGATCTCGTACGTGACCTCGAGGCCGACCATCACCCCGCTGAGCTCCTCGTGCAGCGGCGCGATGCTGTCGACCTCGTTGTACACGAGCACGATCACCGAAACGGCCGGTGCCGGCGGCTCCACGCCGATACGCGTCACCCCCATCCCAGCCGATTGTAGGCTGCGACTTCACTTAAGCTCGCTTGATGGCCGCCACAGCCCTGAGGCTGCGCCGCGCCCAGCGGCAGGAGTCACGGACGCTCGAATCTTGGGTTGCCCCCGCGGCATCGCTGGCGGCGGGGGCGGTCGCGTTCGTCTGGATCCTGAACTCGCAGCTGCTACGCCTGTTCTCGGTTTCCGCCCCTTCGTGGGACCTCGGCCAGACCCAGCAGCTCCTGTGGAGCCTGGCCAACGGCCATGGCTGGACGAGCAGCTTCGAGTACGGCCACAACTTCGTGGGCATTCATCTGGAGCCGATCCTCCTGCCCATCGCCGCGGTGGATCGATTGTGGCCGAGCCCGGTGGTCCCGCTCGTGTTCTCCGCCGCCGGAATTGCCGCCGCGGCGCCCGCGGCGTTCCTCATGTTTCGCGCGCTGCTGCCGGAGCGGCGAGCCGGCACGTGGCTGGCCCTGGCGCTCGCCCTGCCGGTGCCATTCTGGGCCGCCATCCAGCAGGCGGCCGCAGAGCAGTTCCATCCCGAGAACATGGCACTCGCGCTGGCGATGTTTGCGGTGTGGGCCGGGCTGCGCGGGAGACCCTGGCTGCTCTGGGCGCTGACGATCCTCGTCCTGAGCTGCAAGGAGGACCAGGTCTACACGGCTTTCGTGATCGGGCTCGTGGTCTGGCGAGCGGGGCCGAAGGCGATGAGCCTCCACGGTCGAGTGGTCATCGTGGTGGCGGTGGCCTGGCTTGTGCTGGGCGTCGGCCTGGTCGAGGGGCTGGTCCGCAGAGGCGGGTACTCGCCAGACGTCGCGTACTACTGGTGGGTGTACAACCCGAACGACCAGAACTTCTTCCTCCACAACGTGTTGCGGCCCGATGCATGGCTGGTGCTCGCGGGTCTCCTCGTGAGCCTGGCGGGGCTGCCGATCCTCGCCCCACGCTGGTTGCTGCTCGTCGTGCCACCGCTGTTCGCCAACCTCATGAGCAGCCACGAAGCCCAGGGGCAGCTGCATTTGCATTACGTGCTGGTGGTCGTGTTCCCGCTCATCGTGGCGGGTGGATTCGGCGCGCGGAGGCTCCTGGCCATGCCGGGGGTGTCGACGCGCCTGGCGGGGCCGGCGCTGCTGGCGGCGGCAATCCCGGCTCTCGCTCTCGGCCTGCTCACGGGCCAGGTGCCGCCGGCCCTCGGCGCTGACAACTGGCTATACACGCGAACGCCGGCGGTGGACCGGCTGATGGCGGTCACGCGGGTGATCCCTTCCGACGCACCGGTCTACGCTGACGCCGGCGCGGCCGTCTGGCTGTCCGATCGCCTGCAGATCCAGGTCCTCGGGTCCGACCTCCCGCCCGACCGCTACATCGTGATCGACCGCCAGGATTGGGCGCACCGGCTGCAGGCGAGCACGGCGCGTGCGGATACGATCGCGCAGCTGACCGCCAGCGGGCGCCGGCTCCTGGTCGACGACGGCCGGTTCCAGGTCTGGGCGCCGCCAGGCCAACCGTCCGGCATCCCTTAAGCTCGGTCGAGATGACCCTGGACGCGGTGGCGGCGCGCCCCGCGGTGCGCGATAAGGCGCACCCAATCGAGTGGTGGATCGCACCAGCCATACCTTTGCTTGCGGCCGCGCTCGCCTTCACCTGGTATCTGCAGGGCGAGCTCCAGCGCCTGAACGGCCTGACTGGCTCGGCCTGGGACTTCGGCTACGACCAGCAGGTCATCTGGAACGTCTCGACCGGCCAAGGCTTCTACTCGAGCTTTGCGCGGGCGGACTTTCTCGGGATCCACTTCGAGCTCATCTTCGTCGCGCTCGCGGCGGTCGAGAAGCTCTGGCCGAACCCGGCGGTCCTGCTCATCTTCTCATCCGCCGGCCTCGCGGCCACCGCGCCCGCCGCCTTCCTCTTCTTCAGGGCGATGCTTCCGGCCGACCGCCCCGCCTCCCCGTGGCTGGCGATGGCGCTGTCCGCTCCGATTCCCTTCTGGGCAGCGATCCAGGAGACGGCGCGCGACTTCTTCCATCCGGAGAACATGGCCCTCGCGTTCGCGCTGCTCGCCGCCTGGGCCGGCATCCGCGGTCACCGGGTCGCGATGTGGATCCTGTGCGTGCTCGTGCTCATGTGCAAGGAGGACCAGGTCTACACAGTCGGCGTGATCGGCCTCTTGATGCGAAGCTACGGGGCGCCCGAGATCCGCAAGCACTGGCGATTCATCATCTATCTGGCCGGCGCGTGGTTCCTCATCGGCACTGGGGTCATCCAGCAGCACTTTCGCAATGGCGGCTACACGGATTTCATCTACTACCGCTGGCTCTTCGGCCTGGACCCGTCGCGACCGGCGACGTTGAACAATCTCGCCGCGGCCGTCTTCAACATTCGCGCGTGGCCCTCGGTGGCGGCGATCATCGCCGGCATGTTCGCGCTCCCGCTGCTGGCGCCGCGCTGGCTGCTCCTGGTCATTCCGCCCTATCTCGCCGACGTTCTCAGTGGCCACGACCCGCAAAACCTGCTCTATCTGCACTACGTCATGCTGCTGCTGTTTCCCCTGATCGTCGCGGGCGCGGTGGGGGCGCGTAAGTTCCTCGAGGTTCAATCCATCCGCCCGGCTTACGCGGTGGCGGCCGTGGTTCCCGCGCTGCTCCTCTCCTGGGGTACAGGTCGCTTCCCGCCGCTGCCGAACTCCAACCCCGGCGACTACGCGCGCCCGAACATGGTCGCCCAGCTGCAGAAAGCGACGGCAATCATTCCCGGAGATGCCCCCGTGTCGGCGGACAACGGGCTGGCGGTTTGGCTCGCGAACCGCCACACCATCAACGACTTTCCCGACAAGCTGGATGGGACCTGCTATGTCGTGCTTCAGCGGGACGCCTACCAGCAGTTCCGCAACCCGACCGATTCGATCAATCCGGTGGTGCGCCGGAGGGCGATCGACCAGCTGGCCGCAGACGGCAGGCGGCTGCTCTATGACGATGGGGAATTCCAGGTCTGGGGGCCTGTGGGTAGCTGATCGTCCCCACCGGCGCTGCGCGCCACCTCCCCACGGTATGGGGAGGCAACCTCGGTACTCTTAGGGGTCCCATGGCCTCCGCTACCGCGGCCCCCGCCTCGGTCCGCCGGCGACTCGATCAGCTGTTCAAGCAGCGGATTGCGATCTTCGACGGCTCCATCGGCGTGCTCCTGCAGAGGCAGGGCCTGACCGAAGAGGACTGGCGCGGCGAGCGCTTCCGCGATCATCCGAAGCTTCTGAAGAACAACGTCGACATCCTCAACCTCTCGCGGCCGGAGATCGTGAGCCGCATCCACCGCGACTACCTCGAAGCGGGCGCGGACCTCATCACGACCAACACGTTCACGGCCACCCCCATCTCGCAGGCCGACTACGGCCTCGAGGATCTGGCCTATGAAATCAACGTGGCCGGTGCGCGGCTGGCGCGCGAGGCTGCGCAGGCTTATGAAAACCGGTTCGTCGCCGGCTCCCTGGGCCCCACAAACGTGACGCTCTCGCTGTCGCCGAAGGTCGAGGACCCTTCGTACCGCGACGTTACCTTCGACCAGCTTCGCGACGGCTACGCGATCGCGGCGCGCGGATTGCGAGATGGCGGCGTCGATTTCCTGCTGATCGAGACCATCTTCGACACGCTCAACTCCAAGGCCGCGATCGCGGCGGTCAAAGAGGTCGCGCCCGAGCTGCCTTTGTTCATCTCCGTGACGATCGTCGACCGCAGCGGACGCAACCTGTCCGGCCAGACCGTCGAGGCGTGGTGGAACTCGATCGAGCATTCGGAGCCGTTCGCCGCGGGCATCAACTGCTCGCTGGGCGCGACCGAGATGCGGCCCTACATAGAAGCGCTGTCGCGTGTTGCCCCGGTGTACGTCACGTGCTATCCCAACGCGGGATTGCCCAACTCATTCGGCGGCTACGACGAGGAACCGCCGATGACCAGCCGGCTGCTGAGCGAGTTCGCGACGAGCGGCTTTCTCAATGCCGCCGGGGGCTGCTGCGGCACCACCCCTGACCACATCCGTCAGCTGCGCAAGGCGATCGCCGGGGTGCCACCGCGCGCGGTGCCCGAGCCCGTAGCCAAGGCGAAGTTCAGTGGGCTGGAGCCCTTCGAGATCGGACCGGAGACGCGGTTTGTCGTCATCGGCGAGCGCACCAACGTCACGGGCTCGCTCAAGTTTCGACGCCTGATCGAGTCGGGCGATTTCTCTGGCGCGGTCCAGGTTGCCCTCGACCAGGTGCGGGGTGGGGCGAATTTGCTCGACGTGAACATGGACGCCGACCTCCTCGACTCCGAGGCGGCGATGACGCGTTTCCTCAACCTCATCGCGACCGAGCCCGAGATCGCGCGCATCCCGATCATGGTCGACAGCTCGAAGTGGAGCGTCCTGGAGGCGGGACTCAAATGCCTGCAGGGCAAGGGCGTATGCAACTCGATCAGCCTCAAAGAAGGAGAGGAGTCCTTCCTCGAGAAGGCGCGGCTCGTTCGCGAATACGGCGCCGCCGTGGTCGTGATGGCGTTTGACGAGAAGGGCCAGGCGGACACGTTGGCGCGCAAGGTCGGCATCTGTGAGCGCGCGTACAGGCTTCTGATCGAGAAGGCCGGCTACCAACCCGAGGACATCATCTTCGACCCCAACATCCTCGCCATCGCCACCGGCATCGAGGAGCACGCCGGCTACGCGAAGGCGTTCATCGAAGCGACTTCTGAGATCAAGAAGCGATGCCCCGGTGTGCACATCTCGGGAGGCGTGTCCAACCTGTCGTTCTCGTTTCGCGGCAACGACCGCGTGCGCGAAGCGATGCACTCCGCGTTTCTCTATCACGCCATCCGCGCCGGGCTCGACATGGGCATCGTCAACGCGGGCCAGCTGATCGTCTACGAAGACATCCCCAAGGACCTGCTCGAGCTGGTCGAGGACGTCATCTTCGACCGGCGCCCAGACGCGACCGAACGCCTGGTGGATTTTGCGAAGACCGTCTCGGGCGGCGGCACCAAGCGGGAGGTCGACCTGTCGTGGCGCGAGAAGCCTGTCGAAGAGCGACTCGCATACGCGGTGCTGCATGGCGAGGTCGAGTTCATCGAAGCGGACGCGGAGGAAGCGCGGGTGCAGTACGGCAAGCCGCTGCTGGTCATCGAGGGCCCGCTGATGGACGGCATGAAGGTCGTGGGCGACCTGTTCGGCGCCGGCAAGATGTTCTTGCCGCAGGTGGTGAAGAGCGCGCGGGCGATGAAGCGCGCGGTCGCTTACCTGGAGCCGTACATGCAG
>DATINX010000337.1:0-3124 GCA_035473835.1 Candidatus Dormiibacterota bacterium | reverse complement strand
CCCCTCGGCATGGCAGACGGCCATCCACTGGGGCAACGGCGGCAGCATCCCGTACATCCAGTTCCAGAACTGGTTCGACAGCACGGACGCAAACTCCGTGGCTCACTTCCAGGGCTGGACGAGCGCGGAGGCCAACGCGGCTCTTCGAAAGTACGAGAGCACCGATCCCAGCGACACCGCATCTCTGTACCCCGTGGTGCAGCAGCTCGAGAAGATCATGGCGACCGAGGTTCCTGACGCTCCCCTTCTATACGGAGCCGACTGGAACGTCTTCAGCAGCGCCAAGTACACCGGCTGGCCAAACCAGTCACATCCATACATGAACCCTTCGCCGAGCGACCCCCAGATGCCGTACATCCTTATGCAGCTCAAGCCTGTCTGAGCTTGAAATCCGCCACCCATCACCTTGATGGGTGGGTTGCGTCCGGCCGGCATCGCGCCGGCCGGACACCTTTGTCCGCTCTCACCCAAGGAGGACCATGACAAGCACCGCGGCCGGCATCCCCGGCGAAGAGTCCGGCCTGGTCGGCCGCTTGACCCTGGAGCAGAAGGTTCGTCTGCTCACCGGCGCAGACGGCTGGGTGCTCAACGGCGAGAGCGCAGTGGGACTGCGTCCGATGGTCCTCTCCGACGGCCCGGCTGGGGTGCGGGGGACCCGCTTCGATCACGGCAACCCTTCCTCGTCGCTGCCCTGCCCGGTCGCGCTCGCCGCGACCTGGGACGAGCAGCTTGTTCACGACGTTGCCCTTGCGCTCGGGCACGAAGCCCGCAGCAAAGGCATCGACGTGATCCTCGGCCCGACGGTCAACATCGTCCGCACGCCGTTGAATGGCCGCGGCTTCGAATGCTTCTCCGAAGATCCGCTGCTCACGGCTCGCATCGCGGTCGCTTACGTGCGCGGTGTGCAAGAGGCGGGCGTGGCCGCGACCGCCAAGCATTACGTCGCCAACGATTCCGAGACCGAGCGCCGCACGTATGACGCGCTTGTCACCGACCAGGTCCTGAGGGAGCTCTACCTGCCTCCCTTCGAGGCCTGCGTCGCCGAGGCCGACGTCGCCCTTGTGATGGCGGCCTACAACTCGGTCAACGGCGCCACCATGACGGCCAACCTGACGCTGCTGCGCGGACTGCTCAAGACCGAGTGGGGATTTCGCGGAGTGGTCGTGTCGGATTGGTCGGCCACCAGCACCACTGTGCCGAGTGCGCGGGCCGGCCTCGACCTTGTCATGCCCGGACCGAATGGGCCGTGGGGCGACCACCTCGTTTCGGCTGTGCGAGCGGGGAAGGTCCCAGAATCCGAGATCGATGACAAGGTAGTGCGGCTGCTCATCCTCGCCCGGCGAGTCGGCGCGCTCAACGGGCACGTGGACGGCGACGCCGCCCATCACCTCGCCCAAGCGGCGCCGGCGTTCGTCGATCCGCAGCTGCTGCGCCGGGCTACGGCGCGATCCTTCGTCTTGCTGACCAACCGGGGCGGGCTACTGCCGCTGGCCTCCGGCGGCGTCAGGAAGATCGCGCTGATCGTCCGAACGCGATCGAGCCGCAGACCCAAGGAGGCGGCAGCGTACGCGTCCTCCCGGTCGTTCGAAGTGGAATCGCGGACTCGCTGCGCGCCGGGCTCGGAAAATCGTCGACGGTCACCGTCCACCAGGGCTGTCTCATCAGCCCGACCATCGCCGCGCCGGCCGACGGAAGCCTGTTCGACCCGGTGAGCGACGAGCCCGGAGTGCACCTCGAGATTCGCAGCGCTGCAGGCGCGACCGTTTACGAGACGCACTTCCCGACCAGCGTTGTGACGTGGTGGGATGGGCTGCCCGACGTAGTGCATCAGCCGGGCGCGGAAGTCGTGATGCACGCGCTGTACCGGCCTTCAGTGGGCGGACCGCACGTTCTCGGCGCCGCAGGTGTGGGGCGGCTGCGGGTGGTCGTCGACGGCGTCCCTGTGGCCGAAGCCACCAACGTTCTTCCCCGCGACGTTGTTGAGGCCCTGTCCCGTCCTCCCGAGCTGCGCGTGCCATTGCAGCTCGTCGCCGGCAAGGAGATCGACGTGCGCTTCGAGCATGGCCCCAACGCGAGAGGGCACAACGCAGGCTTCGCCGCGATGCGCCTGGGCATCACGCCCTGGGTGGAGGAGGGCGTGATGCTCGATCAGGCGGTCGAGGCCGCCACCGCGGCCGAGGTGGCGGTGGTCGTCGTCGGGTCGGCGGACGGGACGGAGAGCGAGGGCTACGACCGCGAGACCATGCGCCTGCCCGGCCGCCAGGACGAGCTCGTGCGACGGGTCGCCGCCGCCAACCCGAACACGGTCGTGGTCGTCAATTCGGGCATGCCTGTGCTCATGCCGTGGGCGGGCGAGGTCGCCGCGATCATGCAGGTGTGGTTTCCGGGGCAGGCTTTCGGCGAGGCGCTGGCTGACGCGCTCTTCGGAGCGGCCGAGCCGGGTGGCCGCCTGCCGGTTTCAGTCCCGCGCGCGGAGGTCGACGCGCCAGTGCTGAGTGCGCACCCGCTCGCCGGCGACCTCGTGTATGGCGAGGGCCTGCTGGTCGGCTATCGCGGTTACGATCGGCACGGGCCAGAGCCACTCTTCCCATTCGGGCACTGTCTCGGCTATTCGGAGTGGAGCTACGAGTCCCTCGTACCTGCCTCGGAGACGATCACGGCCGAGCAGGAGCTGGACCTTCTCGTGACGGTCCGGAACTCCGGCAAGCGTGCCGGCCATGAGGTCGTGCAGGTCTACCTCGAGGGACCCGACGACGAACCGAGCCGCCCCCACCGAATCCTGGCGGGGTTCGCCGCCGTCTCTGCAGTTCCAGGCGAGCAGGCCGGCGTACACATCGTAGTGCCAGGCCGCGCCTTCGCCCGCTTCGACGAGAGAAAGGGCGATTGGATCTGGTCGCCTGGCACATACACCCTGCGCGCGGGGCGTTCCTCGCGCGACCTTCGGCTGAGCGCAAAGGTGGTGCTGCGATGACCTAGAGCTCGGGGCGGTGCGGGGAGTTTCAAACAGCGGCGGGGAGTTGTCAGACCAGGAGTTGAGGAGATGAGCATGCGCACATTTCTTTGTCGCTTGTATACGATCCTGACGGCCGGCGCCCTTGTCGCCGGGGCAGTGGTGGCGACCGCC
>DATINX010000336.1:0-4274 GCA_035473835.1 Candidatus Dormiibacterota bacterium | reverse complement strand
CGCAAGCGCCAGCCCTCCCGCGAGCGCGGCCAGTCCCCAACGCACGCGGAGGGGATCCGAGTCCGCCTCGAAGTGGGAGCGAAACAACCACAGACCGAAGAGGATCCAGGCCAGCAGCGAGGCCACTTCGAAGTCGAGGTCTTTGATGAGATCGAAGCCGATGTTCGCCACGAGCACGATCAAGGTGAGCCGGAACGCAACTCGCTTCCCGCGCGCGATCCCGCCGGCCAGCAGCAACAGCGCGAGGCCGGCAAGAACCGAACCCGTACGCCCACCCAACGTAATGCTCGCGGGCAACAGGCTGTCGAGCACCTGGCTTCGCGTCTGGTGCTGGATCAGCAGCGCTCCGACTATGTCCAGGATCGCGCTGACGACCAGCAACCCGGCGAAGAACAAGCGCACCCGCCTGCGCTCAGCGCGTAGATCGTGCGTCAACGATTGATCCCCCTTTTGGCTGATTACCACTATGTAACGAGGGCCAAACCCGCATGTAACGGGGGCCCACTCCGCCGGGCTTCAGGCGGGGCCCGCTCCGCCCTTCGATTCCTCGAGGAACCGGAAGTACTCCCAACCGCTCAGCTCCGGCGCTTCGAGACCATGGGCGCCCAGAACCGAAAGCACGTGCGCCCGGTGCTCATTGCCGTGATGGACCGCCTGGGTAATGAAAAGTCCCACCGCGTGCTCGATCCGGGGATAGGGCTCAGGCCCCTCCTCGGCCGGCATCTCCGCGTCGAGCTCCTCGATGCGTTCAAGCAGCTCGCGCCATCGTCTCGCTTGTTTTTCCATCTCGACCCTCAGTCTTGGCAGTGGCCGCGGCGGGCCGGAAGGAGGCGGTCCGGGTTGACCGCCCGTCATGCGGATCTGATACCGGTAGTCGCCCGCCACCATATGTTCGAGCGTGGCGTGGATCGAGCCGTAAGTACCGGGAGTCGAGAGCTCCAGCTGCTCCGGCGAGAGCTCGCTGCAGAGGTCGATCAGCCGGATCGTGGCCCAAGCGTGGTGACCCATCATCGCGTGGAGATGGTCCGCAGCGGCCGTACGCGGCCGGCCCACCTTATACCCGGGCATGACTCAATCCTCCGACGACGCTATGCACTCGACTTCGTTTCCGTCCGGGTCGTCGACGTAGAACGTGCGCACGTCTTTCAGAACCGGATGGATTCCCGAGCGAACCTCAACCCCCTCCGCAGCGAATCGGTCCTGGAGGTCGTCGTAGGCCGCCTTGTCGATGCGGAACGCGAGGTGATGAAGAACTCGCTTTGCCTTCTCGCGCGGAAACTCATCTGCCGCGGCGGGATGCGGGACGAGCACGATCATCTCGGGGATCCCCTCCTCCCCTTCCGCCGCGCGCAGAAACTTGTTCGGCAGCGCCGGCGGCGAAATGACCTCGAGACCGAATAGGTCCTGATAAAAGTGGAGCGCCCTGTCCATGTCGCGCACCCACAGCACGATCTCCGCCAGACCGGCGACCCGTTTGGTCACGCGGCCACCGCTTCTCCGATCGCGACGAGGTTGATGTCTCGAACCCGAGGCGGGACCGAGCACCCCGGAGCAAGCAACAGGCCGCGGCCGCCGGTGTCGGCGATGGCGCGCTTCGCCTCCGCCTGCACCTCCGAAGGCGGGCCGTAGAGAAGGCTCTTGCGCTGGCCCAGCCCACCCATCACAGCGCGGCCACTGAGGGCACGGCCCTGCGACAGCTTGGGCGTCCCCAGGTTGTGGATCGACCAGCTCACCACCTGGACCGGCATTTCGTTGACGAGCTCGAAGTTCAACTTCGACCCGCAGAGGTGGACGACGTTGAACCACGCCTCGCGCGGCAGCCGGTTGAGCACCGCCTGGTCGCTGGGAAGTACGAGCTCCCGATAGACGTCCTCAGGCATCGCGTCGCGACTGGTGTAGCCCGAGATCGCGTAGAAGATGCCGGCTGCGCCCGCGCTAACGGAGCGCTTGCTGAAATCGACGAGCGCCTCGGCGATCCGGTCCAGTGCCGGCCGGACCAGGTCCGGGTGCTTGCGCAGCTCGCGCACGACCCTCGAGGAGTTCTTGCCCACGAGGTAGCCCGCCACCGTGAGCGGGCTGAACACGGTCTGGATCACCGGCACCCCGAAACCGAGCTGCTTCGTCACCATGTGAATCGAGTCGACCTGGTCGTCGAGGGCTTTCCGATTGACAAGCGATACGGTGCTCCACGCGTCGAGGTCGGGCACGCCCTCGCTCTCCAGCACGGGGCCTTTGAGACGATGGCCCGCGGGCTTGTACACGGAACCGAACGCCTCCGCAAACGACGAGGCTCGCGGCTGGAACTTGACGAAGTCCCAACCGAACTGCTTGGCTCGCTCGACGGTCACCGCGGCCAGACCTGCCGGCGACCACTCCTCGCGGTACGTATGCCCCCACGCTCCAAACGGCGGCCGGTCGGCCACCCCCAATGCGATCGCCGCCTCCACCCTCTCTCGTCCGTTCATGGGACCGAGTTTAAGCTGGACCTCTAAATGGAGGCCATAGCACCCCTGGCCGCGCAGCTGCGAGCGGCCGCCGAGGCCAGGCCGATGAAGCTGCCAGTCAACCGCCGCATCGACGAGCGCCACCACGTGGTCACGGCGGATGGGCTGTCGGTCTGGTACACGATCCAGGTCTCGCCGCACAGCCGGATCCAGGAGGCCGTCTTCGAGCGCACCGATCACATTCCGGCCGACGACGAGGTCCGGCCGTGGCTGGATCTTCTGATCGTCGGCGCGGAAGCAGTCGAGGCTCCCGGATTACCCGGCTCCACCACGCGACGCTTCGAAGCATTCGAGCGCAGCCCCGACCGCGAGGCTCCGCTGGCCTGATGGCACTGGGTCAGGCGGTGCTCGAAGAGCTGCGCCGCGCCGTCGGCCGCGAGCACGTGATCGATTCCAGCCACGACCTGCGCATCTTCGAGCGCGATGCCTCCATCGAAGGCGCCATGCCCGACGCCGTGGTGCTGCCGGCGACCACGGCGGAGGTCTCCGCTGTGATCAAAGTCGCTGCCAAGCACCGCATCCCCATCGTCCCTCGCGGTGCCGGCACCGGCCTTTCGGGTGGCGCGGTCACCATCCGCGGGGGCATCGCATTGCAGGTCACCCGCATGCGCAGGATCCTCGAGATCGACCCGGTCGCGCAGACGGCGCTGGTTGAGCCGGGCGTGGTGAACCAGGAGCTGTCCCTCGTGGCGGCCTCGCACAAGCTGTTCTACGCACCAGACCCATCAAGCCAGAAGGCGTGCACCATCGGCGGCAACGCAGCAGAAAATTCAGGCGGCCCCCACTGCCTCTACTACGGCGTCACTACCAACCACGTCCTGGGCATGGAAGTGGTGCTCGCGGACGGCAGCGTGCAGTGGGTCGGCGGCGACGCGCCGGACCGCGTCGGCCTCGACCTGTGCGGCGTGCTGGTCGGTTCGGAGGGCACGCTGTGCACGATCACCAAGATCAAGGTGCGGCTCCTGCGCACACCGCCCAGTGTGGCCACCCTCCTCGCCGCGTTCCCCACCATCGAGACCGCGAGCCAGGCGGTGTCGGCTGTGATCGCCGCCGGAATCGTACCCGCGGCGCTCGAGATGATGGACAACGTCACCGTTGGCGCGGTCGAGGCGCATTACCACGCCGGCTACCCGACGGACGCGGGCGCGGTTCTGCTCGTCGAAGTCGACGGTCTCGCGGAGTCGACACGCGAGCTGATGGCGGCGATCCGCAAAGTGCTCGCCGCCAACCATGGCTACGCGATGCGCGAGGCCCAGACCCCCTCAGAGCGAGACCTCTTGTGGGCCGGCCGAAAAGGCGCGATCGGCGCCCTCGGCCGCATCCGGCCCAACTACTACCTCCACGACGGCGTCGTTCCCCGCTCGCGTTTGCCGCAGATCCTCTCCGCCGTCGGCGAGATCGGCGTCCACTACAAGCTGCCGGTGGCGAACGTCTTTCACGCCGGCGACGGCAATCTCCATCCCAACATCCTGTTCGACCTTCGCGACCGCGACGTCCGGCCACTGGTGGAGAGCGCGGGTGAGGAGATGCTGCGCGCCGTCGTCGAGCTCGGCGGAGCCCTGTCGGGCGAGCACGGCATCGGGCTCGAGAAGAACGCGTACATGCCGTGGGTCTACAGCGCGGACGACCTCGACGCAATGAGGCGTGTGAAGGACGCGCTCGACGCGCACGGCATCATGAACCCGGGCAAGATCTTTCCCGACCCCGACCGCAAACGGCCGCACCTGGCCGGACGTACAGGACTCGCGGTCGAGGCGAAATGGTGGTGAC
>DATINX010000335.1:0-7734 GCA_035473835.1 Candidatus Dormiibacterota bacterium | reverse complement strand
GAGAGCACCTCCGAATTGCGGTCGTCAACGCTTTGGCCGTCCGTCTGGGATTGGACGCCGAGCGTGACATGCGCCCCCAGATCCTGGCCACGATCGCCTTCGCTCCCCTTGACGCCGCGATGTTCTCGTGGTTCGGCAACCGCTCCAGCGAAGAGGTAGGGCATCTTTTGGACGAGGCGCTCACGGCATTTGTGCGAGAGCGCGATGCCATGTGCGCTGAAAAGGCTCGCGCGGCAGCCATCAAATAGAGGCCGCCTCCAGACGGTCTTGGCAGTCAACCCGCGCTACCACCGACCCGTGCGGGATGCACCATCCTCGTCGAGCTCACCGGGCGGTGATACCTTGCTGTCGTATGCCCGACACGATTCCGCAAGAAGTTCGCGACCTGTTCGCGGAGCCCGCGCTGGCTCACATCTCCTACCTCAATCGCAAAGCCCAGATCGTCACCTTTCCGATTTGGGTCGATTTTGATGGCGAGCACATCCTGGTCAGCTCCCCGTTGGGATCTCGCAAGGGAAAGTCGCTTCGTGAGCGCCCTGAGGTGTCCGTGTCGATAGTCAGCACCAAGAATCCCTGGCACTGGCTCTCCGTCAGCGGCCGGGTCGTAGACATTCAGCCGGACGCGGACCTCGCGTTCATCGATCGCATGTCCCAGAAGTATTCAGGCAAGTCCTACGAGCGCCGCACGCCCCGCGAGATATTTACGGTTGCGATCGACCGGGTGAGCTCAAGCGGGCAATGGGGGAGACGCTAGCCTTCTTCGACCGCGCTGCCAGCGAGGCAAAGAGTGCGATCAGCGCCACCACGCCGACGATGGTGGCCACGCGCAGTGTTGAATGCTCGGCCTAGGCCGGCGAGCGCCTCTGGACGGGGCCCCCGGCGTTGGCCTCCATCCGGTCGGCGACCTGGTTCAGGAGCCGGCTCAGCTCGGCCCGGTCGGAGGGCACCAGCTGGGCGATCGCGGCCGCGATCTTGGCGGCGCCCATGGCCCCCATGCGCTCGAACAGCCGCTCGGCCTGGGGAGTCAGCACGAGCCAGGTCTGGCGGCGGTCGTCCTGGTCGGGCACCCGCCGCACGTAGCCCAGCTCCTCGAGGCGATCGATCATCGGGACCAGCGTGCCGGGTGTCACGCCCAGCCGGCGGGCTAGCTCTCTGCCCGTCTGGCGACCCCACCGCCGCATGGCCACCAGGGCGCGGAACTGCGCCATCGTCAGCTCCACGTCCATGAAGAACCGAGCGGTGTCATCGGCGAAGACGGCGCGCTGCCGCCCGAATGCATGCAGGATCGCGCGCACGTCGGCGACGATTGGATCGTCTGGGTTTGGGCGCACTACGTGACTGATTAGACTCTATCAAATCGCTTGATTAAGGTCAATCGTTGGATATAATCAAACGACTGCGATGCTGATTCGACTTCTACGCACGTATCTGCGGCCCTACACCCGCCAGGTCGGGATCGTGGTCGTGCTCGTCACCATACAGTCGGTCGCCAACCTTTACCTGCCGAACCTCAACGCCGACATCATCAACAACGGCATCGCCAAGGGCGACATACCTTATATATGGCGGATCGGCGGGCTGATGCTCGCGGTCACAGTGGCGATGGGGATCGTCGCCATCTTCGGCGTGTACTGGGCGTCGAAGGCATCCATGGGCGTGGGCAGGGACGTGCGAAGCGCCGTGTTCGCGCGGGTGCAGACCTTTTCCGCCCGGGAGCTGAACCGGCTCGGCACCGCGTCATTGATCACGCGCAACACCAACGACGTGCAGCAGATCCAGCTCTTCCTGCAGATCGCCCTGACTCTGCTGGTCGCGGCGCCGATCATGGCGGTGGGCGGCGTGGTCATGGCCCTCCGCGCGGACGTTCAGCTGTCTGGGCTGCTCCTGGTGATCTTGCCTGTAATGGCGGGGATCGTCGGCTTCATGCTCTTGAAGGGCGTCCCGCTCTTCCGCTCGATGCAGGTGAAGATCGACCGCATCAACCAGGTCCTGCGCGAGCAGATCATGGGCGTCCGCGTGATTCGGGCGTTCAACCGAACGGGCTTTGAGCAGGAGCGATTCGAGCAGGCCAACGCCGACCTCACGTCGACCGCCCTCCGAGTCAATCGCATCTTCGTGGTGGCATTCCCGGCGCTGATGGCCGTGATGAACCTCACCACCGTCGCCGTGCTGTGGTTCGGCGCTCGACTCGTCGACAACGGGTCGATGTCGATCGGCAATCTGACGGCTTTCATGATGTACATGATCCAGGTCCTCTTCTCCGTGATGATGGCCATCGCGATGGTGATCCTGGTCCCTCGCGCAGAGGCGAGCGCCGCGCGCATCCAGGAGGTCGTCACGACGGTGCCGTCGATCGCGGATCCTCCCGATCCGGTCGAGCCCGCGAGCCGTGCCGGCCTGGTCGAGTTCAGGCACGTCACGTTCGGCTACCCGGGCGGCGAGCATCCCGTGCTCCAGGATTTGAATTTCGAGCTGCGGCCGGGTCAAACCACCGCGATCATCGGGGGCACGGGCTCGGGAAAGACGACGCTGCTCGATCTCATCCCGCGCTTCTTCGATGTGAGCGAGGGCAGGCTCCTCGTCGACGGGGTAGACGTTCGCCGCCAGCCGCTCGAGCGGCTCTGGGGAGCGATCGGCCTCGTGCCGCAGCGCGCTTATCTCTTCAGCGGCACGGTCGCTGACAACCTGAGGTTTGGCAACGAGCACGCCACAGACGAGGAGCTGTGGCACGCGCTCGACGTCGCGCAGGCGCGCGAGTTCGTGGCGGGGATGCCCGGCGGCCTCCAGGCCCCGATCGACCAGGGGGGGACGAACGTGTCCGGTGGCCAGCGGCAGCGCCTGGCGATCGCCCGGACGATTGTGAAAAAGCCTTCCGTCTACCTGTTCGACGACTGCTTCTCGGCGCTCGACGCCGGCACGGACGCGCGCCTCCGCGCTGCACTGCGGTCGGAGACCTGGCAGTCGACGGTGCTGATCGTGGCCCAGCGCGTGAGCACGATCATGTACGCGGACCGCATCATTGTCCTCGACGACGGTCGCGTCGTCGGAATCGGCACCCACGACGAGCTGATGGCGTCGTGCGAGCCCTACCGCGAGATTGTCGACTCGCAGCTGGGCGAGGCGGCGGTCGCATGATCAATCGTGGTGGCGGCGGCCAGAGGCCGGTCGGTCGGCCGGCGATGGGCGGCGGCTGGATGGGCATGGGCGGCCCCCCCGGGGGCAAGACCCGGAACCTCGGCAAGACGCTGCGTCAGCTGCTGCTCCGGCTTCGGCCCGAGCTGCCTCTCATCATCCTGGTGGCTCTGCTCGGTTCGGCCAGCGTCGCATTTGCGGTCGTCGGCCCGAAGATCATCGGCAACGCGACCAACGTCATCTTCAACGGCCTCGTCGGCAAGTCGCTGCCGGCCGGCATCACCAAAGTGCAGGCCGTCGCGGCGTTGCGCGCGCACGGCCAGGACCAGCTCGCCCAACTGCTGTCGGGCATGGACGTCACGCCGGGGAAGGGCATCGACTACACGCAGCTCGGCGACCTGCTCCTGTTGGCCGTCGCGGTTTACATCGCCGCCTCGCTCTTTACGTGGGCGCAGGGATACATCATGGCCGGGGTCGCGCAGCGCACCGTCTACGGCATGCGCCGTGACGTGGAGGCCAAGCTCGGCCGGGTGCCGCTGAAGTACTTCGACAGCCACTCTCACGGCGACATCCTGAGCCGCGTCACCAACGACATCGACAACGTGTCCACCACGCTGCAGCAAGGCTTGAGCCAGATCCTTACGGCAATCCTGACCGTGATCGGCGTGCTCGGCATGATGTTCTGGATCAGCCCGCTGTTGGCGGTGATCTCCCTGGTGACGGTGCCCCTGTCGGTCGTGGCGGTGATCATCATCGGGCGGAGATCCCAGAAGGAGTTCGCCGCCCAGTGGAAGGTGACCGGCACGCTGAACGGGCATGTCGAGGAGATGCATACCGGCCATGCCCTTGTCCAGGTGTTCGGACGGCGGCGTAAGGCCCAGGAGGAGTTCGACCGGCAGAACCGGACGCTGTACGAGGCGAGCTTCAAGGCCCAGTTCCTGTCGGGCATCATCCAGCCGGCCATGCAGTTCGTGGGCAACCTCAACTACGTCGCGATCGCCGTCATCGGCGGGTATCGAATCGCCTCGGGGACGATGTCGTTGGGCGACGTGCAGGCCTTCATCCAGTACTCGCGTCAGTTCACGATGCCGATCATGCAAATCGCCGGCCAGGCGAACCTTCTGCAGTCCGGCCTCGCTTCGGCGGAGCGTGTCTTCGAGCTGCTGGCGGAAGAGGAGGAGGCGCCAGACTCGGTGACGGCGGAGCTCGGCGAGGCCACCGGCCAGGTGTCACTCGAGCAGGTGTCGTTCAGGTACGCGGCCGACAAGCCCCTGATCGAGGACTTGAGCCTCACAGTCTTGCCCGGGCAGACGATCGCCATCGTGGGCCCGACCGGAGCCGGCAAGACCACGATCGTGAACCTGCTAATGCGCTTCTATGACATCGACTCCGGACACATCCGGCTGGATGGCGTGGACACGCATCAGCTCGCGCGCGAGGGGGTGCGCGCGGCCTTCGGGATGGTGCTGCAGGACACGTGGCTGTTCGCGGGCACGATTCGCGGCAACATCGCTTACGGAAAGGAGGGCGCGACCGACGACGAGATCATCGCCGCCGCGCAGGCCGCGCACGTGGACTCGTTCGTCCGCACGCTTCCACTCGGCTACGACACAGTGCTCGACGAAGAAGCGTCGGACCTGTCGTCAGGCCAGCGGCAGCTGCTGACGATCGCGCGAGCCTTTCTCGCGGACCGGAGCATCCTGATCCTCGACGAGGCGACGAGCAACGTCGACACCAGGACCGAGGTCTTGATCCAGGCGGCGATGGCGCGACTCCGGCAAGGACGAACCAGCTTCGTGATCGCGCACCGGCTCTCCACGATCCGCAAGGCGGATTCGATCGTGGTTATGGATGGCGGGCGGATCGTCGAACAGGGCACCCACGCGGAGCTGATCGGCCGAGAGGGCTTCTACTACAGCCTGTACAACAGCCAGTTCGCGAACGCTTGGGCGGAGGGCGACGGGCACAAGACGGGGCTGGACGGTCAAAGCCCGGTACCGCAGGGCGGGGCGGTCCGAGCCGGCACTTAGCAGCGGGCCTAATCCATTGGATGGGAGAGCTGAGGTTTTAGATCCCGGTCTCGGCGTGTATCTCGCCCGCGGCGACCGCCTCCACCAGGCGCTGGTGGTCGAGTTCGTTTTGATCGGCGTAGGCCGCCGAGAAGCGGGCGATTGCGTTGTCGAAGCTTGAGCCGGCGCCGAGGTAGCCGGCAATGGCGAGCCGGTCGCCGGAGCGAGCATGCGCACGGGCCAGAGACCATCCGCAAGCGCGGGTGTATGCGTGGAGTCCTGACTCGCTCATCGTTGAGAGGTCAATCGACGCCTTCCAATCCCAGAGCTGTCGAATGTAGAAATCGTGCTCCTTGCCGTCGAGACCCTTACTCCGCGTCCAGCTGAGGAAGATGTCGGTAGCGGCGTGCGAAATTCGCTGGCCGCGGACCACCCTTTCGCCGTGGTTGTCGAACTCGCTCACGCCCAGATAGGGTTCGAGCACAGACGCCTGTGCCTCCTTCGCCTGCAGTATGAGGGGGTCCTTCCCGTCTCGGCCGGCAAGCAGAAACACCGTGGCGCGGGTGCCGACGCTGCCTACGCCTACGACCTTGCGAGCCATGTCCACGAATCGGTATGTCCCAAACAGGTACCGTCGGTCCCCGTCGAGGCTGTTGGCATACTCATCGATCAGCTCCCCCACATACTCGGTCTGATCCAGGGGGTGGGCCGTGTCGAACACATCGCGTAGGGGGACCAACAATGGCGGGACGCTCCGGAAGCGCAGCTCGCCGTCAACCCGCTCGGTCAGTTTGGTCACCGCTCGGAGGCTCGTCTTCTTCCGCGCCTTGGCGAAGGGTTTCGCGAAAAGGATCTGGCCTCTTCTGTCCAGCCTTCCGCCGAAGCGCTGGACCAGCTCACTCGCGATCAACCGGTCGTACCAGACGTCGAGGTGGCTCTCGGCCGCGAAGCCCCTCATTCCCTCGCGATACTCCCGCACGCAGGCGGTCACGAGCTGGCGCCGGCGACCGGCCGGAAGCCCTACGTCACGGCCAGCGATCTCGACGCTGGCCGCCATCCGCTTGACATCCCACTCCCATGGTCCGGGCAGCGTCTCGTCGAAGTCATTTGGGCCGAAGACAAGCCGGCGGTCCGGAGCGGCGAACCCTCCGAAGTTCGAAATGTGGGCATCTCCGCAGGCCTGTACGACGATGCCCGAGGCTGGAGTCGCCGCGAGATCCGCCGCCATCACGGCCGCCGCCCCCCGGTAGAAGGTGAAGGGTGAGACGAGCATCCGCCCATAGCGGATCGGAACCAACTCCTGCACGCGTGAGGCTGCTTGGGCCGTCAATACAGCGGTCGGATCGGGCCTATCCGCCGCCGGCGACCAGTCGCCGTGAGCCGACCGGGGTGTCGTCCGGCGGGCCGCTCGACCCCGCTCGCCGGACTCGCCAGACTGCAACGTGGAGTGCGCTGGGACTGAAACGCCAATGCCGGCCCGGCCGCGGCCTGGGCCGCTCATCAAGGCGGTGGCGCGCTGAGGCTGCTCGAGACCTCGGGCAGAGCGCGCAGCCGAAGTGGCAGCCTGTCGTGAACGCCAGTGCTCACCGTCCCGGCCGTTCGGAGTCGGAGCGCCTAGATGCCGAGAATGGCCTTCTTCTTGGCGGTGAACTCTTCCTCGGTGATCGCACCGCTATCCCTCAGGGCGGCATACTTCTGGATCTCGGCGGCATCGTCCGGTGCCGCGGGCGCAGCGGATGGCGGTGCGGCTGCGGGCGCGGCGGGAGGCGGTGCGGCCGCCTGGCCCTTCTGGGCGCTCTTCGCGCCCACATGCGCCGCCCCTCCTACGACGACTGCGGTTCTTACGGCTCTGCGTAGTGGCATTTGAATTCTCCTATTGGGACTTTTCGCTCCTAGGCGTATGAGCCATTTGAGCGGCGATTCGCGGGCTGCCTGGTCAACCGGCGGTTGCGGAATGCGGTCGGGCGCGGGGACGACCTCGTTTATCGCGGGCAGCCGCGATCCAAGGAGCGTAGGACTGCAGGCAGCGGGGATAGAGTGGCCGATGACTCCGCCTCGACAAATGGTTAAACGCCACGACCGAGGCCGGGGGCCGTGGGGGATATCCGAATCCGTTCCGATCGATCCACTGTATTACCGGATGAAGTCGTGAAGCGATTCATGGCGGTTGGAGCACTAGTGCTCACGCCGTTGGTGTGGCCGGTCGGTGTGCTACTGCTGTGGCTTTCATCTGCCTGGACTCGGCGCGACAAGATGATCGGGTCGCTGCTGCCGCCTGGAGGGCTCGCGTTTGCGTGGCTGCTCGCAACCGAGGTGCGTTCGAGCTGCCCAACCCAGGGAACAGGATCCTGCCAGCTCGGCTCGATGTATGCCGGATTACACCCCGGCCCCGCCGGCTTCGACCACGTCTTTGGCGCCCTGGTATTCACAGCCGCAGCGCTGGTTCCAATGATCACAATGTGGTACCTCGCAATGCGCCTACGGGCGCGGTGGGGGGACGTCTAGGCATAGCGAGTTGGGTCAACTGCCTTGCCGGCCTTGTGGGCTGGTTACCGGCCCTTGATGCCCAGCGTCGGTAAGCCAATTCGGGCGC
>DATINX010000334.1:0-11282 GCA_035473835.1 Candidatus Dormiibacterota bacterium | reverse complement strand
GATTGCCGGCCTCCCGGGCATGCCGCCGGATCTAGGGCCCCCAAGCAGCCCATCTGCGTCGTCAACTCCTGCGCTCCTCGCTCATGCATCGACGATGCACTCGCTGCGGTGCTCGTCGTTTCCTATCATCTGGACTGCCTGGATGGCCCGATATCTCGGCGTCATCCCGGGACGCCGGCCCTGCTTCTGCTGTTGCTGCTGCTGCGGCATGGCCCGCCCCTCATCCCCGACCACGTTGGCAGGGACCTTGCTCGGATGGAAGTACGCCTCACGCATGGCGAGCTCCAGCTGCCGGAGGAGCCCGCTGCATTCGGCTTCGAACTCGCGCGGATGCTCGGCGACCGCACGGGTGCCGGCGGCCACGTACAGCGCATGCAGCCGGGTCAGGATCCGCTTCGGCCGGGAACGGCGCCCGGGGCCGTCGATCCGCGCGACCGAGTCGACCGCCACCTGGGCCGAGAACCGCGCGGAGCGCGGCAGCGTCGCATCGAGGAGCAGGCACTCGATGACGCGTTCGGGCAGGACACCACCCGAATAGCGCGACTGGTATGACTCGAAAGCGAAGCACGACTTCAGCACCGCGGTCCACTCCAGAGCGTCCTCTGGAGAGTCTGCGAGCTCTGCCGATTTGCGCGTGACGATGGAGGTGACGTTGCGCGTGCGCTCGACGAACTTGCCGAGGCGGACGAAGTCACGCGCCTCGTCATGCTGCATCGTGTCCATGAGCAGGCCGTCGACGAGCCGGATGCTGAGCTGGACGTCGGTCAGGAACGGATACAGGTCGGGCTGCCACGTCGGTTTCTGCACCCGCCAGTGGAGGGCGTTGACCTGCTCGTACAGCTCGGTCGGCAGCGACGGCCGCACCGCCTGCGCCGCCAGCCGCGCGGCGGCGACGCTGGCGCGAACCGAGGGCCCGAGCGTCCCGGTGATGACCATCTCGACTGCCTCGTCGCGGCGCCCGGTGTTGTTGCCCGGCCAGCCCGCCAGCTCCATGAAGCGCATCCAGAAGTCCGGTCCGGGTTCGTCGGTGCGGTCAAGCGACAGAGCGACGTGCACGCCCAGAATGCGCGCGAGGTGGTCGGCGCGCTCGAGGTGGCGACCGAGCAGCGTCAGCGAGGTGGCGGCCCGGCTAAGCATCGCCGTCCACCTGCGCCGGCTCGCCCTCTTCGGCCATCACCCATGTGTCCCGGCTGCCGCCGCCCTGAGAGCTGTTGACCACCAGAGATCCCGGCTTCAGCGCCACCCGCGTCAGGCCGCCCGGGGTCACGTGGACGTCCGGCCCCGTCAGTACGAACGGGCGAAGGTCCTGGTGCGCCCGCCGCAGCTCGCCGCCGTCGATGATCGGCTGCACCGAGAGGGCGATCACCGGCTGGGCGATGAAAGAGCGAGGCTGCGCCTCGATCAACCGACGGAATCTCTCGCGTTCGTCGTGGGTCGAGGCGGGGCCGATGAGCATGCCGTAGCCGCCCGACGCGTCGACGGTTTTCACGACGAGCTCCTCGAGGTGCTCGAGAACGTATCGCCGGTCCTCATCCACCGCACATAGATAGGTATGCACGTTGGGCAGGATCGGATCCTCGTCGAGGTAATACCGGATGACCTTCGGGATCAGCGCATACACCGCCTTGTCATCGGCGACCCCGTTGCCGAGCGCATTGGCGATCGCGACATTGCCCGCCCGGTAGGCGCTCACCAACCCGGCCACCCCGACCAGGGACTCCTGCCGCCCGAAGATCGGGTCGAGCCACTCGTCGTCGAGGCGCCGGTAGATGACGTGCACCGGCCGGAGGCCGCGCGTGGTGCGCATGAAAACGTGGTCCTGGTCGACGACCAGGTCGGTACCCTCGACCAGCTCGACGCCCATCTGTTTGGCCAGGTAGAGGTGCTCGTAATACGCCGAGTTGTTGATCCCCGGCGTCAGCAGCACGACCGTCGGGTCCTCGATGCCGGCGGGCGCCAGCCAGCGCAGGTGGCGGAGAAGCTCGTGGATGTAGCCCTCCACCGGCCGGACGGGGTAGCCGGCGAAGAGATCAGGCAGCACCCGCTTCATCACATGGCGGTTGGCCAGCACGTACGACACGCCCGACGGCGTCCGCAGGTTGTCCTCAAGCACGAAGAACTCGCCCTTGTGGTCGCGGACGAGGTCGATGCCCGCGATGTGGCAGTGGATCCCATGCGGCACCGGGAGTCCCTCGATCTCGCGAATGTAGCTCGGGCTGCTGAGGACGATCTCCGGCGGCACCGCTCGCTGCTTGAGGATGAGCTTGCGGCCGTACACGTCTTCCAGGAACAGGTTCAGCGCCATCAGGCGCTGCTTGAGGCCCGCTTCCAGGCGCCTCCAGGTGGCGGAGGGAATGACGCGCGGGATGATGTCGAACGGAAAGACCTTCTCGTTGCCCTGGGCGTCCGGGTAGACGGCGAACGTGATCCCGTGGTTTCGGAACATCTGCAGGGCGAGGCCGTGGCGGCGCTGCAGCTCGACCGCGCCGAGCTGGTTCAGGTGGTCGTAGAGTCGGCGGTAGGCGGGCCTCGGCCGGCCGGCGGCAGCAAGCATTTCGTCATAGAAGCCGTTGAGCTCGTAGTTGGCACCGAGGGATTTCGCCGGAGGCACCGCTATAGTGTCTGCGCCATACCGACTCCAGGGAAGACGCTCAATCTGCGGGTTGGCTGCGAGTTCACGTACGACGTGACCGGGCCGGCCACGATGACCGTTCAGGTGCGTCCGCGCTCGGACGCCAGGCACAGGCTGGTGACGGAGACCTGGACCACCGCGCCCATGCTGCCGGTCGACGAGTACGCCGACCTCTACGGCAACCCGGTTAAGCGCCTGCTCGCTCCGCAAGGCCCGCTGACCCTGCGATACGACGCGATCTGTGCCGTCCCGGACGAGGCGGATCCGGACGGCTCGGGTACCCCGCAGGCGCCTGTCGAAGAGGTCCCAGGCGAGCTGCTCCACTTCACGCTGCCCAGCCGTTACTGCCTGTCCGACGTGCTCATGGGCACCGCGTGGGAGCTCTTCGGCCAGACCGAGCCCGGCTGGGCGCGCGTCCAGGCCATCTGCGACTGGGTCCACGACAACCTTCACTTCCAGTACGGCACGAGCAACCCTATGACTACAGCCGTCGACGTCTTCAAGAGCCGAAACGGGGTGTGCAGGGACTTCGCCCACCTGGCGATCACATTCTGCCGCGCGATGAACATCCCAGCCCGCTACGTCTTCGGCTACCTGCCCGACATCTACGTGCCGGTCCCGAATGAGCCGATGGACTTCGCCGCCTGGATGGAGGTCTGGCTGGGGGATCGCTGGTGGACCTTCGATCCCCGCAACAACGCGAGGAGGGTGGGCAGGGTGTTGATCGGCCGCGGCCGAGACGCGCTCGACGTCGCGATGCTGACCACGTTCGGTCCGGCCGAGTTCCGCTCGATGACCGTATGGGCCGACCTGGCCGAGGCGACGTAATGGCGATCGAGATCGCGTCGGTGGACTGGCCGGCGGCGCGCCGTGCCACATACGAGGTGACGCAGAGCTTCCGCTATGAGTACGAGCAGCCCATCCGTGACCTCAAGCACCGCCTGGTCGTCATCCCGCCACAGCGGTTTGGAGACCAGCGCCGCCTCCGCCACCAGGTGCGGGTCGGTCTCGACGGCGTGGCGCTCGAGGATTCCTATGACCGGTTCGGCAACATGGTCCTGGACGTCTTTGCGCCACGGGTGCCGTCGGCGATCGAGTTCGACGTCGAGGTCTCCGTGGAACGTCATGCCGCCGAGCCCAACCGGCTGCTCGAGGGCTGGCTTGCGGACGGCTACCTGCTCGAACCGTCCCGTCTGACGACAGCGGATTCGCGCATCCGGCGCGTGGCGGACGAGCTGACCGCTTCCACGGAATGGGGACTGGACCTGGCCGACCGCATCAACGATTGGGTCTACCAGGCGATGACGTACCGGCACGGCGTGACGGGCGTGCGCACGACGGCGGCCGAGGCGCTGGATCTAGGTGCGGGCGTTTGCCAGGACTACGCGCACATCATGCTCGCCATCTGCCGGGCATGCCGGTTGCCTTCCCGCTACGTATCCGGCCACCTGCTTGGCCAGGGAGGCACGCATGCCTGGGTCGAGGTGGTGCTGCCGACCAACGACGGGACCGGCGAGGCGATCGCGTCGCCCTTCGACCCCACGCATGCGAGCCGCGGTGGGTTGGGCTACCTGACCATCGCTGTCGGAGTCGATTACTCCGACGTCGCTCCGACCTCGGGGACGTACCGGTCGTCGCAGTCGGGTCGCCTCGTCACCCGCAAGAGCGTGACGCTGACCGAGCTGGACTACACAGCGCTCTAGGTATTACGCCGCTTCATGGCGCGGCAGCCGTCTCCTCCGGCTGGTCGTACCAGCGCACCCGGTCCCCGACCCGGCTGCGCAGCTTCCACCGTCCCGACTTTGGGCTGGCTTCGATGCGCTGCCACAGGTCGCGCAGGCGGTCGGCGATGACCTGCCGGGCACCATCTGGCATCGAGTAGCCGCCCAGGTTCGCGACACATTTCTCGATCGTCGACTTGCAGGTGCGCCATAGGCCCCAGTCCTTCGCGCACATGTCCACGATGAAGCTCGCCTCGATCTCCGGTCCGCCGCTTTCGCAAAGAGGATGGTGGTAGGAGAGGCTGTAGATGTCGCGCTGGTCGCGCTCGTTGAGCTCGACGATCTGCAGCTTGGTCAGCAGCAGCTCGGCCAGAGGGATGGTGAGCGGATCGCGTTCGAGTCGCTCCGCGATCGGGATCGAGTGACACATCGAGAACTCGCCGAGGAACACGTCCAGCTTGCGGCCGTTCACGTCGTCGTAGAAGAGAAGCCGTCGCGCGCCGTGGAGCACGTTGAACATCTCGTCGCCCGCATAGCCGGCCTCCAACAGGAATTCGGACGTGGCGCGCCGGTTGCCGCGCTGTGTCGCGAGGTCGACGTCGCCGATGGGACGTGGGAGCAGCGGTCCCGCAGGCGGTGACTGCAGGTAGACGGCCACACCCCCGAGCAGCCTCATGGTCAGGCCCTTGCCCGTAGCGGCGGTGACGAGGCGCTTGCCTTCCTGGATCGGGTCTGCGAGCGGGCCGAGGCCCGCGCCCGCGACCGCCGGATCGTCACCAGGGAGAGCCATCTCGAGGCTCAGGCTAACCGGACGTGAAGAGGAAGTCGATGTAACTGCCGTCGGCGTCGAAATCGACGATCACGCCCTTCAGGACGTCGGCGGTGTAGTCGCTGCCTGGGTTCAGACTCAGCGTACGCCCGATCTTCTGTGCGCCTCGCGACTCGTGGATGTGGCCGTGCAGACCGACCACGGGCTGGTACTTCTTGATTGACTCGCGCACCGCCTTGCTGCCCACAGGGATGATGCTCGGCTTGCCGCCGCGCAGCACCGGCATGAGGTTCGCGTCCAGCTCGGCCGCGAAGTCGAGCCCGGACGAGTACGGCGGGTTGTGGAAGTTGACCACCACCTGGCGGCCGGCGGGCGCTGCGTCAAGCATCTTCGCCAGCCTCTTGCCCAGCTGCTCCTCCGAGAACTCCCGCTCCGTGTTCCAAGGCGTTGGTGTCACGTCGCCGCAACTGGCGACCAGTACCGGTCCAAGGTCGCACAGCTCACCCTCCGGGCATTCGATGCGAGGCGCCGCCTTCAGCACGGCGTCGATCTCGAGAGGATCGTCGTTTCCCGGCGTGATAAGGCATCGGACTGAGGGGTCGAGCCGCTCGGCGGCGAGCGCACACCACACCTCGATCTGGGCTTTGATCTCACGCCGGAATGCTCTGTCGAGGTGTTGCGCATCCTTCTCGAGCCGCTCTGTCTCCTCGCCGTCCGCGATCACGGAGTAGAAGCCGAGACGGTTGATCTCTGCGCGCAGCCGCGGCTCCTCGTCCCTTGGCACCGAAACCGACTCGCCGCGCACCCTGGCGGTGAGCGTCCCATTAGTCGCCCAGATCGGCACCAGGCCCTTGCCGGCGATGTCGCCGCCCAGGATGAGCGCGCCGGCGCCGTAACTCTTCGCGGCGGCCAGGAACTTACGGAACCCGCGCTCCGAGCCGTGTATGTCGGTCGCGAAGAAGATCCGGAGCGCGGGCTCCTTGCCGGTCCCCGGCACCCTCCCCTGTCCCTGTGCCTCCGGTTACTCCGGAGGCAGCTCGCGCATTGCCAGGTTCATGTCGATCGAGGAGCTGGCCAGCCTCCTCTGCCGGACGATCAGGTAGATGATCGGGCCCGAGAAGAAGATCACAACCAGCGAGCCGACAGACACCACGCTGAAGGCTCCGAACACACTCGGCTTGGAGATGATCACGCCCACGGTGAAGAGCGCACACAGGGTGGAGAGTGCGCCCCACAACGCGGCGGTCGGAATCCCGGCGACGCGATCGACATCGTTGGTGGCTGGGTTCCTGATGAGGTCTGGCCTGCGGAACGGCAGCGCCAGCGCGGCCACCGATCCCGCGAGCAAGACCAGCGCAAAGAACAGCGCCAGGTTGGCGGAGATGTTGGCGATGTTGAGCACCGAACCTCCGATCGTGAAGAGAATGCCGACCACGACCGCCAGGATCACGGCGTTGATCGGAGACTGGCTCCGCTCGCTGATCTTGGCCAGGCCGATGGGCAGCATCCGGTCGAAGGCCAGGGCAAATATGACGCGGGTCACGACCGCCACGAACGCCAGGTCGACCGCCAGCTCGGCCGCGGGCACCGCGAGCCCGATGAGGATCTTGGTGATCGGGTCACCGGACAGGACCAGGCCGTAGCCGAGGCCGCCCGCGTTGGCCTGGAGGCTGGTGATACTGCCGTAGTCCGAGCTCCCGCCGACCTGTGCCTGCGTCTGCATGAAGTCGAGTCCAATCGTGTTCAGCATCAGAAGCCAGACGCCGACCCAGACCACGATCAGCAGCGCGAGGCTGATGACCGACGCCCAGATGTATGTCCTGCCGGGTCGCTTGAGCTCACCGCCGACGTAGTACGAGTAGAGGACGCCGTTGTAGTTCAGGACCATGAACGGTATGACAAACAGCGAGGCGCCAAGGTCGACGCCGAGCGGGATGTTGTTCTTCTTGGCGAGCGCGAGCACGTCGTTGTAAGCGGTCGCGTGGCCACTGAACGAGCCGAGCGCGTTGACGAAGTCCTGGTGCGAGTGGGTGGCGAACAGGAAGCCGAGGACCAGGAAGGCCAGCACCTGGAAGATGACGAGCGCCAGGATGATCTGGGCGATCCGGCGCAGGGAGAAGATCGAGCCGAGCCCGACGATCACGAGCATCACCACGGCGCAGATCGCCAGCCCGGGCGAGCATGTGACCTGGCCACACTGCGTGGTGTTGGCGATGCTCGTTGCCGCGCTGGTCAGGGCGGAGCTGTTGAACGCCGAGCCGAGGCTGTTCAGCGCGAAGGGCACGTAGGCAGCCGCGAAGTTGGCGTTGGCGGACAGCGTGTACGTGAAGCCGACCGCCGTCGCGATGCCGACCATCGTCCCGATCGCCGGGTGGATGATGCGGGACAGGTAGATGTACTCGCCGCCCGCGCGGGGGATCGCCTGCAGAAGGTATTTGTAGGCGAACATTGCAATGAGCCAGATCCCGGCGGCCAGCAGCAGCGGCAGGACCATGTCGACCTTGGTGAAGTTGAACAGCCCCGAATAGAAATTGATGAATGTGTTGACGACCGCGACGGAAGCGAGCGCGATTCCGGTGGCGGCCGGGATGCCCAGCTCGCGGACGAGGCCGGAGGACTGGCGGGTGAACAGGCCCTGCGCCGACCCTGCGGGACGAGCAGCACCGCCGGTCACTGATGCGTTAGCCATCTTCCCCTCCCTGAATGAGCCGATTCGACCGCTGGCTGCGCCGATTCGATAGGAATCTGGTACCCCGAGCCTCCGCGTTCTGGAACGTTCCAGTCGAAAGCGACAGAAACATATCCGAAGCCGGCCGGGTCGTCAAGAACCCGTTACCTCGGCGAGGCTGACCCACCGTCTTTCGGCCGCCGCCCGCTCGATCGCCTCGCATACGGCCTGCACCGCCGCGCCCTGGCTGAAATCTGGATCCCAGGGACCGTCTGGCCAGCGGTTGAGCAGGTCGCCGAGGTGGTTCACGAAGCTCGATCCGTAGCCGACGCCCTGGCCGATCGGCCACCAGTCGCTCGCGTAGGGGTGGGTCGGGTGCTCGGCGCGAATCGTGCGCATGCCGTACAGGCCTGGCGAGTCGGCGCCTTCGCCATAGCGAAGCTCGTTTAGCCGCGCGTACTCGAACACGAGCGTGCCCTTGTCTCCGTTGATCTCGATAGTGAAGTCGCAGGGCCGCCGCACCGCGGTGCGCGCCACTTCGAGCACGCCGCGAGCGCCAGAGTCAAAGTGCAGCAGCGCGGAGGAGGCGTCGTCGACGGTGACTGGAATGGACGCGCCGCGCGGGCCCGACCGCTCTCGCACGAAAGTCTCCGACTGCGCGCTCGCCTCGTTGATCCCACCCGCCATCCACGTCGCCATGTCGACCAGATGGCTGCCGAGGTCCGCGATGGACGAGCCGCCCATGGAGCGGTCGAAACGCCAGTCGAACGGGATGGACGGGTCGACGAATTCGTCCGACAGCCATACGCCACGCCAGAGACGGACCACGCCGACTGCGCCCTCGTCCACCATCCTCTTCATCAGCGACACCGCGGGCAGGCGGCGATAGTTGAAACCGACCGCGTTGAGCACGCCGCGGCCGCGAGCTGTCTGCGCCATGCCGGACGCCTGCGCGTAGGTGACCGCGAGCGGCTTCTCGCAGATGACGGCCTTGCCCGCCGCCATCGCAGCGTTCGCGATCTCCGCATGGGTGCCCGGTGGAGTGCAGATGTCGACGATGTCGACCTCTGGCCGCTGTACCAGTGCCTGCCAGTCGGTCACAAAGCTCTCGACGCCGTACGCAGCCGCCGCCTTCGACACTTTCGATTCGTCTCGGCCGCTGATCACTCGAAGGCGTGGACGGACCGGCAGCGAGCGCATCACGGGCGCAGCTGTGTACGCGTACGAGTGGGCGCGGCCCGTCATCCCGTAGCCCACGATGCCGATCCCAACTTCGGTGGTCGCCACTATCGGCTCACTTCATGTTCAGAAGGCCGGCGGCACGCTCCGCCGCCGCAAGCGCAGCGGCCGCGTCATCCGCGCCGGCGCCTTCGCGTTCGCCTCTTCCACGAGCGTAGGCGGCGAAGCTCTCGGCCTGCACCTTGAGCGCTTCGAAGAACGTCTCGTCGGCGGTGGGGGGCCAGAGAAAGCGGCACTCTTCCGCGTCTTTGGTGCCGAACACCTCGACCTTGCACACGTCACCGAGCGGAAAGCGCCTGCCCAGCGAGATGACGGCGCTGGTGCCCCCCGACAGGTCGCACAGCGCCTGCGCGCTCTCAGGGTCGCCCGGCCACGGCTCGCCGGCGACGCCGGAGGCCAGGGCCTCGATGGCGCCGAACTCCTGGCCCGTCAGCCATCGCGTCTGGTCGAACTCGTGTACGCCCATGTCGATGAAGATGCCGCCGCTGTGCGTGCGGAAGTACGCGCCGGGCGGCTGCCCATCCCACTGATAGTTGGCGACGAGGTAGATGTCCCCCAGCTCTCCCGCGGCGATGCGGTCCCGCAAGCGTTTGAGCATTGGCACGAAGCGCCGCCAGAAGCCGACCTGGAACGGCAGACTCGCCATGGCGACGAGTCGCGCCGCCTCGCGAGCCTGCTCGGCGGTGATGCCAACCGGCTTCTCGCACAGGATCGGCAGCCCGGCGGCCACGAGCCGTTTGACGGTGTCGAGGTGCATCGTACTGGGCACACAAACGAGCACCCCGTCTAGATCCCCGGCGGCGATCATCGCGTCGAGGTCTGCATGCACAGTGATGCCGGTGGATTGAAGCGCGGTGCGCGCGGCCGCCACCGGCTCGGCGATGGCGACGATGCTGACCTGGTCGGAGCGCTCGATCCCGCGCATGTGGTTGCGGCCCATCCTGCCTGCTCCAGCAAGGCCGACCCTGAACGGGGCCACGGTCAAAAGCCCCGCGCCTTCAGGAATTCGCGATTCGCCCGCTGGTCGCCGGCCGGCTGTCCCGTTGAGCCGGCCGGATCGGGCAGCACGTCCTGCTCGACGACGATCCACCCTGAGTAGCTGCTCTTCAGCGCCTTCAGCACGCCATCGACGTCGAGGTCGCCCTCGCCCAGGCGACAGAAGGCTTGACGCCGCCAGATCTCGGCCACCGGCGCGGCCTCACGAACGATGTCGTCGACGATGGCCTGCCTCGCATCCTTCAGGTGCACGTGGTTGATGCGCGGCCCCCACGCACCGAGCGCCCGCATCGGGTCTCCTTGACCAAGCAGAAGATGTCCCGTATCCAGACAGAGGCCGATCGAGGTCAGCTCCAGCGCTTTGGCGATCTCCCACTCCGCCTCGATGTGCGTGCCCGTTTCGTGGTGAAGGGTCGGCTCGTAGCCGCGCTTGCGACACTCGGCCGCGGCCATCTCGACGCCGTCGGCGAACCTCTTCCAACCGTCGGCGTCGAAGCCGAGACCGTGATCCCGCGCCGCCTGGCAGGGGCGGGCGCGGCGCAGTTCGCTGCCTGCATCCGCAAGCGTTGGCTTCGGCTTCAGGCCCGCGTCCGCCGTTGGCGCCGAATCGAAGACGTTGAGCAGCGCACTCAGTCCCGGCATCGCGGCCAGCATCGCCTGGGGGTCGCTGAAAGGAAGCTCGAAGAAGCCACCGCACAGGACCAGGCCCCTCGATGCGAGGGCGGACGCGAGTTCATCGCCCTGCCCGAAATAGCCGACCGGCCCGAGGTCGACCCCGGCGTAGCCCGCGCCGGCGACCTCATCCAACACGAACGCAGCGTCGGGCACGTTCGGATCTATGCCGACGGTGAGCTCGAACGCGCCGTAGCTGACCGGCGCATTCGCGATGAGGATTCCGCCGCCGGCGCCTGCCATCAGGTCAGCGCACGACGGAGAGAGCAGGCTCGGACGGCCTGTCTCGGGGCGCGCGGTTGCGGTGCACGCCGACGATGGCTTCGCACAGGGCGATGTCATGGAGCGTGTCCTCGGCGGACGTCACCGGCGTGGCGCCGGTGGTCACACATTCATGGAAATGGATGAGCTCTCTCTTGAAGCTCTCCTCGAAGGAGGCGATCTCCTCGGTGCGCACCGATCCCGGAGTGCCCGGCTCACCGGACTCCGATGTGAGGATCGTCGGCGCGCTCCTCAAGAACGGCGACGGAAATGACAGTGTCAGCCGGCGATCTGGCGCATAGAAGGCAAACTCCATCAGGTAGC